>NZ_CAWOJA010000002.1:0-185335 GCF_963881615.1 Rahnella sp. CJA17(1/100) | reverse complement strand
GGGGGCAGTAAGATTGATAATACCGAGAGCTTGTGAAAGTTCCATTTAAAAAGGGTCCATGATGAGCATGAACCCTTTTTACACGAGCCACAGGATCGGTCAACTGATCCTTAAACGATCGGCATTAGACGCATTGCGTCCCTTTTTTATGGCGATTACTTCCGCTGGCACAGTCTTTTCACCAGTTCGAAGTCTTTAAAGTAAATCGGTTTGTCGTACTGCATCGAGAGATTTCCGGCAATTCCTGTCAGGATCGACATCGCGCCGGCGCGGTGATCGGCGGCGCGTTTTAACGGGTCGTCTTTGCGCTCGCCGAACAGGTCTTCCAGCATGGCATTATCACCGCCGCCATGGCCGCCTTCTCCCATCTGGAACTCCGCCTTCCAGGGTTCGGCAAATAACGGATAAACAGTAATTTCTGCTTTCTCAATGCTGCCTTCGTTTTCGCGTTTTCCGCCTGCGTTTACGTACGACATCTCGACGATTTTCATTTCAATGCGGCCTTTGGTGCCGTTGAACACTACGTTCAAACCCTCCCACGGCAGATACGCATTGAGCGAATAGGTTAGCTGTACTTTGTTTTGATATTTCACCAGCACCGACAACGTATCTTCAATGCTGATGCCGTCACTGAAGACACTCTGGTCACGGAAATAGTTATCTTCATGTTCCGCATCCAGATACAGCGCTTTGAGCTGGGCGTTATCGCCCATATGCAGTGCAAACGGATCATTCTGTGCCTGCGGATAGCCATGTGTACGCGGATAAAACTCTGTCACGCCACGCTTTTCTGCATTCTCTTTACCGTAAAAACGCAGGTCGCCCTGCGCATAAACTTTCTCCGGCGTGCTGTTGAGCCAGAAATTCATCAGGTCAAAATGATGGGTGGATTTATGCACCAGCAGACCGCCGGAATTACGTTTTTCGCGGTGCCAGCGGCGGAAATAATCGGCGCCATGTTCGGTATTCAGCAGCCATTCAAAATGCACGGAAAGTACTTCACCGATGGTTTCCTGCATCAGCAGTTCACGCATTTTGCTGTGATGCGGCGCGTAGCGGTAATTGAACGCCACACGCACCTGATAGCCAGTTGCATCGACGGCATCCAGAATGCGCAGCGCGCGTTGTTCATCAATGGTCATCGGCTTTTCAGTAATGACGTCACAACCGGCATGCAGGGCGCGGACGATATAATCGTCATGTGTGCGATCCATGCTGGTGACAATCACGATATCCGGTTTGGTTTCGTCGAGCATCGTATTGAAATCAGCAGATTTCCAGGTAGATACCCGTGCGATGCCGCTCTGCTCAAGCTGGCGGTTCGCATAATCCATTCGCGTCTGATTTGTATCACAGAAGGCCACAAATTTTGCGTTGTGGCGGTATTTACCGGTGATCGCTTCAATGTATAAGCCTGAGCGTCCACCGGTGCCAACGAGAGCATATGTTTTCATGAGATCCTCAAAAGGCCCGAGAGCCGTCATCACTGACAAAATTTTGTTAAGGAATTCTTGAGGATAACGATTGAGGGAATTTTTTAAGTGAAGGGTGTCACGCAGTGGGGATAAAAATGAAACGCTGTGCCAGTTTCCAGACACAGCTGATTCCTTATGTCAGAAGGCGTCAGGCAGCGCTGACCAGTTGTTCGAGCGCTTTACGGTTGGTCTGTTTGGTGTCGACTTTTACGTAGGCGCTGAATTCTTCCGGAACGACAACGGCTTCGGCCACGCCCGGTTGTGCGAGGATCCGTGCCTGCAGGGCGGAATCTTTCACCGCCAGTTCAGACAGCGTAATACGCAGGCTGCTGACATACGGGGGTTCGGTCATGGTAGAACTGACCAGCAACCAGACGACGGCAATGGCCGCACAAACCAGGAATACGGCACCGGCCCCGACGTGTCCGTAAACATAACCGCCTAAGCTGCCGCCAATCGCCACACCGATGAACTGGCTGGTGGAATAAAGCCCCATCGCCGTGCCTTTGTAGCCCGCGGGTGATTCTTTACTGATAAGCGAAGGCAGAATCGCTTCCATCACGTTGAAAGCCAGGAAGAACAGTTGGATACCGGCGATGACCGCCCATAAATGTAGCCCCGCGGCCCACAGTACGATTTCAGCCAGCAGCAACACAACCACGCAACCCATGAACACCTGTTTCATGTGGCGCTTTTTCTCAGCGTAGACAATCACCGGAATGACTGCGACGAAAGACGTCAGCATGGTGATCAGATACACCCGCCAGTGTTCACTCGGCGGGAAGCCCGCATGTTCCATCACTTGCGGCAACACCACGAAGCTCGACATCAGTAACACGTGAAGACACAGAATACCGAAGTTCAGTTTCAGCAGTTTGGCGTTGCCCATCACTTTGCCGAAGCTGCCTTTTACCATGCTCGATTCGCGATTAAGAATGTGCGTAGCAGGGGAGGGCACCACGGCCACGGTAATGATGATGCCGAGAACGGTCAATACTGCGATCGCCCAGAACAGGGCGTGTAAACCCCAGGCGTGGGTGATGATCGGGCCGAGCACCATAGCAATTGCAAAGGTAATACCAAAACTGATGCCGATAAACGCCATCGCTTTGGTGCGGTTTTGCTCACGGGTCAGGTCAGACAGCAGGGCCATCACGGCGGCAGCAATCGCGCCAGAGCCTTGCAGGGCACGACCAATGATCACGCCCCAGATAGATTCGGTGGAAGCAGCCACAATGCTGCCGATGCAGAAGATGACCAGACCAAAGACGATCAGTGGCTTGCGGCCAACGCGGTCAGAAAGCAGTCCGAATGGGATCTGGAAAACAGCCTGTGCCAGGCCGTAAATGCCGATGGCGATGCCGATCAGTGTTTCGCTGGCGCCGGATAATTTCATGCCGTAGGTGGTCAGCACCGGCAGAACCATGAACATGCCGAGCATGCGCAAAGAAAATACTGTCCCTAGTCCCCATGTAGCCCGACTTTCCTGCGGGGTCATCTGGTTATCGTTCACATTACTACCTCAAAATAACAATCCGACATTTTAATGATTAAGCCGGCCTGGGTAAAACGATGGATCTTTAGCAGATATTACGGTGTTTGCCTGTCAGACTGAGAAAAAGAAAAGGCCAGTATTGCTACTGGCCTTTAGCTGTGATTTCAGCGGGTTACACTGAAGGTGCGTGTTACCAAACGTAGGTCAGCAAGGATGTCGGTGCAGAATTAAAATCCACGGACATCATGAAGCTCAGCGACATGATGGTGATGATGGAGAAACCAAACAGTTTTCTCGCCCACACCACGTCATTTTCCGTTTTATACCCCTTCAGTGCCATGCCCAGCCACCAGATACTGACAGCGGCGGCGACAATCAGGTATTTATAACCTGCATAACCGCTCAGGGTCAGCATCAGCGTCGCAATCATAAACGCCAGAATGTAGACGATAATATGATGCTTGGCGACGGAGATGCCTTTCACTACTGGCAGAACCGGGATACCTGCTGCCTGATAATCTTTGAAGCGGAAGATGGCAATCGCGTACGAATGCGGCATCTGCCACAGGCTGAAAATCAGAAGCAAGATCAGTGCACCGGTATCAAACTGGCCAGAAACGGCACAGTAACCGATAACCGGTGGCGCTGCGCCAGACAAGCTGCCGATCAGCGTGCCGTATACCGAGTTGCGTTTCATGTACAGGCTGTAAACGCCGACATAAACCACAAAGCCCATCACTGCCAGCCACATGGCCAGCGGATTTGCTCCGATATACAACAACGCAAAGCCCGCAATACCCAGAATGGTCGCGTAAACCAGGCTTGTTTTCGGCGGAATAAGCCCTTTCACCAGGACCCGGTTCTTCGTTCTTTCCATGATCCGGTCGATGTCGCGGTCGATAAAGTTGTTAAAGACACAACCCGATGCGACAACCAGCGAAACACCCACCAGTGTGGCGAGAAAGAGTGGGAAGTCGATGCTGCCTTTGGCAGCAAGGAGAAATCCCCCGATGACAGAAATTAAGTTGCCGAAAATAATTCCTGGTTTCGTTACTTGCAGGTATTGCTTAATCATCACGTGCAGCTCGGCTCTTTAACTGACCATCATATTGAGGTTGAGGTTATACATAATCCACAATGAGCCCACAACGACGATAAAGATAATCACAGCGGTGAACAGAAGTGCCACCAGGTTCCAGCGCTCTTCCGACGACGTATTCATGTGCAGGAAGAACACCAGATGGACAACAATCTGGATGATTGCAGAAGCAACCACGGTACCCAGAATCAGTGAATGTGACGCCGTGTCGGTCATGACCATGGCAAACGGGATCACCGTCAGGATAACCGACAAGATGAAGCCAATAGCGTATGACTTCAGGCTGCCGTGGCTTGCGCCACCATGGGAAGTAGCAGAATGACTCATTACATTGCTCCCATCAGATAAACAACGGTAAACACGCAGATCCACACCACGTCCAGGAAGTGCCAGAACAGGCTCAGACACATCAGACGGGTTTTGTTGACTTCAGTCAGACCGCGACGTGAAACCTGAACCATCATGGTCAGGATCCAAATCAGACCACAGGTCACGTGCAGACCGTGGGTGGCGACCAGCGCAAAGAAGCCAGACAGGAAACCACTGCGCTGCGGACCATAGCCTTCAGCAATCAGGTGATGGAATTCATAGAGTTCCATCCCGATGAAGCCTAAACCGAACAGGAAAGTCAGGAACAACCAGCCGTTAACCGCTGCTTTGTTACCTTTGTTCATGCCCAGCATCGCAAAGCCGTAAGTGATACTACTGAACAACAGGCAGAAGGTTTCTACCAGTACGAACGGCAGTTCAAAAATGTCTTTACCAGAGGGACCGCCAGCGGTCCCGTTTACCAGTACTGCATAAGTTGCGAACAGGCTCGCAAACAATATGCAGTCACTCATCAGGTAGATCCAGAAGCCGAAGACTTTGGTTGCACCTGCATCGTGGTGCCCATGCTCAGCATGGGCCTCATCGTGGTGAGTCAGAGTATCAGTTGCCATGTTTCACACCTGCTTTACGGATTTGTTCATAATGTTGGTTTTCAATACGTTCCACTTCTTCAACTGGCACGTAGTAATCAACATCTTCGTCGAAGCTTTTCGCAATCCAGGTCGCAGCCAGTGCAATGAAGCTCACCGCGGCCAGCCACCAGATATCCCAGATTAACGCGAAACCACAAACCAGACTCAGCATAGCGATGATGAAACCGGCGCCGCTGTTACGTGGCATATGAATCGGTTCATATTTAGCAGGCTGCTTGTAAGCGGTGCCTTTCTCTTTCATGTCCCAGAACTCATCACGGTCGTGAATTTGCGGCACGATAGCGAAGTTGTAGAACGGAGGAGGAGAAGAGGTTGACCACTCCAGAGTACGTGCGCCCCATGGGTCACCGGTCAGATCACGGTTCTGGTCGCGGTCGCGAACGGAAACGAAGATCATGATCAGCTGGCAGAGGATACCGCAGGCAATCAGTGCAGCACCGCACGCTGCAACAACCAGCAGCGGGTGGAACTCAGGATCGATGTTCTGGCTGACACGACGGGTCATGCCCATGAAGCCGAGGACGTACAGTGGCATGAACGCAACGAAGAAGCCGATGATCCAGAACCAGAATGAACGCACACCCCATTTTTCGTTCAGCGTGAAGCCGAAGGATTTAGGGAACCAGTAAGTCAGACCTGCGAAGCAACCGAAGACCACACCACCGATAATAACGTTATGGAAGTGGGCAATCAGGAACAGGCTGTTGTGCAGCACGAAGTCAGCACCCGGAACCGCCAGCAGAACACCGGTCATACCACCCACAGAGAAGGTGATGATGAAGCCAACAGTCCACAGCATCGCGGCGTTGAGCGTGATACGGCCCTGATACATGGTGAACAGCCAGTTGAAGATTTTTACCCCGGTCGGGATAGAAATGATCATCGTCATGATGCCGAAGAAGGCATTGACGTTGGCGCCAGAACCCATGGTGAAGAAGTGGTGCAACCAAACGATGAACGACAACACGGTGATGGCGATGGTTGCCCATACCAGCGAGGTGTAACCGAACAGACGTTTTTTGGAGAAGGTTGCGGTAACTTCTGAGAACACACCGAATACTGGCAGAACCAAAATGTACACTTCCGGATGGCCCCAGGCCCAAATCAGGTTGATGTACATCATCATGTTGCCGCCCATATCATTCGTGAAGAAATGGGTGCCCAGATAACGGTCTAAAGTCAGCAGTGCAACAGTCACGGTCAGAATCGGGAAGGACACGATAATCAACACGTTGGTGCACAGTGCGGCCCAGGTAAATACCGGCATTTTCATCAGCGGCATACCGGGTGCGCGCATCTTCAGGATGGTCGCAAAGAAGTTAACACCGGTCAGCAAGGTCCCGACACCGGATATCTGGAGACTCCAGATCCAGTAATCTACCCCGACCCCCGGACTGTATTCCTTACCTGACAGTGGCGGATAAGCTAACCAGCCGGTCTGTGCGAACTCACCCACACCCAAAGAGATGTTGATCAGCACAACAGCCGCGGCGGTAAACCAGAAGCTCACGTTGTTCAGGAACGGGAACGCAACGTCGCGCGCACCGATTTGCAAAGGAACAACCACGTTCATCAGACCGATTACGAAAGGCATCGCCATGAAGAAGATCATGATCACGCCGTGCGCGGTAAAGATTTGGTCGTAGTGATGAGGAGGAAGGAAGCCCGGCTCGCCCGCAGAGGCAAGCACCTGCTGGCTACGCATCATGATGGCATCGGCAAAGCCACGCAGAAGCATGACGAAGGCCAGAATGATATACATGATACCTAATTTTTTGTGGTCGACGGAGGTCAGCCACTCGGTCCACAGATATTTCCACTTACCGAAATAGGTGATGCCGGCAACTACTGCCAGGCCACCGATAATAATCGCGGCAACTGTGACCATGATAATCGGTTCATGATACGGAACCGAATCAAGCGTTAATTTTCCGAACATCGTTTATTCCTCGGCTCCGGCTGCGTGAGACTGTCCACCCATATCCATGCCTTTCATGTCAGCGCCTGCCGGCATTGGCATGGTGTGACCTTCTGGCGCTGCCTTCATGTCATGCATGGAGTATTTGCCAATGATTTCTTTAAACAAACCAGGTTTTGCAACAGAGAAGTATTCGACCGGGTTGTCGATGCTCTGTGCAGCCAGTTTGTTGAAGTCATCAGTGGTAGCCAGCTGGTTCGGTGCACTTTTCACTTTTGCTACCCAGGTGTCGAAATCGGCACGGGTTGGAGTCGCAATTGTGTTGAACTTCATACCTGAGAAGCCGCGGCCGCTGAAGCTTGCTGAAATGCCTTTATACGTACCCGCTTCATTTGCAATCAAATGCAGCTGAGTTTGCATACCGGCCATCGCATAAATCTGCCCGCCTAACTGAGGAATGAAGAACGAGTTCATGACAGAGTCTGAAGTGACTTTGAACTGAACAGGCACATCTTTAGGAATAACCAGTTCGTTAACGGTCGCGATGCCTTGTTCTGGATAAATGAACAACCATTTCCAGTCCAGAGAAACGACTTCAACCGTCATCGGTTTTTGGTCAGTCACGATTGGCTTGAACGGATCAAGCGAGTGGGTGGTTTTCCAGGTAATCGTTGCCAGGATGGCAATGATAATAATTGGAACTGTCCAGACGACGGCTTCAATTTTGTTGGAGTGGGACCAATCAGGACTGTATTTTGCTTTTGTATTGGAAGCGCGATACTTCCAGGCAAAGGCAAACGCCATGATAATAACTGGTATAACAACGATCAGCATTAAACCGATAGCGGTTAAAATCAGCGTTCTCTGCTCAAGTCCAATTGCTCCCTTGGGATCCATCAATGCCGTATTGCAACCGCTCAACATTACCGCGGAGGCAAATAAGGACAACATCCCAATACTTTTATTGTATTTCTTAAGTCTCATCTAACGACCTCAATAACTAGGGCTCTATTGTCGCTTCAGGTGTGCGGGCATTTTACGGGAAGGTTGCAGGACTGTAAACACGCTTAAACAAGTGTCAAAGCGCTGTTGACACTTTATGTTAACGCAGTCACACATGTCACGGATCGTGACAATTTACAGTGGGCAACAATATGTTGCGTATGGATTTTTTTCTATAGTGATGAAAAACAAGGGGTGACAGATTTTGACATTATAATTGTCGTGCGATATCTCATCGATACGTTTAATTAATGTTAAATTAATGTATAAAGCAGGTGAAATAAAATGCATGAAAAGCCCGAAAGAAAAACTATCCCGGAAAATATTATTTTTTCTGAATTTAATTTATTGCGTCCTATTTATAGATCATTTGTTAAATGAAACGCGCCATTCATTTCGAATGAATGGCGGTAAATCAGGAACGTGCAGTACGGCGCAGAGATAAAAAATCGAGCAGACTGCCTAAAATAACGCCAGTCAGGCAAATAACTGCTCCCGTTTCTAACAAGGTTGTCGCCAGCCTTTGCCAGGATGCCCAGCCCATACTGTCGACAATCAGCGTGATCAGCCAGAGTATCAATAACAAGCTTCCCGTCAGCATGCAACGTAATGCCCAGCGATACGGGGCGGCAAAGTGAATGCGCGGCAGAAAACTGTCTGTATTTTGGGTGTATTCGAGGGTCTGCCGGCAAACAGCCAGCAGCAGTAAACCGGGCACCGCTGCCACAATCGAGAAAAGATAAAACCACGGCCAGCCATAAGCTTCAACGAACCATCCTGCAATCGGCCCGACATACACGCGGCCCACGGCAGACAATGCTGAAAGCAGCGCAAACTGGGTGGCAGAGAATGAGCGATTACACAGCGTCATCAGGAGTGCCACGAACGCTGCCGTCCCCATACCGCCACACAGGTTTTCAAAGAAAATCGCCGCGCCCATAGTGGTTAAATCTTTATCGGTGATGGCGAGGATCCAGTAACCGGCGTTAGAAACAGCCTGCAAAATCCCAAATAACATCAGGGCGCGGAACAAGCTCAGACGCTGCATTAACATTCCGCCAAACAATGCACCGATGATGGTTGCCATCAGCCCGAGCGTTTTATTTACCAGCCCGACCTCCCCCGCATCAAAACCGACGCCACGGATCAAAAATGTTGTACTCAGGCTTCCCGCAAACGCATCGCCCATCTTGTACATCACGATGAGCAGCAAAATCAGCCAGGCATTGTTGCGGCCAAAAAAGTCTTTCAGCGGTGCGACGACGGCCATCTCCATGGTACGCGGCGCTGGTTGGGTATTTTCAGGCTCCGGCGACAACAGGGTGGCGAGAACGCCGATGAGCATCATACCTGCCATCAGCCAGTACATATGCTGCCAGCCGAGATACCGATCAGCCAGCCATAATGCCAGTCCGCCGGAGACCAGCATTGCCAGGCGGTAACCCAGAACTGACACGGCGGCACCATTTCCGCGTTCTTCCGGTGGCAGTAAATCGGTTTTATACGCGTCAAAAACGATGTCCTGCGACGCCGAGGCGAATGCAATCAGTACGGCCAGTGCGGCGAGCCAGAATAAATCTTTTGAAGGGTCCATAAAACCCATCGCGAAAATCGCCACGACCAGCAACAACTGCGTCAGGATCAGCCATCCGCGTCTGCGCCCGAGAAAAGAAGGCGTGTAACGGTCCATCATCGGTGACCATAAGAACTTGAACACGTAAGCCTGGCCTACCAGCGAAAAAATACCGATGGTTTTCAGGTCAACATTTTCGACCGTCATCCACGCCTGCAACGTGCCGGACGTCAGCGCCAGGGGTAAGCCGGAAGCGAAGCCCAGAAGCAGTAAAATGACCGTATTGCGTTGCGTGAAAATTTTAAAGTACTGACTGATCATGAAAATTGTGTTCCTGCGAACCGTTGAGAGAGTGGCGCATACGCATAATAAAGGAAGGGATGCATTTCAGGAAAGATAATCACTGGCCTTAAAAAGCATTCTGCCCGGACGAGCCGGGCAGAATTCATCACGCAAACTTCAGCTGAACTTAACGGGCATTCGCTTTGATGAAGTCACTGATGCTGGTGTCTGACGCCATGTCACTGATGACATCGCCCAGTGTGGTGTTAACTGCGTTGGTAATTTTTGCGTTAGTCGCAGACAGTGCACCCTGAACGTTATACGTCGAGCGGTAGTTTTTCACCTGCTTGCTGCCGTTCTTCGCCGTTGCGATGATGGAGATGTCGGCTTTAGTGGTGATGTTATAACGCAGGTTACCTTCCTGAACATCTGCATACAGGTTGTTCACCACAATTTGCAAATCAACCGCGCCGTCAGCCCCTACCATGTAACCTCTGGCGGTCATTTGTTTCTCCAGTGATTCCTGCAACAGGAAACGCAGATCGCGTGACGGTGTCAGGGAAATCAACTGCCCATCGCGGTTCACTTTTGCCAGTGCCTGATCCTGACGCTGGTCAGCACCGTTGATGCTGATAGTAATGCCCTGAAGCGTTGGATCTTGTGAAGGCAGAACAATTTTCGGTGAAACGTCCAGGGTGTTAGTGCTGGTGGCGCAACCGGCCAGCATGAACAGTGCCAGAACAGGGAAAATAATTTTCTTTAGCATGTGTATTTTCTCAATATTAATAAGGGAATAGTGCTCAAAAATTTGCCGACATCATAACATTGCCATTTGCCGGGGGAAGTCCCAACAATCCGGAAAAGCGTGTTTTTCGCGTTTTTTTTCAGCAAAGTCGCAGTAAAGCCGCGGGCTGCTGACGCCATCCGTAGCGAAGCGGCAGTTTCTTTGACAGACTGAGCGCCATTTTTATCAATCTGCAGCAGAAATTTATTGTTCGGGCGTGCGTAGAATCTGGAAAGCCGCCTATCATTATAAAGAGATAGGTGTACCAGACAGGCGCAGTTCTCTGCTGATGCGGTGTAAGGAGATTGCTATGATTCGTGAGCAAATAGAAGCAAAATTAGTTGAAGCATTTGAACCTGCGTTTCTGGAAGTGACTGACGAAAGCTATCGTCATAATGTCCCGGCAGGCTCCGAGAGCCATTTTAAAGTGGTCATGGTGTCGGATAAGTTTATCGGGGAGCGTTTCCTGGCGCGTCATCGTGCCATCTATGGGAGATTAACGGAGGAGCTTGCAGGCAGCGTGCATGCGCTGGCTTTGCACACGTATACCCTGAAAGAATGGGAAGGCTTACAAGATACGGTGCCAGCTTCACCGCCGTGTCGCGGCGCGGGCACCATGGCCTGACAGTCGCGATCTGATTCACAAAAGGCATAAATATCGGCATTTGACGCGGTAACACTGGAACTTTCCTTGCCAGATGCGGTATTAGTAGATGCGAATTTCAAGAAACGGCCTGCGGGCCGTTTTTGTTTTTCTTCTGACGGACTGACGGCACGAGGTTTATACCTCTGAATGGCCGCATTTTTCGAAGGATCGAGTCCCGTGTGAGTTTCCTCCCGCGCAACAGAGACCGTCCTCGACTCAATGCGTATGCGCCGCTATAATGTCGCGTCTAATTTTTCCGGAATGGTTTCGGACGCTCTCGAATACAGGGCTACGTTCTGATACAGAACTGTCCCGGTTCTTAGAAGTCGTTTTCAAGGTAAGTTTGCGCTCATCTTGAGAACGACTTCTGGAGTTGACCGAGCACTGTGATTTTTTTTTGAGGTAACAAGATGCAAGTTTCTGTTGAAACCACTCAAGGCCTTGGGCGCCGCGTAACGATTACTGTTCCTGCTGAAAGCATTGAAAAAGCAGTGAGCAGTGAACTGATCAACGTCTCTAAAAAAGTACGTATTGACGGCTTCCGTAAAGGCAAAGTACCAAGCCACATCATTGAACAGCGTTACGGCGCGTCAGTACGTCAGGACGTACTGGGTGATCTGATGCAACGCAATTTCGTTGATGCGATCATCAAAGAAAAAATCAATCCAGCTGGCGCACCTAACTACATCCCGGGTGAGTACAAGCAGGGTGAAGACTTTAACTTCTCCGTAGAATTTGAAGTGTACCCGGAAGTTGAGCTGAAAGATCTGGAAAACATCGAAGTTGAAAAACCGGTTGTTGAAGTTAACGACGCTGATGTTGATACCATGCTGGAAACTCTGCGTAAGCAACAAGCGGACTGGAAAGAAACTGATGCTGCGGCCACTGCTGAAGACCGTGTGACTGTTGATTTCTCCGGTTCCATCGACGGTGAAGAATTCGAAGGCGGCAAAGCTTCTGATTTCGTACTGGCTATGGGCCAGGGCCGCATGATCCCAGGCTTCGAAGACGGTCTGGTGGGTCACAAAGCCGGTGAAGAATTCACCATCGACGTGAACTTCCCGGAAGATTACCATGCTGAAAACCTGAAAGGTAAAGCGGCTAAGTTCGCGATTACTTTGAAGAAAGTCGAAGAGCGTGAGTTGCCAGAACTGACCCCTGAATTCATCAAACGTTTCGGCGTGGCTGATGGTTCTGTTGAAGGTCTGCGTGCTGAAGTGCGTAAAAACATGGAACGCGAGCTGAAAGGTGCTGTTCGTAACCGCATCAAAACTCAGGCAATCGACGGTCTGGTCAGCGCTAACGAAATCGACGTGCCATCTGCACTGATCGACGGCGAAGTGGATGTTCTGCGTCGTCAGGCTGCGCAACGTTTTGGCGGCAACGAAAAACAAGCGCTGGAACTGCCACGCGAATTGTTTGAAGAGCAAGCTAAACGTCGCGTCGTTGTTGGTTTGTTGCTTGGCGAGGTCATCAGCCAGCACGAACTGAAAGCTGATGAAGATCGCGTTAAAGCACTGATCGAAGAAATGGCTTCTGCGTACGAAGATCCACAGGAAGTTGTTGAGTTCTACAGCAAAAACAAAGAGCTGATGAACAACATGCGTAACGTCGCACTGGAAGAACAAGCGGTCGAAACTCTGTTGTCTAAAGCGAAAGTGACTGAAAAAGCCACTACCTTTACTGAACTGATGAACCAGACTCAACCTGCATAATTGTAATGCACGTTGCTGAACCTGTTTACAGGTTTGCTTCCAAAGCCCGCGGTTTTTACTGCGGGCTTTTTATTTCCTGAAAATCAGGTATTTTTGTTTTGGCTGTTGTTTTTGCACTATATTTATCAATATAAAGCACAGCCCACGTAGAAACTGTTGACTGACACCCTCAGGATGGTTTTTTACTGGCTCAGGGGGCACGCCAAAAAAGAAATATCACTGCAGGCTTGAAAAAGGGGGCAATTCCCCCAATTGATAAGAGCTAACCCAGGTAAATTTGTAGTTAAAATCTGACTGATAAACACCGTCAGGCGTGTAAATGGCGACTTGGCCGCTTGAGCATAGTCATGTGTGCCTATCTCAAGTAGAATCGATTTTAAATAGCGCCAAACAGAATCTATTAGGAGACGGTTATGTCATACAGTGGTGAAAGAGAGCAATTTGCACCAAACATGGCGTTGGTACCCATGGTGGTTGAGCAAACTTCACGGGGCGAGCGTTCATACGATATCTTCTCCCGTCTGCTTAAGGAACGTATCATCTTCCTGACCGGTCAGGTTGAAGACCATATGGCTAACCTGATTGTTGCCCAGATGCTGTTCCTGGAAGCAGAAAGTCCGGAAAAAGACATTTATTTGTATATCAACTCACCGGGCGGCGTGATCACTGCCGGTATGTCGATTTATGACACCATGCAGTTCATCAAACCGGATGTCAGCACGATTTGTATGGGACAAGCCTGTTCAATGGGCGCATTCCTGTTAACAGCCGGTGCCGAAGGCAA
Organism: Rahnella sp. CJA17(1/100); assembly: GCF_963881615.1. Taxonomy (NCBI): domain Bacteria; kingdom Pseudomonadati; phylum Pseudomonadota; class Gammaproteobacteria; order Enterobacterales; family Yersiniaceae; genus Rahnella; species Rahnella sp. CJA17(1/100). The sequence continues at coordinate 171,579 of NZ_CAWOJA010000002.1, read as the reverse complement.
ACGCTTCTGCCTGCCAAATTCCCGTGTGATGATCCACCAGCCACTGGGCGGTTTCCAGGGCCAGGCGACGGATATTGAGATCCATGCTAAAGAAATTCTGAAAGTGAAATCTCGTATGAATGAGCTGATGGCGAAACATACGGGCAAATCTCTTGAAGAAATAGAGCGTGACACTGAGCGTGACCGTTTCCTGTCCGCTGATGAGGCTGTACAGTACGGGTTAGTAGACTCCGTATTTACCCATCGCGCCTGACGGCTTATTTCTGCCGGGCTGATGGTCTATAGTTATACTCATACGGACGTCTCAAAGGCAGGACTTGAGTTACTGAAGTCCTGCAAGCAATGAGTCATAACAGGAATGAACAGACATCAGCCAATCATGCGGCTGTTGTGTAATATAGTCGTGTCGTGGTGTTATTGTTACGCTGCGGGACTGATACCAGAGAAGAGGTTTACTGATGACAGATAAGCGCAAAGACGGTTCAGGAAAGCTGCTGTACTGCTCTTTTTGCGGCAAAAGCCAGCATGAAGTTCGTAAGCTGATTGCCGGGCCGTCAGTGTATATCTGCGATGAATGTGTCGATTTATGTAATGACATTATTCGCGAAGAGATCAAAGAAGTCGCGCCACACCGTGAACGCAGTGCATTACCGACGCCGCATGAAATCCGTCAGCACCTTGACGATTATGTTATCGGCCAGGAACCTGCAAAAAAAGTGCTGGCAGTGGCGGTCTACAACCACTATAAGCGCCTGCGTAATGGCGATACCAGCAACGGTATCGAATTAGGCAAGAGTAACATCCTGCTGATCGGGCCGACCGGTAGCGGCAAAACGCTGCTGGCTGAAACCCTGGCGCGTTTCCTGGATGTGCCATTTACCATGGCCGATGCCACCACGCTGACCGAGGCCGGTTATGTGGGTGAGGACGTCGAAAATATCATTCAGAAACTGCTGCAAAAATGTGACTACGACGTACAGAAAGCGCAACGCGGCATTGTTTACATTGATGAAATTGACAAGATTTCCCGCAAGTCTGACAACCCATCGATCACGCGTGATGTGTCCGGTGAAGGTGTACAGCAGGCACTGCTGAAACTTATTGAAGGCACCGTGGCTGCTGTTCCACCGCAAGGCGGACGTAAGCATCCGCAGCAGGAATTTTTGCAGGTTGATACTTCGAAAATCCTGTTTATCTGTGGCGGTGCTTTTGCCGGCCTGGATAAAGTGATTGGACAGCGTATCAATACGAATACCGGTATCGGTTTCGGCGCTGAAGTGAAAGGCAAAGAGCAGAAAGCGACTGAAGGTCAGTTACTGGCTCAGGCTGAACCCGAAGATTTGATTAAATTTGGTCTGATCCCTGAGTTCATAGGTCGTCTGCCAGTGGTGGCGACTCTGAGTGAGCTCAATGAAGAAGCCCTGATTCAAATCCTGAAAGAGCCGAAAAATGCCCTGACTAAGCAATATCAGGCATTGTTTAATCTCGAAGGCGTTGAACTGGAATTCCGGGATGAAGCGCTGACGGCCATTGCCAAAAAAGCCATGATCCGTAAAACCGGTGCGCGTGGCCTGCGTTCCATTGTGGAAGCGGCATTGCTGGATACCATGTATGATCTGCCGTCTCTCGAAGATGTCGAGAAAGTGGTTATTGATGAATCCGTGATTGCGGGTCAGTCAGAGCCTCTGATGATTTATGGCAAGCCGGAAGCACAACAAGCATCTGGCGAATAATTAGCCAATCTATCCAGAGAGTTAGCCACGAAATGGGGGATTTTGTCCCCCATTTTTTTTTCGCACATTCTTATCGTTGAATGTCGGACATTCATCCCCATATACTCAGTTAACGACTTGCTGAAACCCGTCTGACTCGTGTTTCACGAGATTTCCTTAACCTGGCGGAAGCTAAACTAAGAGAGAGCTCTATGAACCCTGAGCGTTCTGAACGCATAGAAATCCCCGTATTGCCTCTGCGCGATGTGGTGGTTTATCCGCACATGGTGATCCCGTTGTTTGTTGGCAGGGAAAAATCGATTCGATGCCTCGAAGCTGCGATGGATCACGACAAAAAAATCATGCTGGTGGCGCAGAAAGAAGCCTCAACAGATGAGCCGGGCGTTAATGATCTCTTCTCCGTGGGTACGGTTGCCTCAATATTACAAATGCTGAAGCTCCCGGATGGCACGGTAAAAGTGCTGGTGGAAGGGTTACAACGCGCGCGTATTACGACACTTTCTGACAGTGGCGAGCATTTTGCTGCCCAGGCGGAGTACCTGGAATCTCCGGCCGTGGATGAACGCGAGCAGGAAGTTCTGGTGCGTACTGCGATTAATCAGTTTGAAGGCTACATCAAGCTGAACAAAAAGATCCCGCCGGAAGTGCTGACTTCGCTGAACAGCATTGAAGATGCTGCACGTCTGGCTGACACCATCGCGGCACATATGCCACTGAAACTCGCTGACAAACAATCTGTACTGGAAATGTTTGATATCACCGAGCGTCTGGAATATTTGATGGCGATGATGGAATCGGAAATTGACCTGTTGCAGGTTGAGAAACGCATTCGCAATCGTGTCAAAAAACAGATGGAGAAAAGCCAGCGCGAGTACTATCTGAATGAGCAAATGAAAGCGATTCAGAAAGAACTGGGCGAAATGGATGACACGCCTGACGAGCACGAGGCGCTGAAACGCAAAATCGAAGCGGCCAAAATGCCGAAAGATGCGCGTGAGAAAACCGAAGCTGAGCTGCAAAAACTGAAAATGATGTCGCCGATGTCCGCCGAAGCTACGGTTGTCCGTGGATATATCGACTGGATGCTTCAGGTGCCATGGAATGCCCGTAGCAAAGTGAAAAAAGACCTGATCAAAGCACAGGAAGTTCTGGATACTGACCATTATGGTCTGGAGCGTGTCAAAGACCGGATTCTGGAATACCTCGCCGTGCAGAGTCGCGTCAGCAAAATCAAAGGCCCAATCCTGTGTCTGGTCGGGCCTCCGGGTGTGGGTAAAACCTCACTGGGTCAGTCAATCGCACGCGCGACTGGCCGTCAGTATGTTCGTATGGCGTTGGGTGGCGTACGTGATGAAGCGGAAATCCGTGGTCACCGTCGTACCTATATCGGTTCCATGCCGGGCAAACTGATCCAGAAAATGGCGAAAGTGGGGGTTAAAAACCCGCTGTTCTTGCTTGATGAAATCGACAAGATGTCATCGGATATGCGTGGCGATCCGGCTTCTGCCTTGCTGGAAGTATTGGATCCGGAACAGAACGTGGCGTTCAACGATCACTATCTGGAAGTCGATTACGACCTGTCAGATGTGATGTTTGTGGCGACCTCGAACTCGATGAACATCCCGGCTCCGCTGCTGGACCGTATGGAAGTGATCCGTCTTTCCGGTTATACCGAAGACGAAAAACTGAACATCGCCAAACAGCACCTGTTGCCGAAACAGCTTGAACGTAATGCGCTTAAGAAGAACGAACTGACTGTGGATGACAGCGCAATAACTGGCATCATCCGTTTCTATACCCGTGAAGCGGGTGTACGTAGTCTGGAACGTGAGTTGTCGAAACTGTGCCGTAAAGCGGTTAAGCAATTGCTGATGGATAAAGATATCAAGCACATTGAAATTAACGGCGACAACCTGAAAGATTTCCTCGGCGTGCAGAAGGTCGATTATGGCCGTGCTGATACCGAAAACCGGGTGGGCCAGGTTACTGGTCTGGCGTGGACCGAAGTGGGCGGTGAATTGCTGACCATCGAAACGGCCTGCGTACCGGGCAAAGGTAAGCTGACTTACACCGGTTCTCTCGGGGAAGTCATGCAGGAATCCATTCAGGCTGCACTGACGGTTGTCCGTTCACGCGCAGACAAACTGGGTATCAACCCTGACTTCTACGAAAAACGTGATATTCACGTTCACGTACCCGAAGGGGCAACGCCGAAAGATGGCCCGAGTGCCGGTATTGCCATGTGTACCGCGCTGGTGTCTTGTCTGACGGGTAACCCGGTTCGTGCGGATGTTGCGATGACCGGTGAGATCACACTGCGTGGTCTGGTTCTGCCAATCGGTGGTCTGAAAGAAAAGCTGCTGGCGGCCCACCGTGGTGGCATCAAAGTGGTTCTGATCCCGGACGACAACAAACGTGATCTGGAAGAAATTCCGGCGAACGTGCTGGCAGATCTTGAGATCCATCCGGTAAAACGCATTGATGATGTTCTCAACATCGCACTGCAAAATCCGGCTTACGGTGCATTGCCGGTGGCAGCAAAATAGTGACCTCAGCTTACACAGTTGAATAAAACTCAGGCTGGCAGGTGAAATCTCACTTGCCAGCTTTTTTTTGTGCCGTTAACTTAGTGAACGGTCAAAGGGTTTCAGGCTGCTTTCAGTCGCTTGCATCACTCTGACAAGATTGATATAACAGCAGCGCGGTCACGTCTGCAGGGAAAATGCGCCGTGATGAACGAATTTTAAGAGGGGATGATAAGAGTGAATAAGTCACAATTGATCGACAAAATTGCTGCCGGTGCTGATATTTCTAAAGCCGCAGCGGGACGTGTTTTAGATGCTGTTCTTGCATCTGTCACTGACACCCTGAAAGCTGGGGATGAAGTAGCTCTGGTTGGTTTTGGTACTTTCTCCGTTCGCGAGCGTTCAGCACGTACTGGTCGTAACCCACAGACCGGTAAAGAAATCAGCATTGCAGCCGCTAAAGTGCCGGGCTTCCGTGCAGGTAAAGCGCTGAAAGATGCCGTTAACGGTTAATTACCCGCAGACTGACGTCGAAACTGTGTGAGGCGCATCACTGATGCTTTTCATTCAGGTCTGGTTGTTAAACAATAACCTGACGTCATCGGGCTGGTAAGGTAAGATACAAGGCGCATCGAAAACGGTGCGCTTTTTTTATTACAGCGGAGTGTTGCCACACTATGATGGACAATTTACGCGCGGCCGCCAATCACGTCGTGCTCAAAATCATTCTGGCCCTGATTATTCTGTCCTTTATTTTGACAGGGGTAGGCAACTACCTGATCGGCGGTTCAGGCGACTATGCAGCGAAAGTGAATGGTCAGGAAATAGGACGTGCTCAGCTGGAACAGGCAGTTCAAAACCAGCGTAGCCGCTTGCAACAGCAGCTTGGAGATCAATTCTCTGCGCTTGCGGGCAGCGACGGTTATATGCAGCAATTACGCCAGGAATCCCTGAGCAACCTGATTGACGTCACGTTGCTGGATCAGTATTCCAAAAAATTAGGCATTACCGTCAGCGATCAGCAGATCAAAGATGCGATTTTTGCGACCCCGCAATTCCAGACTGATGGCCGTTTCGACAATGCTAAATATCTGCAAAGCATCCAGGGTATGGGATACACCGCGGATAACTTTGCGCAGTTGATGAAACAGCAATTAATCAGTCAGCAACTTGAGCAAGCCTACGGTCAGTCCGATTTCGTTTTGCCAGTGGAAAGCAAATCTTTAGGTGGGTTGATTCTGCAAAGTCGTGATGTGCAGACTGCCACATTGGATACCGATGCGCTGGCAGCTAAACAGCAGGTCACTGACGCTGAATTGCAGGCATTCTACGACCAGAATAAAAACAGTTTCCTCTCGCCTGAACAGGTGAAAGTCAGCTACATCGAAATGGATGCAGCGGCCATGCAGGGGAAAACTAACGTGACGGATGCGGATATCAGCGCCTATTACGACCAGCATAAAAGCGAATTTGGTCAGCCTGAACGCCGTCGCTACAGTGTCATTGTTCTGAAATCTCAGGCCGATGCTGACGCAGTGGCTGCCGAGCTGAAAAAAGGCACTGATTTCGCGGAACTGGCTAAGACCAAATCGACCGATGCGCTGAGTGCCAGACAAGGTGGTGACCTCGGCTGGATGGAGCCTGAAACGACGTTGCCAGAATTTAAAAATGCCAATCTGACCACCAAAGGTCAGGTGTCTGGTGTAATTAAATCGGACAGCGGTTTCTTCATTTTGCGCCTTGATGACGTGACGCCTGAGCAGGTCAAACCGTTAGCTGACGTTCGCAACACGATTGCCGACAAGCTCAAACAAGAGAAATCATTGGATGCCTACTACGCGCTGCAACAGAAAGTCAGCGAAGCGGCAACCAATGACAACGAATCTCTGGCTTCTGCTGAAGATGTTGCCGGTACGAAAGCGGTTCATACAGATTGGTTCACTCAGAATCAAATCCCGGCAGGTATCAATTTCAAACCTGTCGTACAGGCGATTTTCGACGGCGGCCTGATTGGTCAGGACGGTTCTCCGGGCAGTAACTCAGACATTATTACCGTTGATGGTGACCGCGCCTTTGTAGTTCGCGTGGATGCACACAAAGCTGAAGGGGTTAAACCTTTCGCTGACGTGAAAGATCAGGTGACGACGCTGGTGAAACGGCAGAAAGCACAGGATCAGGCGCGTATGGAAGGTGAGAAACTGCTGACCGCGTTGAAAGAAGGCAAAGGCGATGACGCCATGAAAGCTGCCGGCCTGACATTTGGTGCCGTCCAGAAAGTACAGCGCAGCCAGCAGCCTTCTGCATTCGAAGAGAACGTTTACGCACTGCCTCATCCTCAGAAAGACCAACCGGTTTATGGGCTGACTCAGGACGATAAAGGCAACAGTGTACTGGTCAAACTGAATGCGGTGACGCCGGGTACCATTCCTGCCGCTGATACAGCACGTTTCAATCAGGAAATGCAACAGACGTCCTCGAATGTGGCCTTTGATTCGCTGCTGACCAACCTGCGTCAGGAAGCGAAAATCAAATACGGTTCTGCTGCACAAAACCAGTAAACGCCGCAAAGTTTTGCAACGCGTTGCAACAAACAAAAGGCCGCTTCCGCGGCCTTTTCCACATTTGAATGTTGCCCATTGTCCGCTTTCTCTGCCTGATGCATTCTCTCCGTGCTGTCAAACACATGGAGGATACAGCATGAAAAAATTAGGCATCACCTCACTTTCGTTAGCTCTCGCTCTGGGACTTTCCACACTACCGGTCATGTTGCAGGCCGCTCCCAATGCGGCCAGCAGCGTGGCGACCACGACGGCGGCGCCAGCGACGGCAGCCAGCAAAGTCACTGGCCCGCAAGTGAAAAAGGAACAAGTGGCAGTGACCGATGAAAGTACCGTAAGCATCAACACGGCGACTGCGGAAGAATTTGCCAATGTGATGAACGGAGTAGGGATGAAAAAAGCGCAAGCCATCGTCAGTTACCGCGAAGATCTTGGGCAATTTACGGATATCGAACAATTGCGTGAAGTTCCGGGAATTGGTGCTGCATTGTTTGAACGTAACAAGGACCGTCTGAAATTGTGACGGATGTCGCGGCGGTGATCCCTTAACGGTTGCCGCCGTTTTCTTCTGCTAATCTCTAGAGACATCTGACCAGTTTGGTTGTAAGCCTCAGACGACTATCAGGAGTTTCTTAACGATTATGCATACGTTCATTAAAGTTCGCGGTTTCCACATTGACGTTTATCAGCACGTAAACAACGCGCGTTATCTGGAATTTCTTGAAACAGCGCGCTGGGAATGGCTCGACAATCAGTCAGGTTTCCAGTGGATGAGCCAGAACAAGATTGCCTTCATCGTGGTGAATATCAACATCAATTACCGCAAGCCTGCGGTATTGGGGGATGTATTGCGCATTGACAGCAGTTTGCAACAACTGAACGGGCGCAGTGGTGTTCTCGAGCAGGTTGTCACATGTGAAGGTGATGTGGTTGCGGATGCGACGCTGACGTTCGTGTGTATCGATTTGCGTACGCAAAAAGCGCTGCCGCTGGAAGGGGAATTGCTCGAGCGGTTACGTGAACTGGAACTGGAAAACGATTAATCGTTTCCCCTTACGCAAGATCACTTTCCCGTCAAAAGAATACGCCAACGGGCGGTTGAAAGCCGCCCGTTACCGGCAAAACATTAAAACTGAAAAATTAACGCAGTCCGGTTTTCTTCTTCAGGCTGGTCATCACGCCCGCTTTATCCTGCTGGTATTGCTGCAAACCATTAGCGCGTAAATGACAGGCGGCACATTCACCACAACCATCACCAGCAATGCCGTTGTAGCAGGTCAGCGTTTTATGACGAACCAGATCCAACTGCTGGTAATAATCGGCCAGCGCCCAGGTTTCGGCTTTATTGAGCCACATCAGCGGCGTTTCGAAACGCACATCTCGCGCCAGACCCAGCGACACTGCCGTGTTCAGCGCCTTGACGAATTCATCACGGCAATCCGGATAACCGGAGAAGTCAGTTTCACACACGCCGGTGATGACGGCTTCTGCCTGGATCTGATAGGCATAAATGGCCGCCAGCGTCAGGAACAGAATATTACGACCGGGAACGAACGTACTCGGCAAGCCCCCGTTGTTTTCATCACCAAAATTAGGCACCGGAATGTTATCGCGGGTCAGGCTGCTGACAGCCAGTTCGTTTAACAACCCGACATCCAGCACTTTATGGGCACGTGCGCCCAGTTCCACAGACAGTTTTTGTGCAATCTCGATTTCTGCACGATGACGCTGACCATAATCGAAAGTAACGCAGTGGACTTCGTCATATTGCTTCAGAGCCTGAATCAGACAGGTTGTTGAATCTTGTCCGCCGCTAAAAACTACCACTGCTCTTTTCATTCTGATTACCTGTTGTTTGAAACCATTATCTGAAATTCACTGCGCATCGGGCAGTAAAAGTGCCCTAATGTTACTTTCCTTTACCCCCGGAGTGTAGTGAAACAGCTCCTTCAGGCACTTTCCGTTGGCAGCGGCGGCGGAACCCATGCCTGACAGAAATCGAACCAGCCCCATGCGGTGAGTTGCACACCGCTGATGCGCGGTGGTGCGCTGACCTGATACTGATAGTTAAACAACGGTGTGACGATGGCCGACTGCATCCACTGAAATAAATGATCGCGCAGTTCGTCCGAGCGATGGTTCTCCAGCGGGATTTGCTGAATAGCGGCCAGGCGCTGTTGCTGGCAAACATAATCTTTTTCGCGCAGGATCCCCGGCCAGAGCGGATCTTGCTGTAACCAGTTCTCCAGTGAGGCATCGGGAGATTCGCCAATCAGACGATCACCGAGAAGCAGATCGGCCCAGCCTAGCATCGCATCATCTTCCCAAAGTCGCCCGGCATGATATTTAACCTCCAGTGCACAATCTTCTTCCGCCAGCTTTTCCTTTAGTGCCTGCGCCACCAGCTCAAATTCAACCGGCGGGTGAAACAGCAATGTCAGCTTTTCAGGCAATGGAACATCAGCATCGTCATGCAAAGGTATTGGCCAGCCAGGCAGCATTTCTTTGCTGGCTTTCACCAGATCATGATCGATAGGCAAATTATCCAGCATGCCGCTGCGCTGGATCAGACGGACGATTTTACGCGCCTGAGCCTCATTCAATACGCCACGTTTCAGATTGGCGGCGATGTAGCAAAATCCCAGGCTGGTGCTGCGTCTGACCGGTTTCACGCGCGATAATTCATCCTGTTCACCCAAAATGATCCTGACCGGATGCTGGCAGCTGACATTGCTTTTTTGTGCAAAGAGTTGCGGTGTGATCCAAAATTCAATAGCCGCCAGATAAGGATGTTGTAAGGCGTACAACGTATGTTGTTCAAGCCTGATCAGTTCAGGTGAAAAGGTAGTCAGACGAAAAGGACCCGCGCCGATATGTGGATTATCGGGATGGGATAACAGGCAGTTAAGGTCGGCAAACCGGTGCGCCAGCCAGTAATCGGGTTTATCGAGATCAAACTGCAGACAAAGTGCGTGCGGCTGAGACAATTTGCTCATGCAAGCCAGATTATGTTTACTGCGCGGTGAGTTTTGCAGTTGTTCAAAGCGCGCCATTAATTGCGCGGTCTTCAGTGGTTCTCCGTTATGCCAGAACAACTGACTACGCAGGAAAAATTGCCAGGTTTTGCCGTTATTACTGATTTGCCAGTGATGGGCCAGATCGGGCTGGGGGGCTGAATTTCCCGGAATAAAACGCGTCAGTCCTGCATGAATAGTATGGGCAAGATGTTGCTCGGCACGGCCGGTCAACGTCAGCGGATCTAAAGGCTGGAGAGGGCGATAATAGGGTATACGCAGCGTGGGCGCATCTTCCTGCCATTGCCCGCCCAAATGCGGCGCCAGCAGTGCATTGAGATGGCTCGGATCCAGCTGGCTTAGCTGCAACGCGGCCGAATGTTCGCCATTTTTCAGCAACTCCTGCAAACAGGCTCCCCGCAATTCTTCGGAGGTTTTCAGGCAGCAAAGTGACGCACGCTTCCCGCGACCTGCTTGGGATTGCCAGTCAATCCAGCCCGCATCCTGAAAGTGTTTCAGCAACGTTCGGGTATGACGTTCACTGCAACAGAAAATCTCAGCCAGTTCGGCCACGGTAAACTGAACCGGAACTTGTCCGGTCTTCAGGTATAAACGCTGAAATTGATTAAGCCGGTTTTGCAGGCGCACGGTAAATACGGAACCTTATTTCTGCTGTGAATTAACCTGTTCATCATATCGTGCGTATGGCGCGCTGGCTTGCAGCGAAGAGCCAGAGTGTGAGCTAAAACCGGAACAGTATTCACAAACTGTTCACTATTAGTTCCGCAAATCGCAGTCCATACTTTGAGGGTGAAAATCATTCCTTTTCTGAGAGAAAATATGTTCCGTTTAGCTGCATTTGATATGGATGGCACTCTGCTTTTACCCGATCACACGCTGGGCGAAAAAACACTGGCAACATTGCGTCAGCTGGCTGAAAAGCCGGTAAAACTGACGTTTGCCACCGGCCGTCATTATCTCGAAATGAAAGATATTCTGGCGAACATCGGACTGGACGGTTTTCTGATCACCGGAAACGGCACGCGAATTCATGACTTGTCCGGGCACCGGTTGCATGCCAGTGACTTGTCCGAAGATTGTGCACACGAGCTTTTGCACACGCAATGGGATACACCTGCCAGCCAGCATGTATTCCGTGATGATGGCTGGTTTACGTCTCTGGACGATCCGGATTTGCTGATCCCGCATCAGTTCAGCGGCTTCCGCTATCAGTTACAGGATCTGCGTTTATTGCCTGATTCTGGTAACAGCAAAGTGTGTTTCTGCGCACCGCATGAAACCTTGCTGGCGCTGGTACCCCAACTGGAAGCGCATTTCGGCCCGCGTCTTGACCTGTGTTTTTCAGCGGCAGATTGTCTGGATGTGCAGCCCGCAGGCAGTAATAAAGGCAGTGCTCTGGCGCTTCTCACTGCAGGTCTGGGGATCGATATGTCTGAATGCATGGCATTCGGCGATGCCATGAACGACAAGGAAATGCTGGAAAGTGTCGGGATGGGGCTGATTATGGGCAACGCTTTGCCGGTGCTGAAAGAACAGGCCTCTCATTTACAAATCATCGGACATTGCCGTAATCAGGCTGTGTCTCACTTTTTGCAACACTGGCTGCACACTCCACACCTCACCTATTCCCCCGAATATTAAGGTATTGCAGCAAGCCGGGTTCACTTTAACTGTCCCGGCTTTTTTCCCCTTCATCCTTCGAACTACAACTGCGTTAGCTGCATTCTTTCACCCGAATCACTTACTCTTGTAAGCTCATCGGGATTCATTCATTTGCTGCCTTGTTGTAGTTCGAATGATTTCGAGGATATTCAGTTGAGACCTTCCAGTTGTGCAGCGTAAACGGAAATATCCCCGATATTCTTCGCTACCCAGTTGTCATCAAAGTAGGTATTCAGATAACGTTCACCGCTGTCGCAAAGCAGGGTAACGATCGAGCCGGTTTCACCTTTCTCGCGCATTTGTTTTGCCAGTTGCAATGCCCCCCACATATTGGTTCCCGTCGAGCCGCCGACTTTTCTCCCCAGTACCTGTTCAAGCCAGCGAACGGTAGCAATGCTTGCAGCATCAGGTACTTGCATCATGCTGTCAATGACGTCGGGGATAAATGAGGGTTCGGCGCGCGGGCGGCCAATGCCTTCAATGCGGCTGCTGCATTGAGCGGTAACGCTGGCATCACGTTGCTGAAAGTAATCGTAAAAGACAGAGTTTTCCGGATCCACCACGACCAGTTCGGTATCGTGCCCCTGATAGCGGATGTAGCGGCCAAGCGTTGCGGACGTTCCGCCGGTACCCGCACTCATCACCAGATAACGCGGCACCGGATACGGTTCGCGGGACATCTGACGGAAAATGCTGTCTGCAATGTTGTTGTTTCCGCGCCAGTCGGTGGCCCGTTCTGCGTAGGTGAACTGATCCATATAATGGCCGTTCAGCTCTTTAGCGAGCTGCTCTGAGGCAGCATAAATCTGACCTGAGTTTTCGACAAAGTGGCAGCGACCACCATAAAACTCAATTTGCTGAATTTTGCGCGGGGCTGTACAGGCAGGCATTACGGCAATAAAGGGCAGGCCCAGCAGACGCGCGAAATAGGCTTCGGAGACAGCGGTACTGCCCGAAGACGCCTCAATAATCGGCGTATTTTCGCGGATCCAGCCATTGCACAGGCCATATAAAAACAATGAGCGTGCCAGACGATGTTTCAGGCTGCCGGAAGGATGCGTGCTTTCATCTTTGAGATACAACGAAATTCCAGGAAAGTCGTTCAGCGTAAGACGAATTAAATGTGTGTCGGCTGAACGTTGATAATCGGCGTCGATTTCTTTAATGGCGTGAGTGACCCAGGAATTGCGCATGTTGCAGGCTCATTTAAGTGTTTTGATGAGATAAAGAATAACGTAATCACCAGAGAAATAAGTTACTCTTTGACCCATTTATCATCTTATTTGGAGAAATATTTTCTCCTGGAGTGCGGTATGGTAGATAAAATTGACCTCACGCTTTTATCGCTGCTACAGCGGGATTGCACCCTTTCTCTGAACGAGCTGGCTGAGGCCGTCAACCTCACCACCACCCCCTGCTGGAAAAGAATAAAGCGCCTTGAAGATGACGGGATTATTTGCGGAAAAGTGGCGTTACTTGACGCTGAGAAACTGGGACTTAGCCTGACAGCATTTGTGCTGATTAAGACCCAGCATCACAACAGCGAGTGGTATCAGCGATTTGTTCAGCAAGTCGAAGCGTTTCCAGAGGTGCTGGGTTTTTACCGGATGGCGGGCGAGTACGATTATTTGCTGCAAGTTCAGGTCTCCGATATGAAAAGCTACGATAACTTTTACAAGCGACTTGTGAATGGCATTCCGGGACTGAACGACGTGACCTCAAGTTTTGCGATGGAGCGCATAAAATCGACCACAGCATTGCCGATTTAATGCAAAAGTTGCAGTAAAAAGTTTCATCAGAAACCCCTGTTAACTCTGGTATCCTTGTCGGCCTGAAGAGTAAATTGGTCTTTCTGTCGCCGGTTTAACTCAATAAAATTATTATTATTTGTATGGAAAACACTGCGTGAGATTGTTTGCACAATTAGGCTGGTACTTCCGACGTGAATGGCGCCGGTATTTGGGTGCCGTCGCCTTACTGGTCATTATCGCCGTTCTGCAATTACTGCCGCCAAAACTGGTGGGCGTAATTATCGATGGTGTTACGTCAAAACAAATGTCTTACGGCGTGCTTTTTGCGTGGCTTGGCCTGATGCTCGGCACGGCTGTTGTGGTGTATCTGCTGCGTTATGTCTGGCGCGTGCTGCTGTTCGGCGCGTCTTATCAGCTTGCTGTTGAACTACGACAGGATTTTTTCCGTCAGCTGAGCCGTCAGCATCCCGCTTTTTATCTGCGCCATCGCACCGGTGATTTGATTGCCCGTGCGACTAATGACGTCGACCGGGTGGTGTTCGCTGCGGGAGAGGGCGTGCTGACGCTGGTCGATTCGCTGGTCATGGGGCTGGCGGTACTTATCGTTATGGCAACGCAGATCAGCTGGGAACTGACGTTATTGTCGCTGGTGCCGATGCCGGTAATGGCGATCATTATCAAGCGATATGGTGATCAACTTCATTCCCGTTTCAAAACCGCACAGGCGGCGTTTTCCTCGCTTAACGATCAGGCGCAGGAAAGCCTGACCAGTATCCGTATGATCAAAGCTTTTGGCCTGGAGAATCATCAGTCATCGCAGTTTGCTGATGTGGCTGCGGATACCGGTGCAAAAAATATGCGTGTCGCGCGTGTTGATGCCCGCTTTGATCCGACCATCTATGTCTCTATCGGCATGGCGAACCTGCTGGCCATCGGCGGCGGTAGCTGGATGGTAGTCAATGGCCACCTGACGCTGGGTGAGCTCACCAGCTTTGTGATGTACCTTGGCCTGATGATCTGGCCGATGCTCGCGCTCGCCTGGATGTTTAACATTGTCGAACGTGGCAGCGCGGCTTACAGCCGTATCCGTAGCCTGTTACAGGAAGCCCCGGCTGTTGTTGATGGCACAACACCGTTACCGGCAGGCCGCGCGACGCTTGAGGCTCACATCAACGATTTCCATTATCCGGAAAATAGCCACGCTGCTTTAACGACCGTTACTTTTTCCCTGCAACCAGGGCAAATGCTGGGGTTATGCGGTCCGACAGGTTCCGGCAAAAGTACGCTGCTTTCACTCCTTCAACGCCAGTTCGATGTCACTGACGGTGACGTGTCCTATCACGGGTTATCCCTTAAAGAAATCCAGCTTGATGACTGGCGTGCCCGGCTGGCAGTTGTCAGTCAGACGCCTTTCTTGTTCTCAGACACTGTCGCGCAGAACATTGCGCTCGGAAGGCCTGATGCCACGCAGGAAGAGATTGAAGAAGCCGCGCGTCTCGCCAGCGTTCATGATGACATTCTGCGATTGCCTCAGGGATATGAAACTGAAGTCGGCGAGCGCGGCGTCATGTTATCGGGTGGTCAGAAGCAGCGTATTTCGATTGCGCGTGCATTGCTCCTCAAAGCCGAAATTCTGATCCTGGATGATGCTTTATCCGCCGTTGATGGCCGGACGGAGCACCAGATTCTGCACAATCTGCGTCAGTGGGGAAGTGACCGTACGGTGATCATCAGCGCACATCGTCTCTCTGCACTGACCGAAGCCAGTGAGATTCTGGTCTTCAGCCAGGGGAGTATTTCGCAGCGTGGCAATCATGACCAGCTTGCTGCCGAAGCCGGCTGGTACCGCGATATGTTCCGTTATCAGCAATTAGAAGCTGCGCTGGATGATGTGTCACAGGAAAAGGAGCCGGAACACCGTGGCTGAACCCAAAAAAATTAAAATTCAGAAGCTTTGGCCAACGCTAAAGCGCCTGTTGAAATACGGGAAACCTTACCGTAAACCGTTGTCTTATGCGGTTCTGATGCTGTGGATTGCAGCGGCAGCGGAAGTGACCGGCCCTATATTAATCAGCTTCTTTATCGATCACTACGTGGCTAAAGGTGAAATGCCGTGGGGGAAAGTCAGTTTGCTCGCGCTGAGTTTTATCTTCCTGCAATTCCTGGCAGCAAGCCTGCACTATTTTCAGGCACTGTTGTTCAACCGTGCTGCGGTGGGGGTCGTCCAATGCTTGCGCACCGAAGTCATGGATGCGGCATTACGGCAACCGTTGAGCGCATTTGATACACAGCCTGTAGGTCAGCTGATTTCCCGCGTGACTAATGACACGGAAGTTATCCGTGATCTGTATGTGACCGTGGTGTCGACAGTCTTACGCAGCATAGCCCTGATTGGTGCGATGCTGGTGGCGATGTTCAGCCTCGACTGGCGACTGGCATCGGTGGCAATTTGTATCTTCCCGGCCGTATTTGTCGTGATGGGGCTGTACCAGATTTACAGTACGCCGGTGGTGCGCAAAGTACGCGCTTATCTGGCGGATATTAATGATGGCTTCAATGAAGTCATCAACGGTATGAATGTGATTCAGCAATTCCGTCAGCAGAAAAGGTTTGGCGAACGGCTTGCCCGCGCCAGCCAGTCGCACTACCTGGCCCGCATGCAAACGCTGCGGCTGGAAGGATTTCTGTTGCGTCCTTTGCTCAGCTTATTCTCGTCGTTGATTTTATGCGGTCTGCTCATTCTCTTTGGATTCAGTGCCGAAGGTTCTGTGGGCGTTGGGGTTCTGTACGCCTTCATCAATTATCTCGGACGGCTCAACGAGCCTCTGATTGAACTGACCTCACAACAATCGATTATGCAGCAGGCAGTCGTTGCCGGTGAACGTATCTTTGATTTGATGGACAGGACGCAACAGCAATACGGGCCAGACGAAAAGTTGCTCACCAGCGGCGAGATTGACATCAAAGACGTCAGCTTTGCTTACCTCCCGGATAAATGGGTGCTGGAAAATATTTCCCTGCACGTACCTTCGCGCGGTTTTGTGGCGTTGGTTGGACATACCGGCAGTGGTAAAAGTACGCTGGCAAATCTGCTGATGGGTTATTACCCGTTAAACAAAGGTGAGGTCAGGGTTGACGGACGTAACCTCGCCGACTTATCGCACACCAGCCTGCGCAAAGGTATTGCAATGGTTCAGCAGGATCCGGTGGTTCTGGCAGAATCCGTGTTCGCTAATGTCACGTTAGGCCGTGATATTGATGAAGCGCAGGTGTGGCACGCGCTGGACATTGTGCAGCTCTCACCGCTGGTACGCGAAATGCCCGAAGGTTTGAATACGCGTCTGGGAGAGCAGGGCAATAATCTTTCTGTCGGGCAGAAACAATTACTGGCGATGGCGCGCGTTTTGGTGCAGGCACCGGAAATTCTGATCCTTGACGAGGCAACGGCCAATATTGATTCCGGCACCGAGCAGGCTATTCAGCGTGCATTACGGGCTATCCGGCAGCAGACTACGCTTGTGGTTATCGCACATCGGCTTTCGACGATTGTGGATGCCGATAATATTTTGGTATTGCACCGTGGCCAGGCTGTTGAGCAGGGTAATCACTTGCAACTGCTGGCAGAAAAAGGCCGGTATTATCAGATGTATCAGTTGCAACTTGCCGGACAGCAATTGGCTTCTGCCGGACAGATTATGCCTGCAACAGAAAACGCATAATCTTTGCACCGGTGCCGTATCCCTGCGGCACCGGCTTTCTTCTTTCTCCGTTTTTCATTTCCTGTTTTTCTTTTCCCCGCACTGTATTCATGCAGGCAGAACCCTTTTTCAATTCGGGTGCACTAAAAAGCAGCGGTGAGCACTTAAATGGTGCGTGTGCTGCTGTGCTGCATATGGCATGACAACTGTGCGCCTGGTCACGATTATTCTGAAAATGCCGTATTACGCGGGAATTGCATGAATCTGCGCCCGATTTCAACTCTGGCACATCCTTTGCTTTATCCAATCCGTATCGGGCGCGAATCCTCTCGCGGCAAGCCCTTAATTCGAGGAGTGGCACAATGAAGCTGGTTACTGTGGTGATCAAACCTTTTAAGCTGGAAGACGTGCGTGAAGCGCTGTCTGCTGTTGGAATTCAGGGGCTGACCGTAACGGAAGTTAAAGGTTTTGGCCGTCAGAAAGGTCATGCCGAACTTTACCGTGGCGCGGAATACAGCGTGAACTTTCTGCCAAAAGTAAAAATCGACATTGCTATTGCAGACGATCAGCTTGATGAAGTGATCGATGTGATCAGCAAAGCGGCCTATACCGGTAAGATCGGTGATGGCAAAATTTTCGTTGCTGAATTGCAACGTGTTATCCGTATTCGTACTGGTGAAACCGACGAAGCAGCACTGTAATTTCAGGCTTTTATCTCTCATACCAATCGGTTTGAGATAAATCAGATTAGAAAAAACAGTTTTGAGAAACAGGGGTGGGTTAATAATGAAAAAACTTTTATCCATGATGGGGCTTGGTGCCGTGGCTTTGCTGCCTTCGCTTGCCATGGCAGCAGCGCCAGCAGCGGCAAACGGTGCTGATAACGCCTTTATGATGATTTGTACCGCGCTGGTATTGTTCATGACCGTACCGGGCGTGGCGTTGTTCTACGGTGGCTTACTGCGTTCTAAAAACGTTTTGTCCATGCTGACTCAGGTTATTGTCACCTTTGCTCTGGTCTGCGTGTTGTGGATCCTCTACGGCTACAGTCTGGCCTTCAGCGAAGGTAACGCGTTCTTCGGTGGTTTCAGTAACGTCATGATGAAAGGCATCGGCCTGGACTCCGTGACAGGCACCTTCTCCCAGATGATCCACGTTGCCTTCCAGTGCTCATTTGCCTGTATCACTGTGGCGCTGATCGTGGGCGGTATCGCTGAACGTGTACGTTTCTCAGCGGTTCTGATTTTCACTGTGATCTGGCTGACTTTCTCTTACATCCCGATGGCTCACATGGTGTGGGCAGGCGGTTTCCTGGCTGCTGATGGTGCGCTGGACTTTGCCGGTGGTACCGTTGTTCACATTAACGCCGCTATCGCTGGTCTGGTGGGTGCTTATCTGCTGGGTAAACGTGCCGGTTTCGGTAAAGAAGCTTTCAAACCACACAACCTGCCAATGGTCTTCACTGGTGCATCAATCCTGTATGTGGGTTGGTTCGGCTTCAACGCAGGTTCTGCAAGTGCAGCAAGCCCTGTTGCCGCGTTGGCTTTCCTGAACACGGTGATTGCAACGGCTGGTGCAATCCTGTCCTGGACACTGGTTGAATGGATGGTGCGCGGTAAACCTTCACTGCTGGGCGCAAGCTCCGGTGCTATCGCAGGTCTGGTCGCTATCACACCTGCATGTGGTACGGTCGGCGTGGGTGGTGCTCTCATCATCGGTCTCGTAGGCGGTATCACTGGCCTGTGGGGTGTGGTTACCCTGAAAAAATGGCTGCGTGTTGATGACACCTGTGACGTGTTCGGTGTTCATGGTGTGTGCGGTATCGTAGGTTGTCTGCTGACTGGCGTATTCACTTCCAGCTCACTCGGCGGCGTAGGTTATGCAGAAGGTGTGACCATGGGCCATCAGGTTTGGGTTCAGTTCTTCAGCGTGTGCGTGACATTGGTCTGGTCTGGTGTTGTTGCTTTCATCGGTTACAAAGTGGCGGACATGATCGTAGGTCTGCGTGTTCCTGAAGAACAAGAACGCGAAGGGCTGGATGTTAATAGCCACGGCGAAAACGCTTACAACCAATAATGAGATTTCAGAGAAAGTAGTGCGCTAACTCTCTCATTAATGAGTTAAAAATAATAAAATAATGATGATATGCAAAAGGGGCGATAATGATATCGCCCCTTTTTAATGCGCCATTTTTACAGGGCGCTCTTTAATGATGATTATTCAGGCTTTCGCTGACGAATAACCCCTTCCTGCACCGTGGAGGCGACCAGCACGCCATCGCGGGTATAAAACTGTCCACGCACAAAACCACGCGCACCGGATGCAGAGGTACTTTCGACGGCATACAGCAACCAGTCATCCATGCGGAACGGGCGGTGGAACCACATCGAATGGTCGATGGTCGCGACCTGCATTCCCGGTTCAAGGAAGCCAATGCCATGGGGTTGCAGCGCCGTAGGCAGGAAATTGAAGTCAGACGCATAGCCCAGTAAATACTGATGAATTCGCAAATCATCTGGCATTTCACCGTTGGCCCTGAACCACACTGCACGGTTAGGCTCTTCGACACTCCCTTTCAGCGGGTTATGAAACTTCACCGGACGCATTTCAATAGGCTTATGACCAATAAATTTTTCGCGGAATTTTTCCGGTATCAGATGCGCCAGATTTTTAGCAATATCTGATTCTGATACCAGCGTTTCCGGCGGCGGCACATCCGGCATGGTGTTCTGATGCTCAAAACCACTTTCCTGGCTCTGGAACGACGCCGTCATATAGAAAATCGGCTTGCCATGCTGCACCGCTTTTACGCGGCGGGCGCTGAAACTGTTACCATCGCGCAGGATTTCCACGTCATAGATAATCGGCTTGCTGCTGTCACCCGGGCGCAAAAAGTAGCTGTGGAACGAATGGATACCACGTTCCGCCGGGACGGTCTGTTTGGCGGCATATAATGCCTGGCCTACGACCTGACCGCCAAAGACCTGACGTAAACCCAGATCTTCACTTTGACCACGAAACAGCCCTTCTTCAATTTTTTCCAGATCAAGCAGATCCAGCAGATTTTTTAATGCCTGACTCATAGTGGCCTCATGAAAGTTACCGGAGAAATCGACCTAAGTTGTTCGGGGTAATGCAGGCAGGAATTTTCTGAAATACGCCTTAACCGACAGGTCTAACCTGTTAATCATAGTGGATCTTACGTTTTGTCAGAAGATCTGTTTGGCCGCTGACAGGAAAACCTCAGACTTTTGTGCCATGATTAGTAGGTAAGCTGGTTAAAGTCACTAAATTCATCGTCGGCGTTTATTACAGCTTGTCGACAAGCGACTAATAAAAAAGGGAGTACGATCAATGAAACTTTGGCAGATAGTAGGTGGAACCGCGCTGTCTCTGACTCTTGCCGGGTGCGCACAGCATCATGAGGCACCAGCGCAGCAACCTCCTGTGAATACGGCGGCTAGCCCGGACACCGGACCTGCGATCACCGGCCCGAATGTATCGGGTAGCGTGTTTATCAATCAGCGTGTAGCCTTGCCACCGGATGCTGTCCTGACGGTGACATTGTCTGATGCTTCGGTGGCAGATGCGCCATCCCGCGTGATTTCGCAAAAAGTGGCGAGAACTCAGGGTAAACAGGCACCGTTTACCTTCATCCTGCCGTATAACCCGCAGGAAATTGCTCCTAACGCGCGTATTTTGCTGAGTGCGGCGGTAACCATCAATGGTCAGATGACCTTCATCACTGACTCCATTAAAGAAGTGATTAATCACGGTCAGGGTACACGTGCCGATC
Organism: Rahnella sp. CJA17(1/100); assembly: GCF_963881615.1. Classification (NCBI taxonomy): domain Bacteria; kingdom Pseudomonadati; phylum Pseudomonadota; class Gammaproteobacteria; order Enterobacterales; family Yersiniaceae; genus Rahnella; species Rahnella sp. CJA17(1/100). The sequence goes on along the minus strand of NZ_CAWOJA010000002.1, from coordinate 150,821 downwards.
TGCAACTTGTCCCGGTTGTCGCCGTCCCTGTAGCGACCAAACCCAGTGCCCTGGGACCAATGACTAACCCGTCAAATCCAGGACTGGGCACTTCGCCTGCACCGGTTAGTATGGTACCTGCACAACCAACGACCTATTAATTCATCACTTATGATGGCTAAGCACCGCTCTCGCGGTGCTTTTTTATGTGCGTTTTGAAGGCAGGCATTCACCATTTCCAGCCGTATTTCTCTAAATCGATTTTGCCTTTCTTAAACGTGATGCCCTCGGCCAGCAGTGCCTGACGCTGACGTTTAAAGTCTTCGCCCTGCAAAGAGATTTCACCGTGCCGGTTTATCACCCGGTGCCAGGGAAGGGTGCTGCCTTCCGGCAATTTCTTGAGTACGCCACCGACCTGGCGTGCCGCGCGGGGTGAACCGGCCAGTTGCGCGACGTTACCGTAAGTTGTGACCTGCCCGACCGGGATGGCGGCGATAATCTGAAATACGCGCTGGCGAAAGTTATCGGGTTCCGACATGACATCCTCCTCAGTGATTTGCGCCAGTATGACGCAAAAATTAAGGTTTTGTAGGCTCTGATTCAGGCGTATTGTTTAAGAAAACAACGGTTGTCGGCAGTTAACTTGCTTTTGTTTCGGCCATCACAGATAATGCCCACCGCTTCGATTCTCTTAGCAGAGAAATGAAGCCGACAACGTCAATGGGGGCCCTGTTGGTTCTCCCGCAACGCTAACTTGTCAACTTGGTCAGGTCCGGAAGGAAGCAGCCATGGCAGGTGTCGTGTGTGCCGGGATATAGCTGGCAGGGCCTCCACCATTTCAGGCCTCCGGAATTATCTCTTCTCTTGATTTCCCCCTAAAAAATATCTTCAAAGCCAGGCTGCGCCCATAAAAAAGGGCACGTTTTCACGCGCCCTCTGTTAACCCGAAAGTTTCAGTGATGAACCAGCGTCGCAAAATAATACACCAGCGGGATTGCCAGAATATAAAGGCCTGCAGGCACTTCACGTGCTTTTCCTGCGACCACTTTAATGATGACGTAAAACAGCAGCCCGCCGGCGATACCGGTACCGAAGCTGTTGGAAATCAGCGTAATCATTACCATCATCAGTACCGGCAGCGCGTCGGTAAAATTCGCTAAGTCCACTTTTCGCAAATTACTGAACATGTTCAGGCCAATCAGAATCAGTGCCGGTGCGGTCGCCTCTTTCGGGATCATCAGCGCAATCGGAGTAAATAACAGCATCAGCAGAAACATTATGGCCGCAGCCAGCGCCGTCAGGCCAGTTTTCCCGCCTGCTTCGGCAGCCGCGGAGGATTCTATCAGCGCAGTGGCGGCAGGGATACCGACGATCGGGCCCAGCGCTGCTGCAATGGAATCCACCATGAAAGGCCGGTTGATGTTTTTCATATTGCCGTGTTCATCGAGCAATCCAGCCTCACCACCGACAGCCAGTGTGGTGCCCATCGTAGAGAAGAACTCCGAGGCGAAGAAGATAAACAGGAATGGCAGAAAGGCGATGTTGATAGCACCGATAAGATCGACTTTGCCCAATAACGGAGCAACCGAGTGAGGCAGCGAGATCCATTGCTCAGGTAAATGCGTTACGCCAAACGGTATACCCGCCACCGTCGCCAGCAAAATGGCCCATAAAATGGCACCTGGTACTTTACGAGCCTGTAACCCCACGGCGACCAGCAGACCAAGAAGCGCAATTAACGCACCCGGCGCAGTAAAATCTCCCAGCGCCAGTGCATGTGTTTTGGTATTTGCCATTACCAGCCCGGCATTGCGGAAGCCGAGCAGGGCGACAAAAATGCCAATAGAAGCGGTCAGCCCAAGCTTGATCGACTGCGGAACAGAACGGGTGACTACTTCGCGTAAGCCAAACACTGTCATCACGAAAAATAAAATCCCCGACCAGCATGCAATCCCCAGCGCGACGGGCCAGGTAATGCCGTCGCCCGCCAGCGTAATACCGACCAGTACCGAGCCGCCAATGCCAGGCCCGACCATAAAGGGCAGGTTGGCGTAAAAAGCCATCAGCAGAGAGCCCAGTACAAACACCAGGATCACGCCGGTGGTGGCTGCGCCTTTATCTATACCACTGACGGCCAGTAAGCCCGGGATCACCACCAGTAAATACGCCGCCGCCAGAAACCCGGTGATGCCAGCCAGACATTCCGTTTTAATCTTGGTCTGGCGCTGGTGCAGATGGAAGCGGCGTTGTAACCAGCTTTCGTCTGCTGAGACGGTAACATTTTTCACAGAACTTTCGGACATGCTTAAATTCCCCTGAAAATAATTTTTATAATGTTGTGTTTGCTATCTTTTTGACGTCTGGTGGTTTTGAGAATGCTTCAGATTTCTTCTGGCCAGACTTCCAGAACCGGGTTGACGATTTCCCGTGAACCGCCATCTGTCAGCCCTAAATCAGTCAGATGTGGGCCTGCATTACAGGCTAAGCACGTTCCTTCGATAGCTTTGAAAACGCGATAAGGCGGTTCCCAGTCTGCGACCTGTGCACTGAGGTCGCGCAGGTTTTTAAACTGCTTGGCCAGTTCCGTGGCCGGTAAATCAGACAGCATTCCGGCAATCGGCATATCGATATTGGCCAGCAATTTGCCATGCTGGCTCAACGCCATACCGCCGCCGCTGGCGATCAGCTGATTGGCCGCTATCATCATGTCGACAGGATCCCGGCCGATAATCACCAGATTATGGGCGTCGTGAGAGTAAGAGGTCGCAATGGCACCGCGCAATGCTCCCCAGCCTTCAAGTAATGCCATTTTCGGTGTGGCGTCGTGGCGGCCATGGCGATGCTGAACCCAAATCAGGTTGAAGCCGTCGGGTATCTGTACGGCGCCATCCCGCACATTCACAGTTACTTCACTCCATTGTGTAAAGCGTGCACCTTTAATATTGCGCAGACGCGCTTTGCCGTTGTTCAGCCCCGGGATTTTTAGTCTGAAATCAGCGGCGTTCAGCGGCGTTAAGCGCATGGTGTCTCGTGGAGGAACCACTCCGCTCGCGGCGGCAGGGGTAAACAGCAGCTTGCCTTGCTGAGCTACACAGGTTCCGCCGACATATACTGCACGCGGAAGAAGATTTTCCAGCGAGTCAAACGCGATAAGATCAGCCGTGCGGCCTGCGGCAATCAGCCCTAAATCAGAACGTTGCATGCGAATAGCGGCATTCAACGTCGCCATGCGTAGTACATCTTCTGCACGTAATCCGTAGGAAATCAGGAGCTTGATTAAGGCGATCAGCCCGCCTTTTTCCAGCAGATGATCGGGCGGTACGTCGTCAGTACACAATGTTATTTGTGATGAAAGATGGGGAAGTGCGAGCAAAGCGGCTGCGATATCGGGCAGAAGATAAGGATGTGAGCCGCGAATTTGCAGCGTCAGACCGGCACGCAGCTTTTCCAGGGCATCATCAGCCGAGGTCAGTTCGTGATCTGATGTCACACCTGCGGCAAGATACGCCTGCAATTGTTCATCTTTGAGGCCGCGTGCGTGGCCTTCAATCAGCTTTCCGCTGTTTAGTCCGGCTTCGAGGATTTCCAGCATTCGCCCGCTGCCATTGAGCACGCCATGCATATCCATCACTTCGGCGACACCTGCAATTTCCGGCCAGCTAAGCATTGTCTGCATTTCCTGGCCTGTGAAATCCGCACCGGACATCTCTAAGCCCGGTGTTGACGGCACGCTGGAAGGCGCAGCGCATATCACGCGTAATGGCAGATTACGGCTGGACTGGATGGCGTACTGCACCCCGGCAACGCCCAGCACATTCGCCAGTTCATGCGGATCCCAAAACACCGTTGTTGTGCCCTGAGCGACGACGATTTCGGCGTATTTTTCGGGTGGCAAATGCGAGCTTTCGATGTGAACGTGCGTGTCGATAAGGCCGGGAGAGAGGTGATTTCCTGATAAATCATCAACGTTTTCAGTCTGCGTGAATTTCCCGCGTGAATGAACGCTGGCAATCATATTGCCGGTGATGCCGACATCGGCTTCGCGAATTTCCCCTGTGACCATGTCGATAACACGGGCATTAATCAGCAGACGGTCGAAAGGGATGTTCCCCAGTGCTGCGTTTATAGCCCGCTGGCGCAGGGGCTGGGAGGTGATGCCGTCGGTCATATCAGTGTCCGGATTTAAACAATGGTGAGGCTAATGTAGGGAGCAGGGGGGGCTTTGCACAGATGAATTATTTTATCCGTTTATAAGATACGGTTATGCTGAGCAAACGTTTTCTATTTTTCGCGGAATAGCTGCTCATATGTCTGAACCCTGGCGCCGGTTACCTGCCCTTTCCCTCAAGCAAATTCAATACTTTGTGACGCTGGCACAACTGCGCAGTTTCACCGATACGGCGAATCGTCTGGCGATCAGTCAGCCCGCGCTGAGTAGCGCGCTTCGGCAAATTGAATCGGTATTAGGGGGCAAACTACTCAACCGGACGGCACAAGGTGTGAGTCTGACTGAACAGGGTGAGGCTGTTCTGCCATATGCAGAACGTTTATTGAATACCGCGCTTAGTGTTTTCGATGATATGCAGCAAATTATGCGTCAGGGCGGGGATGGCACATTACGCATTGGATTAGTACCTTCGGTGAGTACCTTATTATTTCCGGTCGTTCCACAATTACTGGCGGAATATTTCCCTGATATGCGTGTGGAATTTCATGACCTGACAAACGATGCATTATTACTGGAACTGGAGAACGGATCAGTGGATTTTGGTATCGGTGCAACAGACAGTACAGTGCCGGAATCCATAGCGGTTTATCCACTGCTGGAAGATCCTTTTGTGGCGGTTATCAGACGCGACGATCCGCTTTCTCAGGATCACAATATTCCCTGGCGACAACTGCTGAAAAGAGATATTGCCTTGTTCTCAAAGGGGAATGTTAGCAGGCTGGTGACATCACTGAGTGAGAGTCATCGTTTGAATTTACGGGTGAGTTATCGCGTAGATTTTCAGGAGACGTTATATGGACTGGTGCGTTCGCGTCTGGCATTAGCAATATTACCAGAGTTATATACTGCAACACTTAACGATAATGAATTAACAGTGATTCACTTGCAGCAGCCCACATTAAGCAGAACAGTGGCGATGATGCGCAAACCCGCACCATTGCGTTCACCGAAAACGGAACAATGTTTTCAGTTTCTGTTGCAAACATTTCATCGGCAGATCAAAGAGAAAGTAGAAAAACTTAACTCAAAGATATAGTTAAATAATATTAACGATAATATGGTCAAATATTAACCAGCCAGGCCGGGGGATATTCCGGCCTGGCTTTATAGATCAGCGTACAAATTTCCAGACTGATACCGGGATTTTATCGTACAACTTGTTCATCGTTAGCTCCGCTAAACGATGGTCAGCTGCCGAGTAAAACAATTCCAGCTCGTCGTCGGAAAGTTCGTACTTATTTTTTTCAATAACACGTTCAAGTGTATCGATAGTGGTGCATTTTCGTAAACGCATCAAATAGTCGATTTTGTTCATCTTAGCCTTTTGATTTTTATCTGATGACTGCATATAAATTATTACTCAAGTCTTCATTAGGGTACAGATGTAGTCCCCTGAGAACATTCTGAATAACCGCTTCTTGGTCTTTTGCCATTGGCGTAAATCAGAATCGTTAATTCCATAATTACTGAACAGCGTGTAGGTATCATCCAGATACTCTTCAACCAGATCACTTAAATGGTTATCGTCTGGATACTTAATTTTAAAACTCATCACAAAGGATGCAATGTGCTCAATCAGTTCATTGAGCTGCAAGTTAACAGCCGAAGTCGGATCGTTAACCCAACCATGATGACTGTCACCCAGTGTCGCAATCCCTTCATCATACAGCATTTCATTCAGGTAGCGTAACTGAGCGATATCGTGCCGCTTAGGCGAGTACTCATCCATATCATCCCCTCCGTAATGGTTTATTCGGTGTTGATAACACTCTGTGAGTAAACAACAAAACTTAATGGCTTACAGGAAACGGCTCTCACTAAAACGCTATGAACTGGCTTAAACATCAAAGACAATCACAATGAACAGTGTTCGGGATGAAGTTTAAAGGATTTAATATACAGCCGGTATTTTAAATATAATTCATTTTTAGAAAGCTGTGCAAACGTATTACTCAAACTTACAATTCTTCAGCCGTTGAGCCTTTGAAGGACTCAATAATATCAAACTCCAATCCGTCAGGTTTAACCCAGAATCTGACACTTTGCTTCGTTAACTCATCAGCATTAATGTCCAGACAACCATTGAAAATCGTCCATTTGAACTGGTAAGTCATTGAATAATAGTTTTTGCCAATTTGTGTTATTGACACGATCTGCAAAGAATTTGTTTCATAACGTGCATTTTCTGAAAAATAAGTTAAATCTCCAATTAAGGACTCTTCAATTTCAGACAAAGCAGGTTCAATAATCTGTTGTAACTCATCAACCGTAAGAATATTCCCATTAATATCACAATGGATCAATTTCTTCAAAGGCATTTACCTCTTAAGCACATATCCCTTCATTATCGCATATTTTCATCAGGATGTGTTTTGGGCAGAGAAAAAAATTTCCAAACCAAAATTCCATAACTTTTTGATTGTAGTGCAAATTACAACTCATTCATCAATTTTTACTCTTTTTTAACAGTTAAGATCCGTGTTCTCTCAAAAACGGCCTGCTATCCCTTCTGCCGTAAAAAACTGAAACAGTTCATGTATTGATACTCATACCTCATTGTGATGTTATATTATAACTTTTCGGAGGGGGTATGACAAAAACACTCTTTACACTTTCTTCGCCGGTACGCTGCGTCGCTGTACTGGCTGTGCTCGCTTTGTTATGGGCAGCTATTTACTGGGCAATTTCACTACCATGATTTTTGTTAATGACCTCGAAGTGGGGTATGACCGTCAGGCGGTGGCCATGCCCCTTAACGGACAGTTTTGTCCGGGTTCCCTGACGGCTGTCATTGGTGCCAACGGTGCCGGGAAATCCACCTTTCTCAAAACATTAGCCGGTTTGCAGCAGGCTGTGGCAGGGAATATAACTTTCACGGGCGGGAAACGCCCCCGACTGGCGTATTTGCCACAGCAGGCTGAGCTGGATCGCAGTTTCCCTATCAGCGTGTTTGATCTGGTCGCGATGGGATGCTGGCCGCAAAGCGGGTTATTCGGTGGCATAAACCAACAGTCTGCGATAGCCGTCGATAAGGCGCTGGAGACGGTGGGGATGACGGAAATGTCGCATCTGCCCGTAGGATCGCTTTCTGGCGGGCAATTGCAACGTACGCTGTTTGCCCGCTTACTGGTGCAACAGGCACCCCTCATTATGCTTGATGAACCGTTCACAGGTATCGACACTCAAACCATCGATTTACTGTTAAAAGTCATCGCGCAATGGCATCAGGAAGGAAAAACTGTCATCGCGGTTTTGCATGATATTTCGATGGTTGCACGACACTTTCCGCACGTGCTTTACCTCAGTGGACAGCAGAATTTATGGGGAAGCGCACAGGATGTCCTCGGGCATTTTCCTCATCAGGCGCATGCCTGCATTTCGACAGAACCTTTCTCCCTGACGACGGGAGTCGCAAATTCATGATGCTTTTTCATCTGCTTGCCGATCCTTTCATTGAATTCGGCTTCATGCGGCGGGCTTTGATTGCCTGCATCGCATTATCAATCAGCGCCACGCCATTGGGCGTTTTCCTGTTATTACGCCGGATGAGTCTGGTGGGTGATGCACTTTCGCATGCTGTTTTACCCGGCGCAGCGATTGGCTATCTGATCTCGGGGATGTCGCTGGTCGCCATGGGGATTGGTGGTTTTATCGCAGGCCTGGCTGTTGCGATGCTGTCCGGGCTGGTGAGTCGTCGTACACAATTGAAAGAAGACGCCAGTTTCGCCGGTTTCTATCTTGGCTCTCTGGCGCTTGGGGTCACGCTGGTTTCCCTGCGCGGTTCGAGCGTGGATCTTTTACATGTGCTGTTTGGCTCAATTCTTGCCATCGATTCCTCCGCCATGATTATGGTCGGTATTATCGCCAGTCTTTCTTTACTGGTCTTGGCATGCATTTACCGTGCACTGGTCATTGAGTCATTTGATTCGCTATTTCTGCGCGTCAGCGCCGGAAAATGGCTGGCAGCGATCCATGGAATGTTTCTGGCGCTGGTAGTGATCAATCTGGTGGCGGGTTTCCAGATCCTCGGCACTCTGATGTCTGTCGGGCTGATGATGTTGCCTGCCGCCAGTGCCCGTTTCTGGGCTCGCGACCTGCCTCATACCTTACTGAGCGCGATGATTATTGGTGTGATTGCCAGCGTTGTAGGACTCATCTGGTCTTATTATGCTTCGTTGCCCGCCGGGCCCGCGATAGTGCTGAGTGCGACAGTGATCTTCTTCATTTCGGTTTTATTCGGAAAGCGGGGCGGCATGTTAACCGCCTCGCGAAGTTAAGCAGCAATACGTTAATAAGCAGTACCACAATTAAGGGGACATGATGAAATTATTACCTGTATCACTCGCAGTAGCTGCCCTGCTGTCGAGTCCGCTGGCGATGGCTAAAACCGTCGATGCGGTAGCCAGCTTTTCAATTCTTGGAGATATCGTTCAGGAAGTGGGGGGGGAACATGTGAAAGTCACGACGTTAGTCGGACCGGACGGTGATCCGCATAGCTTCGAACCTTCACCTAAAGACAGCAAAGCCATCAATGCGTCTGATGTTGTCTTTGTCAGCGGTCTGGGCCTGGAAGGGTGGATCGATCGCCTGGTGACTGCATCGGGTTATAAAGGTCATCTGGTAACAGCATCGGAAGGCGTAAATTCCCGCAAAATGGAAGAAGACGGTAAGCAAATCACCGATCCTCATGCATGGAACAGTATGGCGAATGGCGTGATTTATGCCACTAACGTGATGAATGCGCTGATCAAAGTGGATCCAGAAGATGCGGATTATTTCCGTCAGCGCGGCACTGCTTATATTGAACAATTGCAAAAGCTGGATGCGTGGGCAAAAACTGAATTTACCGGTATCCCACAGTCGAAACGTAAAGTGCTAACCAGCCATGATGCCTTCGGCTATTTTGGTCAGGAATATCACGTCAGCTTTATGGCGCCCGTTGGTTTTTCTACGGAAGCTGAAGCAAGTGCCAGCGGTGTGGCTTCTCTGATTAAGCAGATTAAAGCAGAGAAGGTGAAAACTTACTTCATCGAAAATCAGACCGACCCGCGTCTGGTTAAACAGATCGCAGCAGCCAGCGGTGCTGAGCCCGGGGGGGAGTTGTACCCTGAAGCATTGTCCGGCCCGAAAGGACCAGCGACAACTTACGTGAAAGCGTTTAAGCATAACGTTGAGACGATTGTCGCCAGCATGAAATAAGATCTTCGCTCCTCACGGCTATGCTGTGGGGAGCTTTACATCATGTCTTAGCATAAGAAAAAGCCCTGTCGGGCAAGCGACGGGGCTTTTGTTTTTAGTACAGAAGGAATGAGAAGACGAGGTGTTAACGCTTTTTCTTCTTACCTTGTACGGCTTTAAAACGTGGATTGCTTTTGCAAATCACATAAACCCTGCCTTTGCGGCGGACTACGCGGCAATCCGGATGACGATTTTTCGCTGAACGTAATGAACTCAGAACCTGCATAACGATTTCCCTGATGTCATTTATTTCTTACCGAGGAAGCTGCCGAAGCGTTGGTTAAAGCGCGCGGTACTGCCTTCTTTGGAATACTCTTTCTGCTTACCGGTGTAGTAAGGGTGAGAGGCTGAAGACACTTCAATGCTGATATACGGGTAGGTAGCCCCTTCCAGTTCAATGGTGCGATCCGTCGAGATAGTCGAGCCAACTTTGAAGTATTCGTCAGCACTGGTGTCGTGAAAAACCACGGTGCGGTACGCAGGATGGATAGTGGGTTTCATAATGCCTCTAAATGTTATGTTATACTATAACATTAATTATGCACTCATCCTTTTTCAGGTTCAAGTCTCAGGCGAAAAAAAAGGCCGCATAAGCGGCCTTTCGTTTAGGTGGGAGATCCGGTTACAGCGTCGGATGCTCTACTTTGTGCGTATGTTCGATATCCTCGTTCTTCTTACCAAAGCGGCGACGAACCACCACGAAGAAGACCGGAACAAAGAAGATCGCCAGCAGGGTCGCCGTGATCATCCCGCCCATTACGCCGGTACCTACAGCGTTCTGTGAGCCGGAACCTGCACCGGAACTGATAACCAGCGGCATAACACCAAGGATGAACGCCAGCGATGTCATCAGGATCGGGCGCAGACGCATACGAACCGCTTCAAGCGTTGATTCGATAAGACCTTTGCCTTCTTTATCCATCAGGTCTTTGGCGAATTCAACAATCAATATGGCGTTCTTCGCAGACAGCCCGATAGTGGTCAGCAGACCCACCTGGAAGTATACGTCGTTGCTCAAACCGCGCATCGTAGCTGCAATAAGTGCACCGACAACACCGAGCGGAACCACCAGCATAACCGAGAACGGTATTGACCAGCTTTCGTACAACGCTGCCAGACACAGGAAGACGACGATCAGGGAGATAGCGTACAAGGCCGGGGCCTGGTTACCTGACAAACGTTCCTGATAAGACAGGCCAGTCCAGTCATAGCCGATACCGTTTGGCAGTTTAGAAGCCAGAGACTCCATCATCGCCATGGCAGCACCCGAACTTTTACCCGGAGCTGGCTGACCCAGAATTTCCATTGATGGCAGGCCGTTATAACGTTCCAGACGCGGTGAGCCGTATTCCCATTTCGCACTTGAGAACGCGGAGAACGGCACCATCTGGCCTGCGCTGCCACGGACATACAGATTGTTGATGTCTGATGGCAACATACGGTATTTATTTTCAGCCTGAACGTACACTTTCTTCACACGACCACGATCGATGAAGTCGTTGACGTAGCTACCACCAACCGAGGCACCCAATGTGGTGTTGATGTCGGAAATTGAAACGCCAAGTGCCGTTGCTTTTTCCTGATCAATCTCGATTTTGTACTGTGGTGTATCTTCCAGACCGTTCGGACGAACCTGAGTCAGCAAGTCAGGATGTTGAGCCACCATGCCCAGCAACTGGTTACGTGCTTGTGTCAGTTTGTCATGCCCAAGGTTAGCCTGGTCAATCAGCTGGAAGTCGAAGCCTGTCGCCGTACCCAACTCAACAATCGCGGGTAAGTTGAACGGGAACACCAGTGCATCTTTAATGGTACTGAACGCACCCATTGCACGGCCTGCAATCGCAGGAACCTTGTTTTCAGCGCCGCTACGCTCAGACCAGTCTTTCAGACTGACGAACGCGATACCGGTATTCTGACCACGACCTGCGAAGCCAAAGCCGTTAACCGTAAACACCGAGTTCACGTTCGCTTTTTCTTTGTTCAGATAGTAATCGGTAACTTCATCGAGCACTTTCTGCGTACGTTCCTGGGTTGCACCTGCTGGCAACTGCGCCATGGTCAGGAATACACCCTGGTCTTCTTCCGGCAGGAAGGAGGTTGGCAGGCGGATAAACAGGAATGCCATGCCGACAACGATCAACAGATAAATCACCAGATAACGACCGGTGCTGCGCAGAATGTTGCCTACGCTGTCGGTGTAGTGGTGCGTACTTTGCTCGAATTTCTTGTTAAACCAGCCGAAGAAACCTTTCTTCTCGTGATGCTCGCCTTTGGCAACCGGCTTAAGCATGGTCGCACAAAGCGCAGGCGTCAGGATCATCGCCACCAGAACCGACAGCACCATGGCAGAAACGATGGTGATGGAGAACTGACGGTAGATAACACCGGTTGAACCGCCGAAGAAGGCCATCGGGATGAATACTGCGGACAGCACCATCGCGATACCGACCAATGCACCCTGGATTTGCTCCATGGATTTTTTGGTGGCTTCTTTAGGCGGCAGCCCCTCTTCGACCATGACGCGTTCGACGTTCTCGACGACGACGATGGCGTCATCGACGAGCAAGCCTATCGCGAGCACCATCCCGAACATCGTCAGGGTGTTTATCGAATAACCGAATGCCGCCAGGATTGCAAAGGTGCCCAGCAAGACCACAGGAACCGCGATCGTTGGGATCAGGGTTGCGCGGAAGTTTTGCAGGAACAGGAACATCACCAGGAATACCAGGACGATGGCCTCGAACAGCGTTTTACCGACTTCTTTAATCGAGATTTTTACGAACGGCGTAGTGTCGTATGGGTAAACAACTTCTAAGCCAGCCGGGAAGAACGGTTCAAGTTTAGCCAGCGTGGCTTTTACAGACGCCGCGGTGTTCAGGGCGTTCGCACCCGTTGCCAGTTTGATACCCAAACCTGACGCAGGTTGTCCGTTAAAACGGGCAATAACGTCGTAGTTTTCACCACCAAGTTCGATTTTAGCCACATCTTTCAGGCGAACCTGAGAACCATCCTGATTCACTTTCAGAATGATTTTGCCGAATTCATCCGGTGACTTCAGACGGGTCTGGGCCACGATAGAGGAGTTCAACTGCTGACCCGGAACCGGTGGCGTACCACCCAACTGACCGGCTGCAATCTGGTTGTTCTGAACTTTGATGGCGTTAATCACGTCCACCGGCGTCAGCTGGAAGTTGTTCAGTTTGTTCGGATCCATCCAAATACGCATCGCATACTGAGCACCAAACAGCTGAACGTCACCCACACCGGCGGTACGGCTGATAGGATCCTTGACGTTGGAACCGACGTAGTCGGCGATGTCATCCTGAGTCATTGAACCATTGTTGGAAATAAAACCGGCCACCATCAGGAAGCTGCTGCTCGATTTCTCAACGGAGATACCCTGTTGCTGAACTTCCTGCGGCAGCAACGGCGTTGCGAGCTGCAGTTTGTTCTGAACCTGTACCTGTGCGATATCCGCGTCAGTACCTGAAGCAAAGGTCAGGGTAATCTGAACAGTACCGGATGAATCACTGGTCGACGACATGTACATCATGTTGTCGATACCGTTCATGTTCTGTTCAATAACCTGAGTAACGGTATCCTGTACCGTTTGCGCATCCGCGCCCGGATAGGTTGCGGTCAGCTGGATAGCCGGTGGCGCAACGGTTGGATACTGCGCAATTGGCAATTTAAGAATTGCCAATCCCCCCGCCAACATGATTATGATGGCGATCACCCATGCAAAGATGGGACGATCTATAAAAAACTTAGCCATGAATTACCGGCTCCTATTAAGACTTCGTCGCTGTAGCGGGCGCTGCTGCGTTTTGATCGACTTCCTGTGCAGTAACCTGTACGCCTGGCTTAATTTTTTGCAGTCCTGTCACGATAACTTTATCGCCACTTTTTAAACCGTCGGTAACAACCCATTTGTCGCCAATAGCTTGTGTTGTGGTCACAGTACGAAGTTCAACTTTATTGTCAGCGCCGATAACCATCGCTGTTGCATCACCACGTGGGTTACGGGTGATACCTTGCTGCGGAACCAGCAGTGCGTTGTTGTTAACACCTTCATCAAGACGTGCGCGCACAAACATACCCGGCAGCAGGGAATCATTTGGATTCGGGAAGATGGCTCGTAAAGTAATGGAACCGGTGGTTTCATCAACAGTCACATCAGAGAATTCTAATGTACCCGGCTGTGAATATTCTTTACCGTTATCCATCAGCAGTTTGACTTGCGCTTTACCGTCAGCCTGTTTCAGTGAACCGTCAGCCAGTTCCTGTTTCAGACGCAGGAAATCATTGCTGGACTGTGTTACGTCAACGTAGATAGGGTCGAGCTGTTGCACGGTTGCCAGCGCAGTGGCCTGGCCGTTAGACACCAGCGCACCTTCTGTCACAGACGATTTACCGATACGTCCGCTGATCGGGGAGGTCACTTTGGTGTAAGCCAGATTGATGCGTGCAGACTCAACGGCTGCTTTCGCACTGACTACTGCAGCATCAGCCTGTGCCGCAGTTGCGACAGCCGTATCGTAATCTTGCTTGCTGATGTAACTGGTACCGAGCAGAGGCTTGTAACGTGTCACGGTAAGACGGGAAATTTGTGCATTCGCCTGAGCTTTTACCAGATCGCCTTTAGCGCTGTCATACGCGGCCTGATAAGTGGCAGGATCAATTTGATATAAGGAGGTACCGGCTTTGATGTCGCTACCTTCAACGAAGTTACGTTTGAGAATGATACCGTTAACCTGCGGGCGCACTTCAGCAATGCGAAAAGCAGCAGTACGACCAGGAAGTTCGGTAGTCACATTTAGCGGTTCAGTTTTCAGGGTAACGACGCCAACCTGCGGAGCCTGTGGCGCACCTTGCTGAGCTTCTTTATCGTTACATCCTGTAAGTGCTAAGCTTCCGGATAGCATCAGAACTACCGCCAGAGGCGTTAACCCTCTGTTTTTGTTCATAAATAAACCTCAAGTGTCCGATTTCAAATTGTCCAATGGATCACAACATCCCAAATCCATTGCTGCGCTTTTAGTATGTGCGTGCTATGTTACATACATTCAAGAATGTATGTAAATCAAACTCCCCATAAAGATAAACCTATGGCACGAAAAACCAAATCACAGGCACTGGAAACCAGACAACAGATTCTGGATGCTGCTGTGCGTGAATTTTCTGCCCGTGGAGTATCGTCGACATCACTGACTGATATTGCAAATGCAGCCGGTGTGACGCGGGGCGCAATTTATTGGCATTTCAGGAACAAAGTGGAACTGTTTAACGCGATCTGGGAAGCTTATGAATCCCGGATAAAAGTGCTCGAAGTAGAGTATCAGACAAAGTTTCCGAATAATCCACTGCGTATTTTGCGCGAAATCCTTATTTACATACTGGTCGCCACCGTGACAGATAGCCAGCGTAAAGCATTGATGGAGATTATATTCCATAAATGTGAATTTGTTGGGGAGATGACATCGGTTCATGAAGCGCGCAAAGCGCTCTATATGGAAGGATACGGTAAAATTGAGCGTATTCTCGTACGCTGCATAGAAGAAAAGCAACTCCCGGCCAATCTCGATACCCGCCAGGCCGCAGTTATTTTACGCGCCTATCTCTCCGGTTTAATGGAAAACTGGTTATTTATTCCTGAAAGCTTTGATTTAGAAGGCAATGCCGGAAGGTTTGTGGATACGTATATAGATATGCTCCGCCACTCATCCTTTCTTACCATGATAAAATAACGTCTTACTGCTTTCCGCTGTATTAATAAGCCTGCAAATCTGTTCTCCATTTTGGCGACAAAATAAACACACTGATGTTGTATTCAGATACGCTTTTCTCCTTCCTTTCATCGTGAACGCTGCTATTGTCATCACCTATTATTCATTTGGTATGAGTTGACACCGACGTATGTTTATCTGGTTTCTGGCCGCCGCTTCTGACGTAATTTCTCTCCTGAAAAAAAAGGGAATGGCAGGTTTTTTTACGTTTGTGATATGTGTTGCATTGTTTCTTTTCTCCTTCCCCGGTCATGCTGCCAGTAATGATATTCCGGGCCGTAATGAAGTTCAAAACCAGCTTGATGCGTTAAATCGCCAAAAAAACCTGACGCCGGTCGATAAGCTATCGCAACAGGATTTGATCCACATGCTGGAATACCTTGATGCGCTTGATCGGGTGAAACAGGAAGTTAATCAGCTGCAAAAACAGGTCGCAGAAGCACCGCAGAAATTACGGGTGGCGATGGATGGCCTCGAGCAAATCAAAAACAACCCCAAAGATGACGTCAACAAAGCGCAACTTGGCGCTTTATCGCTGCGTCAGCTGGAAAATCGTCTTAACGATACCCTCGATGATCTTCAGTCTTCTCAGGAAGATTTATCCACATTCAATACCCAGCTGATTTCCCTGCAAACCCAGCCGGAACGCGTGCAGAACGCGATGTACACCTATTCGCTGGCTATCCAGAAAATCCGCAATCAGCTCAATGGCATGTCGCCTGGTCAGCAAGATTTACGAACTACTCAGCAAAATATGCTCGTGACGCAGCAGGCTTTGCTGAGTGCGCAGATTGATCTGCAACGTAAGAGCCTCGAGGCCAACACTACGTTACAGGATTTACTGCAAAAACAACGCGATTACACCAATGCGCACATCAGCCAGCTGGAACATACCGCGCAGCTGTTGCAGGAAGTGGTCAACGGAAAACGGCTGATTTTGTCTGAACGCACGGCAAAAGAAGCACAGACCCCGGACGACACCTCGGACATCCAAAATGATCCGCTTGTTGCGCAGGAACTGGGGATTAACCGCCAGCTCAGTGAACGCCTGATTGCCGCCACGGAAGAGGGCAACCAGCTGGTGCAGAAAAACATCACGGTGAAAAACTGGCTCGACCGTTCGGCGCAGGCTGAGCATGACCTCAAAGAGCAAATCACTGTACTGAAGGGCAGTTTATTGCTGTCGCGCATTTTATATCAGCAACAACAAAATACCATCCCGCCTTCCGGCCTGATAACGGACATGAGCACGCACATTGCCGATCTGCGTCTCGAACAGTTCAAGATCAATCAGCAGCGTGATGCCTTATTCCAGGGCGACAGCTACATTCAGGGCGTAGTGGCCAACAGCAAAGAGACGATTAACGGCGATATCAGTGATGCACTGGATCAGATTGTCGACATGCGACGTGAGCTACTTGATCAACTGAATAAACAGCTCGGTAATCAGTTGTCGCTGGCCATCAGTTTGCAGATTAACCAGCAACAATTGCTGAGCATCAACCAGTCGCTGACCGAAACGCTGACCCAGCAGATTTTTTGGGTGAGCAGCAATAAACCGATGAACTGGGAGTTCATCAAGTCATTGCCAGATGAAGTGAAAAATCAGCTGAGCAGCCTGCATGTCAGTATTCCGCCGGGTGAGCTGATGCTAGGTGCACTGCATTCCCTGCCGGTGACCATTCCGCTGTTAACCGTAATTTTGTTGCTGCTGTGGCGCAGGAAATATATTAACCAGCGGATTGAAATGTTGAGCAATGATGTCGGACAGCTCAAGCGGGACAGCCAACTGCATACGCCGCAGGCGCTGGCACTAATGGCGCTGAATGTTTTGCCCGGCGTCCTGCTGATGCTCGGCATCGGCTACTGGCTTTCAGTGTGTGATATCGAGCCGAGTGATTTCTTCTGGACACTGGCGCAACGGTTGGCGGTTTTCCAGCTGGTGATGGGCTTTTGTTATCGAATTCTCAAACCGGGCGGCATAAATGAACGGCACTTCAATACGCCGGCGGCCACTTGTGCTCACTATCGTCGTTCTGTCATTCGTCTGAGTCTGGTGATGTTACCGCTGATTTTCTGGTCGGTACGCGGTGAGAAAGCGCCGCTCGGGCTGGTGGATGACATCATCGGACAGGTCGTGATTTTCCTGACGATGCTAGCCCTGACCGTTCTGGTTTTCCCGATTGCGCGCGATGGCTGGCGTGAAAAAGATTCGCACAGTATTCGTCTGGTGGTGGTGACGGCGATTGCCCTGGCACCGATTTTCTTCGTCGGATTGGTGGTCAGCGGGTATTTTTACACCACGTTGCGACTGGCAGGTCGCTGGATTGACAGCCTGTATCTGCTGATTTTCTGGAACATTGCCTATCTTGCGGCATTGCGCGGACTCAGTGTTGCCGCGCGGCGCCTGGCTTATCGCCGAGCGCTGGCGCGTCGCCAGACCATAGCGGCGAAAGATGGCGCGGAGGGCAACGAGCCGGTCGAAGAGCCGCAGATCGGGTTGGATCAGATCAACCAGCAGTCATTACGCCTGACCACGATGGGCCTGTTCTTTATCTTCGCGACAGTGTTTTACTGGATTTGGTCGGATTTGCTGACGGTGATTTCGTATCTGGACAGCATTACCTTGTGGCATTACTCCAGCACGGTGGCGGGCGCGGTCATTCAGCAAACGGTGACGCTGGGGAATTTCCTGCTCGGTTTCCTCGCGGTGATTGTGGCGTATGTATTAACGCGAAATTTGCCGGGATTGCTTGAGGTTGTCGTGTTGTCGCGGCTGCAATTGCGGCAGGGGACGTCCTACGCCATTACCACCATTCTGACCTATTCGATTACGGTGATTGGCGCAGTGACAGCGCTCGGATCGCTCGGCGTCTCGTGGGATAAATTGCAATGGCTGGTGGCCGCGCTGTCGGTGGGGCTGGGCTTTGGTTTGCAGGAGATCTTCGCGAACTTTGTTTCAGGGCTGATCATTCTCTTCGAACGCCCGGTGCGTATTGGCGATACCGTGACCATCGGGACATTCTCAGGCACCGTCAGCCGCATTCGTATCCGTGCGACTACGATTATCGATTTCGACCGCAAAGAAGTGATCATCCCGAATAAAGCGTTTGTGACCGAGCGGCTGATCAACTGGTCGTTGAGCGACACCGTCACCCGCGTGTTGATCAAACTCGGTGTGGCGTATGGTTCCGATCTCGACAAAGTGAAAGAGATCTTATTGCAGGCGGCGCATGAAAACGCCCGTGTGATGAGTGACCCCGCGCCATTGGTGTTCTTCCTGAATTTCGGGGCCAGCACGCTCGATCACGAACTGCGAGTGTATGTGCGTGAGCTGGGGGATCGCAGTTATACCGTGGATGAACTTAACCGCAGCATTGATAAGCTTTGCCGCGAAAACGGCATTAATATCGCGTTCAATCAGCTGGAGGTGTATCTGCATAATCAGGACGGCAGTGAAGTGCAGGAAGTGAAACGTGTAATGCGACAACCGGGCGATGAACCGGATGCATTGCCACAGAGCTGAGAAATTCGGTGCCATTCAGGGGAAATTGACGGGTTCCCCTGAAGCAGGCAGCCGGTCGGCTTATAGGTAACTGATCGAAAGCGTACTCTTACTGTTTTTCAACTTTTCCTGATAATCGCGTTGTACGATTTCCAGCGCCGCAAGCGCGGTTTCAGGGGCAATTTCATTGCACTCAAGCAGGTAAATCAAATCGACAGCAAGCTGAAGTTCGGGGGGCGCATTTTCTACGGACATATAGGCCAACATTATGATTAGCAGGTTTTGGACTTACTATTATAGATAAGAAAAGGTCCGGCCTGAATGCCGGATTAAAAAAATGTGATAAAGATTCAAAAACCTTTTTCCTGCCGTTCGATTTGTCTCTCTATTTTGGCCAGCGCCTGACGACAACGCATTAAACGTCCTTCGAGCGCCGCCAGTTCCTTCTGCACCCGCTGCTGATCGCTGAATGTCGCCAGCTGACCCAGCGTGGTTTCCCGATCTTCAATCATCGCAATCAGACGTCGCTCGAACTGCTGAGTTTCCGCCAGTTTGGTGTAATTATCATGGCTTTTGCGTTCCGGTGTCTGGTGCGTTTTGCGCAGAGACTGGGTCGCCAGTTCGCGCTGCATGGCGGTAATTTGTGCCACCAGCCGTTCGGCGATAAACGCCACCTGCGCAGAGCGTTTTTCGAGTACTTCCTGATTCAGTTGCCGCAAATTGGTTTTAATTTCTGCCAGATAATCGCGCAACCGAGTGCCTTTGGTTGAGAAAAGTGCGACATCAAACCGTGCCTGTGAGGCGGAAACATGGCCGATCGGTTCAATTTCCCGAGCCAGTGTTTCGATCTGCTGATCGAGGACATGTAAAATTCGTTCTGTGCTCACGATAACCTCCCTTAAACTCTGGCGTAGCTTACCGGTATGACAGCCTCTGCGCACTTGTTTACACTGAGAAACCGTAAATCGGCTATGCAGCCTGTTTTAAGCTGAAGGAAATGCATGAAACGCGTACTACTGATTACCGTTGGCTGGTTGTGTGTGGTGCTGGCGACGCTCGGCGTGGTGTTACCGTTGTTGCCGACAACCCCCTTTTTACTGCTGGCGGCCTGGTGCTTTGCCCGGTCCTCTCCCCGTTTCCATCAGTGGTTATTGTACCGCTCATGGTTTGGCAGCTATCTGCGCCACTGGCAGACACATCGCGCGTTACCGAAAGGTGTAAAGCCGAAAGCGGTTGCGCTGATTGTGGTGACTTTCGCTATTTCGATATATTTTGTGCCGTTATTGTGGGTGCGTATTTTATTGGTTTGCATGATGTTTGCGTTGCTGATCATGATGTGGCGATTACCAGTGGTTGACCTTGAGCAATAAAACAGGCGATCATGTCCGGCTGCGGGTTGCTTTTTAAAGCAGCTTTGCATAGATTTGGGCATCTCGTACGTCGGTGCGCTCCCAATTTCCTTCCTTGAACGACATGCTTTATACAGGCATGGCGGGGGACATTTGACCGCCCGCGTTTAAGTATGAACAGCAGCTTTATCAGGCAATTACATTATGACCGCTACCGCACAGCAGCTACAGTTTATTAAAGACAGTATCAAAACCATCCCTGACTATCCTAAGCCAGGCATACTGTTCCGTGACGTCACCAGCTTGCTGGAAGACCCAAAAGCTTACGCTGCAAGCATTCAGTTACTGGCTGATCGTTACCGCGATGCCGGCGTCACCAAAGTGGTGGGCACTGAAGCACGAGGTTTCCTGTTTGGCGCACCGGTTGCGCTGGTTCTGGGCGTGGGCTTTGTTCCCGTGCGTAAACCGGGCAAATTACCGCGTGAAACCATCAGCGAAACCTACGATCTGGAATACGGCACTGACAGCCTTGAAATCCACGTTGATGCGATTCAACCTGGCGAAAAAATTCTGGTGATCGACGATTTGCTGGCAACAGGCGGCACGATTGAAGCCACCGCGAAACTGATCCGTCGTCTGGGGGGAGAAGTGACTGATGCTGCATTCATCATTAACCTGCCGGAACTGGGCGGTGAAAAACGCCTGAACGATTCAAATATCAACTGCTACAGTCTGGTCTGTTTCGACGGCCACTGATTCATGCGCGTTGATGTGAACTGGCCTCGCCGTTAACGCGAGGCCTTTTGCTTTCTGCGCCGTTATTTCCCTCTTTCTTCTGCCCAGACCACCATTATTTTATCGTCACCTTGCTGACGGCTGAAGGCATAATATTGCGCCGTCAGCTGCGATTTCTGCACGCCCGCGCCAACCGCCGGATGTTGTTCCCTGAAAGTTCCCAGTTTTTGCCAATGCTTCAGTAAAGCCTGTTTCGGACCGGTCAGCTCACTCCAGTTCATGTCAGAACGCGTTCCCTGTAAAGGATCTGAACCCGTCGCGCCAAACTGGCGGCCACTTTCATCGCCGTAATAAATCTGCACCGCGCCGGGTGCCAGTAGCAACAAATCTGCGGCGCGCTGCTGTAACGGTAGAGAACCTTTGGCATCGGCAGCGAAAAACAGCCGGGTATCATGCGATGACAAATAACTGAGGACATTGAAATCCTGCATTTTCTCCGCCATCTGCTGATAAGTTGCATCGATGCTGGCAAAACAACTCAGCGCTGCCGCGGCCTGATCCTGAAAATCAAAATTAATCATTGCGTCAAAACCATTGGCGTAATAATCGCTTTTCATTACTCCGTGCCCCCAGGCCTCGCCGGTCATCCAGAATGGTGCGTCATCCAGCGCCTTTGCAGGATTGGTCGTTTTCCATTGTTTCAGGGCTTCGGCTGAACGGTCTTTGAGTAATGCCAGTGTCGCTTTTTCGACGTGTTTGGCGGTATCCACACGGAATCCGTCTATGCCGTAATCCCGCACCCACTGACTGAGCCAGGTGACCAGATAATCACGCGGTGTTGCACCGGGAATTTCACGTGCGGCCGTATCGGGTTTGTTGCGATAGAAAACGGGCAGGCCGCTGGCTTGTGTGGATTCCGTTTTAATATCCGGCAGGAAGGCCAATGACATCGTCAGATCGTCATAACCGGGCGAGTCATAGTCACCAATGTCGGTGCGGATCCATTTTTCCCCCCACCAGGTGCTCCAGCCGTCTTTGTCGCCGAAATTAATATAATCATTAAAACTGTGCCAGTTCTGGCCTGGACCGGGCTTCCAGTCAGTCCAGTTTTTGCCGAGTGTTTTTCCGATGTCATCACCTTTCAGATACAACGAGCCGAACTGGAAGGTTTGCATGTCTGCCAGCGTGGCATAGCCGGTGTGATTGACGACAACGTCAAATAAAATGCGGATCCCACGTTTGTGCGCTTCGCTGACCAGTTTCTGTAAATCTTCGCCGGTGCCCATATTGGCATCGAGTTTTGTCCAGTCGAGCGTGTAATAGCCGTGATAGGCATAATGCGGGAAGTCGCCTTTGGTGCCGCCGCCGACCCAACCGTGGATCTGCTCGAGCGGCGAACTGATCCAAAGTGCGTTAACGCCGAGCTGTTGCAGATAGTCGAGTTTGCTGGTCAGCCCGGCCAGATCACCGCCGTGGAAAGTGCCGATTTCCTGCATTCCGTCACTGTGACGGCCATAGCTGTGATCGTTATCCGGATTGCCGTTTTCAAAGCGATCGGTCAGTACGAAATACACCGTGGCGTTTTTCCAGCTAAACGCCGCGGGTGCTTTGCGCTCTGCTGTTTCCAGTAACAACAGGCCGCCGCTGGCCGGATCCGGCATCATTGTGATGTGGCCGCCGCTGACCTGTGTGCTCTGACCAGAATAAAAATCGCGAACAGTTTCACCCTCAGCAAAAGTGCCGGAGACATCGACGGTCAGCGGTTTTCCATCCCCGCGCGGACAGGTTTTCGCCACCGGGGCGACGGTTTCCTCCGCCGTTTTCAAACTGAGCTGAAGCGTGGGGGTGCCGCTGCGGGTATCAATTCGAACCTGATAATCCCCCGCGCGGAACAGTTTCCAGTTAACCGGTACCTGGCTTTCACAAGGTTGCAGCGACAGCATTTCGTTAAGCTTTACCGCGCCCGTGGGTTGCCAGCACTGATTATCCTGATGTAATTCCAGTGTGCGTTGTCCCTTAGGTAACGTGGCGTGGCTGGTGAATATTCCGCTGACCGGTTCGGCGAAACCGGGGAAGCCTTGCAGCGTCCAGTCGGCCTGTGCGGCGGGAGAAATGAGCAGTAATAAAGGCAGTGTCAGGTGTTTCATGGCTCTCCTTACGAAAGGCAGGAAGCATTATCAGAACAGAGGTGAATTCAAGTGTAATGAGTGGGCAAAATTTGCCCTCATCCCGTGAGGCGAATTGTCAGGAGGAGGAGGAAGGTGGAGAAACTGCGGCGCGCTGCGCAAAAAGTAAAGTAATAGGAATGATGGCAACCCTGCTGGTACACTAAGAAGTGGCAGTCTGGCTCCGGCATCATTATGCTGAGTCTTCAGTCTCCGTTTCGCAGACCAGCGCAGAAAGACGGGTTAAACGATGTTTTTTCGTGTATCGTCAAATTATTCATTATAAATCAACGATGAAGTGTTAATGAGCTATCAGGTTCTTGCCCGTAAGTGGCGCCCCCAAACTTTTGCCGACGTCGTCGGACAGGAACATGTGCTGACCGCGCTGGCCAATGGCTTGTCGCTCGGGCGCATCCATCACGCCTACCTGTTTTCCGGTACCCGTGGCGTAGGGAAAACCACCATCGCCCGTCTGCTGGCGAAAGGCCTTAACTGCGAAACTGGCATTACCTCCACCCCTTGTGGCGTGTGTGATAACTGCCGCGAGATCGAGCAGGGCCGTTTTGTCGATCTGATTGAAATCGATGCCGCTTCCCGTACCAAAGTCGAAGACACCCGCGAGCTGCTGGATAACGTGCAATATGCACCGGCGCGGGGCCGCTTCAAAGTTTACCTGATTGACGAAGTGCACATGCTCTCGCGTCACAGCTTTAATGCGCTGTTGAAAACGCTGGAAGAGCCGCCCGCACACGTCAAATTCCTGCTGGCAACGACGGATCCGCAAAAACTGCCGGTCACCATTTTATCGCGTTGTTTGCAGTTCCATCTGAAAGCGCTGGACGCTGAACAGATCCGTAAACAGCTCGAACATGTATTAACCCAGGAAACCATCACCACGGAACCGCGCGCTTTACAGCTGCTTTCGCGCGCTGCCGACGGCAGTATGCGTGATGCGCTGAGCCTGACCGATCAGGCGATCGCGATGGGGCAGGGCGCGGTGACGACCGAAACCGTGGCACAAATGCTCGGTACACTGGATGACGAACAACCGCTGGCGATGCTGGAAGCGCTGGTCAGCGCCGATGGCGGGCAGATGATGGCGCAGGTCGAACAGGCCGCGTCCCGTGGCGTAGACTGGGAAAATTTGCTGGTGGAAACGCTGGCGTTGCTGCACCGCATTGCAATGGTTCAGTTGTTACCGTCGGTTCTCGATAATCATTACGCGGCGATTGAACAACGCCTGCGCGAACTGGCGCGTGTCATTCCGCCTGCAGACGTACAGCTTTATTATCAGACCTTACTGATTGGCCGCAAAGAGCTGGCCTATGCGCCGGACAAACGTATGGGCGTTGAAATGACGCTGCTGCGCGCGCTGGCCTTCCATCCGAAAGTGATTATTGCTGAACCGGCTCCCCAGCCAGTCGCAGCCCCAGCTTATGTGGCGCCGCAGGCTCCATCACAACCGGCGGCACCGCGTAACGCGCCGCCGCAACAAAACGATAATGCGCCTGCGCCGCAGGGAAATGCAGAACCGGGGTCAATGCCGGATTCCACCGCGCAACTTTTACAGGCACGAACACAATTGCTCAGGCAGGGGAGTACCACCCCAAAAAAAGCTGAGCCGGCAGCGCCAGGAAAAGCGCGGCCGGCAACCTCAGCACTGGAGCGTCTCGCTTCGGTGACTGAGCGTGCGCAGACATTGGCTGTGAAGAAAGAACCTGCCGCGCCGATAAAAGAAGAAGCGTATCGCTGGAAAGCGATGATGGAACCGGAAGTTGCACCGGAACCGGTGGCGACACCGAAAGCGCTGCGCACCGCGCTGGAACATGAAAAATCGCCGGAACTGGCTTCCCGCCTGGCGGAAGAAGCGATTGAACGTGATGAATGGGCGGCTGAGATCAGCCGGATGACCATTCCGAAACTGGTGCAGCAACTGGCGCTGAATGCGTATCGTGAGCAGCCGGAACCAGGCAAAATCTGCCTGCACCTGCGTTCCTCGCAAAAGCACCTGAATTCGCCGTCCGCGCAGAAAGTGCTGACGGATGCTTTATCGGCATTGCATCAGACGCCGGTTGAACTGACCGTGCTGGAAGATGATAATCTGGCGGTGAAGACGCCGCTGGAATGGCGACAGGCCATTTATGAAGAAAAACTGGCGCAGGCGCGTCAGTCTATTATTGCGGATAACAACATTCAGACTTTGCGCCGTTTCTTCGACGCTGAGCTGGATGAGGAAAGTATTCGCCCAATTTAAACGCCGCGATTGTGACGCGGCCATTGCTGAGAGAGAAGACTATGTTTGGAAAAGGCGGCATTGGTAACCTGATGAAACAGGCCCAGCAGATGCAGGAAAAAATGCAACAGGCTCAGGCGGAAATCGCTCAGCTGGAAGTGACCGGTGAGTCAGGCGCTGGCCTGGTGAAAATCACCATCAACGGTGCGCACAACGTGCGTCGCGTTGAAATCGATCCAAGCCTGCTGGAAGACGATAAAGACATGCTGGAAGATCTGATCGCTGCGGCGTTCAACGATGCTGCACGTCGTATCGATGAAACTCAGAAAGAAAAAATGGCAGCCGTATCTGGCGGCATGCAATTGCCACCAGGCTTCAAGATGCCATTCTGATGCAAACCAGCCCTCTCCTTGAATCTTTAATGGAGGCGTTGCGTTGCCTGCCGGGTGTCGGCCCGAAGTCCGCGCAACGTATGGCATTCCAGTTGCTGCAACGTGATCGCAGCGGCGGAATGCGGCTGGCGCAGTCTTTAACGCGTGCCATGTCTGAGATCGGCCATTGTGCCGATTGCCGTACCTTCACCGAGCAGGAAATCTGTACGATTTGCGCCAATCCACGGCGTAAAGAAAACGGTCAGGTTTGTGTGGTGGAAAGCCCGGCGGACATTCATGCGATAGAACAAACCGGTCAGTTCTCTGGTCGCTATTTTGTGCTGATGGGACACCTGTCACCACTCGATGGCATCGGGCCGGACGACATCGGTTTAGGCCGTCTGGAAGAGCGTCTTGAAAGTGAAAATATTCAGGAAGTGATCCTGGCGACTAACCCGACGGTTGAAGGTGAAGCGACCGCCAACTACATCGCTGAAATGTGCGGCCAGTATGGCGTACTGGCGAGCCGCATTGCGCACGGTGTGCCGGTCGGAGGCGAACTGGATATGGTCGACGGCACCACGCTGTCGCATTCCCTTGCCGGACGTCATCCCTTTCGGTTCTGACTGTTATGCGGGCGCGGTTCTCTGCGCCCCGTTTTATTCAGCTATCCCTCTGCATTTCTTCTTAAAATTTTCTCCCTGTGCTTGAAAAGCCTGACACGTAACCCCACTTATTCCTCAACGTCTGATTTGGTCAATAACAGTATCTGGATTGAGGTAATTTGATGAGTATGAAAGGACAAGAGACACGCGGATTCCAGTCTGAAGTAAAACAACTGCTTCATCTGATGATCCATTCCCTGTATTCAAACAAAGAAATTTTTCTGCGCGAGCTGATTTCCAACGCCTCAGATGCCGCTGATAAACTGCGTTTCCGCGCATTGTCTGCGCCTGAACTTTATGAAGGTGATGGCGAGCTGCATGTCCGTCTGGCATTTGATAAAGAAAAACGCACCCTGACGCTGAGTGATAACGGTATCGGCATGAGTCGTGACGAAGTTATCGATAACCTCGGTACCATCGCCAAATCCGGCACCAAAGCGTTCCTGCAATCTGTCGGTTCCGAGCAGGCGAAAGACAGCCAGTTGATTGGTCAGTTTGGTGTGGGCTTCTACTCTGCCTTTATCGTGGCAGACAAAGTCACCGTGCGCACCCGCGCAGCCGGTGCCAGTGCTGACGAAGGCGTATTCTGGGAATCTGCCGGTGAAGGTGAATACACCCTGGCGGATATCGAGAAAGCCGATCGCGGGACTGAAATTACCCTGCATTTGCGCGAAGATCAGGACGAATTCCTGGATGACTGGCGCGTGCGCTCCATCATCAGTAAATATTCCGACCATATTGCGTTGCCGGTTGAAGTCGAAACCCGTAACGAAGAAGACGACACCGTCACCTGGGAACAAATCAACAAGGCACAGGCCCTGTGGACCCGCGGTAAAGCGGAAGTCACCGACGACGAATATAAAGAATTCTACAAACACATTTCCCATGATTTCAGCGATCCGCTGAGCTGGAGCCACAACCGCGTTGAAGGTAAGCAGGAATACACCAGCCTGCTGTACATCCCTTCACAGGCACCGTGGGATATGTGGAACCGCGACCATAAACACGGCCTGAAACTGTATGTGCAGCGCGTGTTTATCATGGACGAAGCCGAGCAGTTCATGCCGAACTACCTGCGTTTTGTTCGTGGTCTGATAGATTCCAACGATCTGCCGCTGAACGTGTCCCGTGAAATTCTGCAGGACAGCCGCATCACCCAGAACCTGCGCAGTGCGCTGACCAAACGTGTTCTGCAAATGCTGGAAAAACTGGCGAAAGACGACAACGAAAAATACCTGCAATTCTGGAAACAGTTTGGTCTGGTATTGAAAGAAGGTCCGGCAGAAGACGGTGCGAACAAAGAAGCGATCGCCAAACTGCTGCGTTTCGCCAGCACCCGCAACGACAGCAGCGAGCAGACGTTGTCGCTGGAAGAGTATGTGGCGTCGATGGTCGAAGGCCAGGACAAAATTTATTACATCACTGCCGACAGCTATGCGGCCGCGAAGAGCAGCCCGCATCTGGAATTGTTCCGCAAAAAAGGCATTGAAGTCCTGTTGCTGTCTGACCGTATCGACGAATGGATGATGAGCTATCTGACTGAGTTTGATGGCAAAGTCTTCCAGTCCGTCAGCAAGGCAGATGACACACTGGACAAACTGGCTGACGAAAGCGAAGAGCAGAAAGAAGCTGAAAAAGCGCTGGAGCCGTTCGTTGAGCGCGTGAAAACGCTGCTGGGTGACCGTGTGAAAGAAGTGCGTCTGACGCACCGTCTGACTGACACGCCAGCCATCGTTACCACCGGTGCCGACGAAATGACCACGCAGATGGCAAAACTGTTTGCCGCTGCCGGTCAGGATGCGCCGGAAGTGAAATACATCTTTGAGCTGAACCCGGAACACGCGCTGGTGAAACGTGCTTCTGATGTGGCTGATGAAGATCAGTTCAGCGAGTGGATTGAGCTGCTGCTGGATCAGGCGCTGTTCGCAGAACGCGGCACGCTGGAAGATCCAAACCTGTTCATCCGTCGCATGAATACGCTGTTACAGGCATAATCAGCTGGCGTAAAACGAAAAGGGTGTCGTGAAAGCGACACCCTTTTTTATTGCTTTGCTTCTTCCCGTATCCATTCCCTGAAAGCCTGTGAGTCAAGTTCAGCAATCATGCCGGTAGCGTGATGTTCTTGCTGGTCGTGGCCCCGCAAACTGGTGGGCAGAACGACGGATGGCGCAGGCTTAACCCCAATTTCAGCAGGGCTTGTTCCTTGAGCAAAAGTGCTCAGAATGGTATGGTTGACCGTTTTTCGAGATTCATAAAAATTACATGCAAGGGGATTTACGCAATGCGTATCATTCTGCTGGGCGCTCCGGGCGCAGGTAAGGGTACTCAGGCTCAATTCATCATGGAGAAATTTGGTATTCCGCAAATTTCTACCGGTGATATGTTGCGCGCCGCTGTGAAGGCCGGAAGTGAACTCGGCAAGAAAGCAAAAGAGATTATGGATGCCGGTAAACTGGTAACCGACGAACTGGTTATCGCACTGGTGAAAGAACGTATTCAGCAGGAAGATTGCCGCAACGGTTTCCTGTTAGACGGTTTCCCTCGTACCATTCCGCAGGCTGATGCCATGAAAGACGCGGGCATCAAAGTGGATTACGTGCTGGAATTCGACGTGCCTGACGAACTGATCGTCGATCGCATCGTAGGTCGTCGCGTACACCCTGGCTCTGGCCGCGTGTACCACATCCATTACAATCCACCTAAAGTGGAAGGTAAAGACGATGTCACCGGCGAAGAACTGATCACCCGTAAAGATGATCAGGAAGAAACCGTACGTAAACGTCTGGTGGAATACCATGAGCTGACTGAGCCGCTGGTGTCCTACTACAGCAAAGAAGCTGAAGCGGGCAATACCAGGTACGTCAAAATTGACGGTACACAACAGGTCTCTGCAGTGCGTGACGAACTGGCTGCTATTCTGAGCTGATCGTCTGTTCTGCGCACTATCACGGGGTGACTACGGTCGCCCCGTTTGTTTTTTTAGGGTCTCCATTTCCAATACCAAAATAATTCGAGCGGCGGCAAGCGAGCGTGACGGGGATTAATAATAACAATTCGCATTGATAGTTTCTGCCGTTGTTCCCATCGTCTTTGTTTTCGTTACAATGACCTGCGCCTCTTTGCCGCATCACAAATAAACGGTGGTGCCCATAACTTTTCGCACTGGCTTCAGTGCCTTCAATTTAGGAAATTCAGCATGACGCAGACCAAATTCGGTGTTCTCCTGGTCAACCTCGGGACGCCGGAAGCTCCGACCCCGCAGGCCGTTAGAAAATATCTGGCTGAATTTTTGAGTGATATCCGTGTGGTTGATACCCCCCGCTGGCTGTGGTGGCCGATCCTGAATTTGGTGATCCTGCCGCTGCGTTCCCCGCGCGTGTCCAAACTGTATAAAGCCGTGTGGATGGAAGAGGGCTCACCGCTGATGGTGTACAGCCGTCGTCAGCAGAAAGCGCTGGCAGAACGCCTGCCGGGTACGCCGGTTGAACTGGCGATGAGTTACGGCAAGCCGGGCATGAAAGAACCGATTGAAAAACTGCTGGCGCAGGGCGTGACCAAAATGGTGGTGCTGCCGCTGTATCCGCAATACTCCTGCTCAACCAGCGCCGCAGTTTTTGACGGCGTGGCGCGTGTGCTGAAATCGCAGCGTCGCCTGCCTTCAATGAGCTTTATCCGTGATTACGCCACCCATCCGGCTTACATTTCCGCGCTTAAAGCCAGCATCGAACGTTCGTTCGCTCAGCATGGCGAACCGGACCGTCTGGTGTTGTCCTTCCACGGCATTCCAAAGCGTTTTGTCGCGCAGGGTGATGACTACGAACAGCGTTGCCGCGATACAGTGCAGGCGCTGACCGATGCGCTGCAACTGCCTGCGGGCAAAATTATGCTGACCTTCCAGTCCCGCTTTGGTCGCGAACCATGGCTGACGCCTTACACCGATGAAACGCTGAAAGGCCTTCCGGCTCAGGGAGTTAAGCATATTCAGATCCTCTGCCCGGGCTTTGCGGCAGACTGTCTGGAGACACTGGAGGAAATCAAAGGCGAGAATCGCGAGATTTTTATTCATGCAGGCGGCGAGCGCTTCGAATATATTGACGCCTTAAACGACCAGCCGGAACATATTGATTTGCTGCAACAGCTGGTCACTCAGCACTTCTGACTGAAGCCTGAGTTTTTTGAATCTCCCGAGAATAATGCATGAAATTTCCTGGTAAACGTAAGTCCAAACACTATTTTCCGGTCAGCGCACGCGACCCTTTATTGCGTGATTCTATGTTGCAGGCAATGCAGCCGGAGTCAGAAGCCGGTGCCTCGTACATCGCCGGCATTGACCAGACGATGGTCGATATCGAAGCGCGTGTTGATGAGAATTTTGTTGCCCGTTACGGGCTGACGCCCGGTGAATCCAATATTCTTGATGATGAGATGTCGGAAACGCTGTATCAGGAACTGATGAGCAACGCCCTGATCACGCACCAGTTTGCGGGCGGCACTGTCGGTAACACACTGCACAACTATTCCGTGCTGGCCGATGACCGTTCGGTGCTGCTCGGCGTGATGTGTAATAACGTTAAAATTGGCGATTATGCTTACCGTTATCTTTGCAACACCTCCAGCCGCGTAGATCTTAACTTCCTGCAGGGCGTGGATGGCGCGATAGGTCGTTGCTTTACGCTGATCAGCGATACCGGCGAGCGCACCTTTGCCATCAGTCCGGGCAAAATGAACGGTCTGCGTGCGGAAAATGTGCCGGAAGATGTGATAGCAGGAGCCTCCGCGCTGTTACTGACCTCGTATTTGCTGCGCAGCAAGCCGGGCGAACCGATGCCGGAAGCCACCATGCAGGCGATTGAGTACGCGAAGAAGTACCATGTGCCGGTGGTCTTAACATTGGGCACACAATACGTTATCGCCGAAGATCCGCAGGCATGGCGTGATTTCATCCGTGATAACGTGTCGATTCTGGCGATGAACGAAGATGAAGGTTTTGCGCTGACTGGCCTGAAAGATCCGCTGATGGCGGCGGATAAGGCGCTGGACTGGGTCGATCTGGTGTTGTGTACCGCCGGACCGAACGGTCTGTTTATGGCGAGTTATACCGAAGATGAGTTCAAGCGCACCACCCAGCATCCGCTGCTGCCGGGGACGATTGCCGAATTCAATCAGTACGAATTCAGCCGCGCGATGCGTCGTGACTGTTGTCAGCAACCGTTAAAGATTTATTCCCACATCGCGCCGTATATGGGCGGGCCGGAGAAAATCATGAACACCAACGGAGCAGGTGACGGTGCATTATCGGCGCTGCTGCATGATATCGCCGCCAACGGTTTCCACCGGACTTCTGTGCCGAATTCCAGCAAACATTCCCGCGAATATCTGACCTATTCCTCGCTGGCGCAGGTGTGTAAATACGCCAACCGTGTGAGTTATCAGGTGCTGAACCAGCACTCGCCGCGTCTGACCCGTGGCCTGCCGGAACGTGAAGACAGCCTGGAAGAAAGTTACTGGGAGCGATAAGGAGTCAGGCGGCTGTCAACATTTTGATGAAAATCAGAAGGGCGTTGAGATAGAAGCCATTTTTTATAAAGCCACTTAAGCGGGCGCAGTGATGAACTGCGCCCTTATTTTTTAATCACTAACAGATGATCAGATCGGGCAAAACGGCCGCTTTTCGTCTTCGGTCATAATATCGATTTGCAGCATACCCAGCATGCTGTTGGCGATTTCCCGCTCGCCCATCACCACGCGATCCGCACCGCGTTCCAGGATATAGGTGACTTCATCGTCATAATGCGCACGGGCGATAATTTCAATATTCGGCCGCTTGACGCGGGCTGATGCAACGATTTCACCGGCTTCATAACCGTTGGGAATGGTCACCAGCAGCCAGCGGGCGCAGTCGAGACGCGCCAGATCCATCACTTCCTGATTGGCGGCATTGCCGAGCACCGTACTAATGCCCTGATCGCGCAGCGCCTCGACACGCGGACGCGAATTTTCAATCACCACCAGCGGGATCCCCGCAGCCTGAAGTTTCTCGCCGAGCAGGCTGCCGACGCGTCCGTAACCCACCAGCAGTGCGTGATTGCACAAATCGAACGGGATTTGCTTCTCGTCTTCAACCGCTTCTTCAACGCTCTGGTCTTCGATGGTTTCCGTTTTCGCCAGATATTTTTCCAGCAGCGTGAACAGCAGCGGGTTAAACATAATCGACAGAATTGCCCCTGCCAGCACCAGATTACGGCCATGTTCAGACAGCAGTCCCAGCGAAATCCCCAGACCGGCGAGAATAAAGGCGAATTCGCCGATCTGCGCCAGACTGACGGAAATCGTCAGCGCGGTGCGTTTGGAATGCCCGAACATCTTCACCAGCAGGAACGCGGCAATGGATTTACCGAACACGATAATCGCCAGCGTGGCGATCACGGTCAGCGGTTCACGCACCAGAATCATCGGGTCGAATAGCATGCCAACCGAGACGAAGAACAGCACCGCGAAGGCATCGCGCAGTGGTAACGTGTCGTGCGCGGCACGCTGGCTGAGTTCGGATTCATTGAGCACCATACCGGCGAAGAACGCGCCCAGCGCGAACGACACATCAAAGAATTCCACGGCGCCGTAAGCGATGCCCAGCGCCAGTGCCAGAACTGACAGCGTAAACAGTTCACGTGAACCGGTGCTGGCGGTTTTGGCGAGGATCCACGGCACTACACGGCGGCCCACCACCATCATCAGCACCATAAACGCGATCACTTTACCAATCGTCACGGCAAGGCCGGTGAGCAGTTCTACCGGGCTGGAGTGATGGCTTTCCAGCATGCCGCTGAACGCAGGCAGCAGAACCAGCGTCAGCACCATCACCAGGTCTTCAACAATCAGCCAGCCGATGGCGATTTGCCCGCGCTGGCTTTCAATCAGTTGCCGTTCTTCCAGCGCCCGCAGCAACACCACGGTACTGGCGGTGGACAGACACAGCCCGAACACCAGTCCGGTGGCCAGATCCCAGCCCATCAGGCTTGATAATCCCATTCCAAGCAGTGTTGCAACCGCGATTTGCGCTACAGCGCCGGGAATGGCTATCGACTTTACGGCGAGTAAATCTTTCAGAGAAAAATGCAAACCTACGCCAAACATCAGCAGGATGACGCCGATTTCTGCCAGCTCCGGTGCCAGTGAAGTGTCTGCAACGAAGCCCGGTGTAAACGGACCGGCCAGCACGCCAGCAGCGAGATAGCCAACCAGAGGCGAAATTCGCAGGCGGTTGGCGAGCATTCCTAACAGGAACGCTAAGACCAGACCGCCAACGATGGTAGTGATGAGAGGCGTAGAATGATGCATTCAGACTCCTTCTGGTTATGCATAAAGCAAATATGTTGCTGATTGTTTCTAAGTTTATGGTAAAAATCGTTTTCACGTTGGGGAATTTTGGCCTTTTTTATATAAAATCATCAGCAGACGATAAAAAAAATTCCAACGCGGGATTTAAATGGGTTTTATCAGGCAGATATCAAGGGAATAAGGGTTCAGACGCTGCCGATATTTAACTATCGGCAGCCGGTAAGGAAAGGTTAAGGGCTATTTGCGTTCTATATTTGGCAGGAATGCTGTCAGGATCCCGAGCAACGGCAGGAAGGCACAAATCTGATACACCAGTTCGATACTGGTTTTATCGGCCACATAGCCGAGCACCGCGGCGCCCAGCCCGCCCATACCAAAGGCCAGCCCAAAGAACAGGCCCGATACCATGCCGACTTTCCCTGGCATCAGTTCCTGCGCAAACACCAGAATCGCCGAAAATGCCGAGGCGAGGATCACGCCGATAATCACGCTCAGTACGCTGGTCCACATCAGACTGGCGTGCGGCAAAAGTAGTGTAAATGGCGCGACGCCGAGAATTGAAGCCCAAATGACGTATTTGCGCCCAATCTTATCACCCACCGGCCCGCCGATAATGGTGCCCGCAGCCACTGCAAACAGAAAAACAAACAGATGGATTTGTGCGCTTTGCACCGATACACCAAATTTATGGATCAGGTAAAAGGTGTAATAGCTGCTCAGGCTGGTCAGGTAGAAGTACTTGGAAAATATCAGGATCAGCAAAATACCCAGTGACATCGCCACCGTTTTACGTGGCAACAGGGTCACATGACTTTTCACCGGCCCGCGCGTTTTGGCGATCAGGTTTTGCTGGCGATACCATTTACTGATTTGCAGTAACACCACAATGCCGAGCAGCGCCGCCAGTGAGAACCACGCAACATTGCCTTTACCGTAAGGCGCAATAATCAGTGCAGCCAGCAGCGGGCCGAGGGAAGCGCCGAAATTACCGCCCACCTGGAACAGCGATTGCGCCAGCCCGTGACGACCGCCGGAAGCCATGCGCGCCACGCGCGAAGACTCAGGGTGGAAAACCGAAGAACCCGTCCCGACCAGCGCCGCCGCCAGCAGCACGACAGGGAAACTCTGCGCCACAGCCAGCAGCAGCAGCCCGGAGAGCGTAAAGCCCATGCCGACCGGCAAAGAATAGGGTTGCGGATGTTTGTCGGTGTAATAGCCGATCAGCGGCTGCAACAGTGATGCGGTGATCTGATACGTCAGCGTGATCAGCCCGATCTGTGTGAAGCTCAGAGAGAACTCGTTTTGCAGCAACGGATAAATCGCCAGTATCAGCGACTGGATCATGTCATTAAGCAGGTGAGAAACGCTGATCGCCGCCAGAATAGAAAACGCAGTCTTTTTGACTGCGTCTTTCTGCGGGCTGGCTGGCGTTGACGTCGTGTCTGTCATAGCAGAGGAAGCCTTCTTATTGTAGAGGTGCAGAGTACCGGCCTGTCAGCTGATTTTCGCGATCTCAGCAAACTGACCTTTCAGTAAGCGACAAAGATCGCCTGCCGCCAGTTCGATATCAAGGCCGCGTTTACCGCCTGAAACATAAATGGTATTGAACGTCTGCGCCGGGCTGTCGATCACCGTGGGCAGCAGCTTTTTCTGTCCGAGCGGACTGATGCCACCGACAAGATAACCGGTAACGCGTTGTGCAATCATAGGATCCGCCATATCGGCTTTTTTCGCCCCCAGCGCTTTCGCGACTTTTTTTAAGTCCAGCTGGGATGCCACCGGCGTGACCGCCACGGCCAGATTTTTAGCATCACCATTCAACGAAACCAGCAGGGTTTTATAAACCTGACGGGCGTCCAGACCGAGTTTTTTTACGGCTTCATCGCCAAAATTGGTTTCATCGCTGCTGTGTTCATACGGATGAAGGGTGAAGCTGACTTTATTCTTTTCCAGGAGTAATACGGCAGGGGTCATAGCCTGTCTCCTCTGTTTTATTTTATGTTGTTGTTCGAAATTTCATCACCTGTTCAATCTGATGAAATTAAACAATAAAGTGCACTTAATAAGCGAAGGAGAAATAGTAGAGCAATGAATGGTTATTGCCAAGACCCAACACAGATTGCTACCCTGTGCCAGCCGGTGTTGCGCCTGTAAAGGCTGACACTGAAGCTATAACTAATAAAATGAAATTCCTCTTTGACTGGCCGATAGAAATATCGGCCATTTTTTTAATCTCCGTCATCCTTCAGGCTATCTCTTCTCTGCGAGTAATTCCGGCAAATTCCCTTCGCCATACAAATGCAGCGCACCTACTGCGACCACATAGTTTCCCGCCGGGAGATCCAGCAACAGTTGTTTCCAGCGAATGTTTCGCTGATTCATCAGGATATCGTACAAATCGCTGCTGAAAGTGTTAGGCAGTTGCTCGGTCGCCAGTCCCGGTTTGGTATCCAGCCACCAGCTGATCATGGTTTGCAGCAAGCGGGCATTGGTGTGCCAGTGCGTCAGGGTATCTTCCAGCAGCGTGAGTCCGCCATCTGGCAACTGCTGCAATAATTCGAACTGTTCCTGCGGACCTTCCAGCTCAATGATTTTCGTCCCCTGCTTTTTGGCGGTCTGCAACAGCTGATAATCAATGCCGTAATTTCCGCGCAACCCGAGGCGCTGCGCCTGCGTGGCCTGCAACATCAGTGCCACCTGCCACGAGGGCAGCGGATTGAGCGTCCACATGGATACGCCCAGTTCTTCGCATAAACGTTCGACGTGCAGATACTGGGATTCGGGCAGACGTTCGGCCAGTGGCGGAAATTCGCCGGTCATGCTGAAGGGAGATTCCGTGCCGCTGATATCGGCTTCGACAATCAGTGCATCGGCTTTTTGCAGGCGGCGCAACAGGGGCGCGGGCAGGGGGTGCATGTCCTGCGTGCCCATATGAATGCTGCCGACCAGATGCAGGGAGCGGCTGCCGGGAAGCTGAATATCAATGGCGGGATAAGAATACTCGACGGGAAACAACTTGCGGAACCCGCTTAATACCCGGTTGAAAAAATGCGCCATAGTGCATGGTCTCCCGAAAAATGAGAGACCATGCTAACGCGTCATCGTTTTAGCGAACAGGGGAAACGTCTTGTTTTTTCGGCTTAAAGTGCAACAGGCGATTTGCGTTAGCGACGACGGTAATGGATGACAGAGCCATCGCCGCACCCGCCACGACCGGGCTGAGCAAGGTACCGGTCAGCGGATAAAGCACACCGGCCGCAACGGGAATGCCAATCACGTTATAGATAAAAGCGCCCAGCAGGTTCTGCTTCATGTTACGCAGCGTTGCCTGAGACATCGCCAGCGCATCGGCGAC
The DNA here is from genome assembly GCF_963881615.1 of Rahnella sp. CJA17(1/100). Taxonomy (NCBI): domain Bacteria; kingdom Pseudomonadati; phylum Pseudomonadota; class Gammaproteobacteria; order Enterobacterales; family Yersiniaceae; genus Rahnella; species Rahnella sp. CJA17(1/100). The sequence continues at coordinate 113,874 of NZ_CAWOJA010000002.1, read as the reverse complement.
ACCGTGCAGACTCGGACGCATCAGGGTAATTGCCGCTGTTTCGATCGCCACATCGCTGCCTCCGCCCATCGCAATCCCGACATCGGCCTGCGCCAGTGCCGGGGCATCATTAATGCCGTCGCCGATCATGGCGACCTGCTGGCCTTTGTCCTGCAACGCTTTAATGGCATCGGCTTTGCCTTCGGGACGCACACCGGCAATCACTTTATCGATTCCTGCTTGTGCGGCAATTGCCTGAGCGGTACGCGGATTGTCGCCGGTCAGCATCACCAGCTGATACCCAAGCTGATGCAGACGTTGTAAGGCGCTGACGCTGTCTTCACGTAATGGGTCACGCAGCGCGAACAGCGCCGCCAGTTGTCCGTTTGCCGCCAGCAATACCGGCGTCGCGCCTTCGCCTGCCATGCTTTCCAGCAGAGTGTTGGCATCAACGGTATCCACGCCATTTTCCTGCATCAGCGCCTGATTACCCAGTAATAACGCCGTACCGTCAACATCGCCGCGTAAACCCAGACCGCCAAGGGTGCGGAAATTCAGCACGTCAGGAATGTCCAGCCCGCCAGCTTTTTCAACAATCGCCTGCGCCAGCGGGTGGTGCGAGCCTTTTTCCAGCGCGGCGGCAAAGCGCAGCGCCTGCTGTTCACGGATACCGCCAAAGGTGTGGATATCCGTCACTTTCGGCTGGCCTTCCGTCAGCGTCCCGGTTTTATCAAATACCAGCGTGGTGAGGGTACTGGCTTTTTGCAGCGCATCGGCATCACGCACCAGTACGCCGAATTCCGCCGCACGGCCGACGCCCGCGGTAATCGACATCGGCGTCGCTAATCCCAGCGCACAAGGACAGGCGATAATCAGCACGGTAGTGACGATCACCAGCGTATACATCAGTTGTGGCTGCGGACCGAAGAAGTACCAGATTGCGCCACTGAACAAAGCAATCAGCACCACGGCGGGCACGAAGACAGAAGATATTTTATCTGCCAGCTTACCGATTTCAGGCTTGCTGCTCTGGGCTTCGCGCACCAGTTTGATGATCCGCGAAAGGGTCGTCTGGCTGCCGATAGCGTCAGCGCGGAACAGCACGCTGCCGTCTTTGACCAGCGTCCCCGCATGCACTTTTTCACCCTGGGATTTCTGCTGTGGGATGGGTTCGCCGGTCAGCATAGCTTCATCCATCCAGGCTTCGCCGCTTTGAATTTCACCGTCAACTGGCACACGATCACCGGTGGTGAGCCGCAGCGTCATGCCGTGCTGTACTTCAGCCAGCGGCAGGGTTTTTTCGCCTTCTGCGGTGACAACGCGTGCGGTCGGCGGGGTCAGGTCCAGCAAGCGTTCGAGTGCTTTTGATGAACGCTGACGTCCGCGTTGTTCCAGCGCGTGACCCAGATTAATCAGGCCAATAATCATCACGCTGGCTTCATAATAAAGATGGCGCGCCTGCATCGGGAACGCATCCGGCCACAGGCTGACAGCGAAGGAGAAAATCCACGCTGCGCCGGTACCGAGTGACACCAGCGTGTCCATATTCGCGCTGCCGTGCATCAGGTTTTTCCATGCACTGCGGTAAAAATGCCCGCCAGCGACAATCATAATCAGCAATGTCAGCAGGCCGATAATCAGCCAGCCGGTCTGATTACCGGGGGTGACCATCATTTCGCCGCCGAACAATCCCCATAACATCATCGGGATACCGGCAGCCAGGCCGAGCGCTGCCTGCCAGCTAAAGCGGATCATGCTTTTGCGTGAGGTTTGTTGCTGGCGCTCACGGCGTTCGGTTTCGTCGATAATAATTTCAGCGCCATAACCGGCACGTTCAACGGCGGCAATCAGTGCGTTTTGATCAGCATTGCCGCTGACCAGCGCACTGCGTTCCGCCAGATTGACCCGTGCCCGTTCGACACCATTCACGCTTTCCAGCGCCAGCTGCACTTTACTGACACAACTGGCGCAGCTCATGCCGCTGAGCAATAATTGCACGCTGTCATCAGCGGCTTGCGGGGCGTGAGTCTCAGCCGGAACAGGTGACGCAGCCGCTGACAGGGGTTCCGGCAAAACACTCGCCTTATCGGTCAGCGGCTCAGATTTTGGGGATGTATCTCCTGCAACCTGCGCGTCGTAACCGGCGTTCACTACAGCGTCGATCAGGCTCTGGCTGCTGGCATCGCCTTTGACGATGGCTTTATCCAGAGAGACTTCTACAGAGGTGGTGCCTTCAACCGCTTCCAGCGCTTTACGCGTTGAAGCGACACAGTGCCCGCAGGACAAGCCTTGCAGGGATAATACGGTAGTCGTCATGATGAATTTCCTTTTTGCCTTGACCTGATTGTCAAATTTCACTAGTTATAGAGCATAAACCTTCCAGCAAGGGTAAGGTCAAGGAGGCAAAATGAACATCAGTGATGTGGCGAAAAAAACCGGGCTGACCAGCAAAGCGATTCGTTTTTATGAAGAGAAAGGGCTGGTCACCGCACCGGCTCGCAGTGAAAACGGCTACCGCAGCTATGCACAAAAACATATCGAAGAACTGACGTTGTTGCGCCAGGCGCGGCAGGTTGGATTTACGCTGGAAGAGTGTCAGGAACTGGTGGCATTATTCCACAATCCTGACAGGCACAGCGCTGACGTAAAAGCGCGGACATTAGAAAAGGCCGCCGAAATTGCGCGGCACATTGAAGAACTGAAAGTGATGCGTGAGCGCTTACTGACGCTGGCGGAATCCTGCCCCGGCGACGAGGGTGCGGATTGCCCGATCATCGATAATCTCAGCGGCTGCTGTCATAACAAACATTAACGCGCATCGGGTTCTACGCGCAGCGTCGCCCCTTCCACGCCGGTGATAACGACTTTGTCCCCGACGTTCAGAGGGGAGCTGCAGATCGCACGCCAGCTGCTGTCACCGATTTGTACCCGTGTGAACTGGTTAGTTACCGGTTCCAGCACCGTAGCGTAAGTGCCCACTAATTGCTGGCCTCGCTGATTGAGTGCGGCATTGCCGGAAGATTTATCCACCCGCTGGTTCAGCCACTTCCACCACAGCCACGCCGCCAGAATGGTCAGCAGGGCAAATGCCGTGCCCTGCCATGCCCACGGCAACGGCAGGATCCACGTGACAGCACCCACCAGGGCCGCCGCCACGCCGCTCCACAGCAAGTAACCACTCGCACCCACCAGCTCAGCTGCCAGTAACAGGCCACCCAGAGACAGCCAGAATACGTGCGGATTTGCCATGAAATCATGCAGCATTATTTGCCGCCTTTGGTTTCTTTCAGCAACTCAGCAATTCCGCCAATGGAGCCCATCAGACTGGTGGCATCCAGCGGCATCATGATGATTTTGCTGTTATTGGCAGAACCGATTTTCGTCAGGGCATCGGTATATTTTTGTGCCACGAAGTAGTTAATCGCCCGCACATCACCGGCCGCAATCGCTTCGGACACCATTTTGGTGGCCTGGGCTTCCGCTTCCGCCGCACGTTCACGCGCTTCTGCCTGCAGGAATGCTGACTGACGCTCACCTTCGGCTTTCAGAATTTGCGACTGTTTTTCACCTTCAGCACGTAAAATGGCGGACTGACGTACACCTTCGGCTTCCAGAATGTCGGCACGTTTTGTACGTTCGGCTTTCATCTGTGCGTTCATCGCTGAGATCAGTTCAGCCGGTGGGCGCACATCACGGATCTCGATACGGGTGATTTTTACGCCCCACGGGTTGGTGGCTTCATCGACGATATGCAGCAAACGTGCGTTGATGTTGTCGCGTTGTGACAACATTTCGTCCAGTTCCATCGAGCCGAGAACGGTACGGAAGTTGGTCATCGTCAGGTTAACGATCGCCTGCTCCAGATTGCTGACTTCATAGGCGGCGCGCGCCGGGTCAATCACCTGAATGAAACACACAGCATCGATGGCAACATTGGCGTTATCGCGGGAAATCACTTCCTGAGAAGGAATATCCAGCACCTGTTCCATCATATTGATTTTGCGACCGATGCGGTCGACAAACGGCACCACCAGGTTCAGCCCCGGCATCAGGGTTTTGGTATAGCGGCCAAAACGTTCGACGGTCCACTGGTAGCCCTGGGGCACGATCTTGATCCCGGCGTACACCATCAGCAGCGCCAGTACGATCAGAATAAGGATAGGGATGGGAATAAGGTCAAACATAGTATGAAACTCCTGTAAAACTGTGTTCTGACTATTCACGGGGGAATAATCGAATAAAAACATGTCCCTGGCGCACTCACCGACCGGTCAGGCGCATGTTCAATTGTCGCACAAATCGTTAAGTCATCGTATTAATAAAAGGATAGTTCAGAGGATAAAAGACGGGGGAAATGCTAAAAAAAACGCACGTCCGGAGAAGTGACGTGCGCAGGGCGTTTTACGGTGAAACCGGATGAATCAATAGAGCAGGGAATATAACTGGCGGCGGTATTTGGCGGCCAGCGCATCGCCGGTGCCGAGTGCTGCCATAATATCCATCAGCGTTTTACGTGCTGCACCGTTCGCCGCCCCTAAGTCTTTCTTCAGCGGAGCCATCAGCAGTTCCAGCGCTTCTTCATTACGCCCGACCTGATGAAGTTGCAGGCTGAGTTTGACCACCAGCTCGGCATTCTCAGGATCCTGCGACAACTCCTGCTGAAGTTGCTGAATTTCCGGCGTATCGGCGGCCTGTTTCAGCAACTCGATCTGCGCAATCAGCCCCTGATAACGGGAATCTTTATCCTGTAACGGAATGGTCGCCAGCACGGCTTCGGCATCGTCAGTACGGTTCAGATTAATTTGTGTTTCCGCCAGCAACAAACCGATGTCACTGCGCTGATTGCTCAACTGCCATGCTTCTTTCAGCAACGGCAGGGCACCATTCACATCGCCCGCTTGCAACATTTCCTGCGCCTGAGCCAGTTTCAGCTCTTCTTCTTGCGGCAACACTTTCTGCAGCAGTTCGCGGATCACTTCTTCCGGCTGCGGACCCTGGAAACCATCGACCGGCTGACCGTCTTTGAACAGATAAACGGCAGGGATCGAGCGCAGACCAAACTGCTGGGCGATCATCTGCTCGGCATCGCAGTCCACTTTTGCCAGGATTAGCTGACCGGCGTATTCGACGGCCAGTTTGTCGAGAACCGGACCCAGTTGCAGGCAATGCTGACTGCGTTCAGACCAGAAATAGAACATCACCGGCACAGACATGGATTGTTCCAGCGTCTGGTGCAGGTTGGTTTCGTTGATATCGATTACTGTAGGTTGTGCAAGCATGAATTCTGTCTCTCCGCTACCCGTCATACTTCGAGCTGCTGATGCGTTGGCTGCGCTCATTCAGCCCGGTCACTTAGTTATCTAAGCTCCCGGGTCTTCGTGAGCTTGCCGCCTTCCCGCAACTCGAATTATTTAGGGTATAGAAAATTAAAGTATTTAAGAACAAATGGGGGCGACTCTTGCCGCTTCAACCCCGTATCGCTTTTACTTAGCTGTTTCCGCGTAATATTTTGTCCAGCATGCGCGCGGGCAACAGGCGTTTCAGCACCGTCAGGGCATGGGCGACCAGTGTGACCGGATAACGCAGGCGCGCGCGCGGATGTTCTAAAGCATGGTGCAGTTTGGGCAAAACCGCCTCCGGCTTGAGTGTAAAACGACGGGCAATACCCGGATTTTCGACCGGCTGGTCGGTCTGCGACTGACTCACATTGGCGGTGAAATTACTGCTCAGCGGGCCGGGTTCAATCAGGCTGACCTGAATACCGGTGCCGTGCAGCTCCATGCGCAGTGTGTCGGACCAGGCCTCCAGTGCAAATTTACTGGCAGCATACACGCCCCGGCGCGGCGTAGTGATCAGCCCCATCACCGAGCTGGTCTGGATAATACGGCCTTCGCCGTGTGGCAACATGGCGGGTAACAGAAGCTGCGTCAGCTGATGTGTACCAAATAAATTGGTGGAAAATTGTTGTTCGAATTGCTCACGGCTGATACTGCTGAGCGGGCCGTAAACGCCGTAACCCGCATTATTAAACAAGCCATACAGACGGTTGCCTGTCAGCGCAATGACCTCGGCGGCCGCAAGTTCGACGCTCTGTTTATCATCAAGATCACACTGAATAGTTTCAAACCCCATCTGCTGCAGCGTGTCGATATCCTGCGTTTTCCGACATGCCGCCAGTACCCGATAACCGCGTGCGCGCAAATCCTGTGCGGCAACCAGCCCGATACCGCTGGAACAACCGGTGATTAATACTGCTTTTTGCATAACTTTACCTGTGAGGTGTCCCTATTTTTGATGACTGTGATTTACTAGGGAGTCGGGTGAAAAAGGTAACGTCTTGGTTTTACTCACGTCCCGTTATTATTTTTATTCGTCGTATTTTAACCCTAATGCGTCAGCAGCGGCGTGAGTTTTTCTGACATCCATCCGGCAATAAACGATTGTGCTGCCAGCGCAGGATGTAAACCGTCGTCCTGCATCCATTCAGGTTTCACGGCGACCTGCTCCATAAAGAACGGCACCAGCGGGATGTTTTCCTGCTTTGCCAGCGCCGGATAAATGGCGTAGAACGCGTCGCCGTAGCGGCGGCCATAATTGGGTGGCAGACGGATTTGCATCAGCAACGGTTGGGCATTGCTCTGTTTTACCTGTTCAATCACCTGTTGCAGCGTCCGGGAAAGGGTTTGTGGCGGGAAACCCCGCAATCCGTCATTGGCGCCCAGTTCAATCAGCACCCAGCGGGGGTGATGTTGTTGCAGCAAGGATGGCAGGCGTGCCAGCCCTTGTTCAGCGGTATCGCCGCTGATACTGGCGTTGATTATGGTGGGCTTGCCACCTTCTTTTTGCCATGTGTTATTCAGTAATGTCGGCCAGGATTCGGCTACCGGAAGGCGATAGACTGCACTCAAACTGTCGCCAATAATCAGCAAGTTATCAGCAGCAACGGCGCGAAAACTCAATAATCCTAACAACATAAGGAAGGGGAGATGCCAGCGGAAAATGTTCTTGAAGTTCATCATCTAAGTAAGCACGTCGGTCAGGGTGAAGGTCAGCTCACCATCCTGTCCGGTGTGGAGCTGGTTGTCAAACCTGCCCAGACAATTGCCCTGATTGGCGAATCCGGTTCCGGTAAATCCACCTTGCTGGGCATTCTTGCCGGGCTGGATGATGGCACCCGGGGTGATGTGAAATTACTGGGCAAATCCCTCAGCGAACTCAATGAGGAAGGGCGCGCGGCGCTGCGGGCAAAAAATGTCGGTTTCGTGTTCCAGTCTTTCATGCTGGTGCCGACACTCAACGCACTGGAAAACGTCCAGCTTCCTGCGTTGTTGCGCGGTGAAAGCGACAGCAGCAGTCGTCAGCAGGCCGTGCAGTTACTGGAAAGTCTCGGGCTGGGCGAGCGTCTGCATCATCTTCCGGCGCAGCTTTCCGGCGGCGAACAACAGCGTGTGGCGCTGGCGCGGGCATTCATCGGCAAGCCGAAATTATTGTTTGCCGATGAGCCGACCGGCAATCTGGATCGCGTGACCGGCGAGCGTATTGTCGATTTGCTGTTTTCACTGAACCGCGATGCGGCGACGACGCTGATTCTGGTCACCCATGACGAACAGCTGGCGGCGCGCTGTCAGCGGCGGTTGCGTCTGCGTGACGGGAAATTATGGGAGGAAGCATGATCTGGCGCTGGTTCTGGCGGGAATGGCGTTCGCCTTCGCTGCTGATCGTCTGGCTGGCGCTGACCCTGGCAGTGGCCTGTGTGCTGGCGCTTGGCAGTATCAGCGACCGCATGGACAAAGGGCTGAGTCAGCAAAGCCGTGAGTTTATCGCCGGGGATCGCGTCCTGCGTTCCGCGCATCCGATTACGGAAGCCTGGTTGCAGGATGCACAGTCGCAGGGGCTGAAAGTCAGCCGTCAGCTCTCTTTTATGACCATGACGTTTGCCGGTGAAACGCCGCAACTGGCGGCGGTGAAAGCCACCGATCTGGCATATCCGCTGTATGGCGCGTTACAAACCGAACCGGCAGGACTGAAACCTGAACCGGGAACGGTGCTGGTCGCGCCGCGCCTGCTGGCACTGCTGAACGTAAAAGTCGGCGACAATCTGGATGTCGGAGATACCACGCTGAAAATTGCCGGTGTGATTGTTCAGGAGCCGGATTCGGGCTTTAACCCGTTCCAGACTGCGCCCCGGGTGATCATGAATCTGGAAGACGTGCCGAAAACCGGGGCTGTTCAGCCGGGCAGTCGTCTGACCTATCGCTATATGTTTGCCGGTTCGCCGCAAGCGATTCAAAGTTACGGCGAAGCGATAAAAGGGCTGCTTAAGCCTGATCAACGCTGGAGCGGGATGGAGGATTCCGACGGGGCGCTGGGCAAATCATTACAGCGCTCTCAGCAATTCCTCACGCTGTCGGCACTGCTGACCCTGATGCTGTCAATCGCCGCGATTGCCGTGTCGATGGGGCATTACTGCCGCAGCCGTTATGATCTGGTTGCGGTACTGAAAACGCTGGGTGCCGGTAAAAAGGCGCTGCAAAAACTGATTATCGGTCAGTGGCTGGCGGTGCTGGCGCTGGCGGGGTTGTGCGGCAGCGTGGTTGGTCTGGCATTTGAAGCCATCCTGATGAAAGTGCTGGCGCCGGTTTTGCCTGCAGAATTACCACCTGCCGGTGGCTGGCCGTGGGTGTGGTCGATGGGCGCGATGGTGGTGATCTCACTGTTGATCGGCATTCGTCCGTATCGCCAGTTGCTTGCGACCCAGCCACTGCGGGTGCTGCGCCATGATGTGGTGGCAAATGTCTGGCCGCTGCGTTATTTCCTGCCGGTGATGGTTGTGGTAGTGGTGGGGTTGCTGGCGGCGCTGATGGGCGGCAGTTCGCTGCTCTGGTCATTGCTGGCGGGCGTACTGGTACTTTCGCTGCTGCTTGGTCTGATTGGCTGGGGGGCGCTGCTGCTGTTACGCAAGCTGACATTCCGTCAGTTACCGCTGCGTCTGGCGGTCAACCGTCTGCTGCGTCAGCCGTGGGTGACGCTCAGCCAACTGGCGGCATTCTCGATGTCATTTATGTTGCTGGCGTTGCTGCTGGTGATGCGCGGGGATTTACTGGATCGCTGGGAGCAACAACTGCCGCCGGACAGCCCGAATTACTTCCTGCTTAATATCACCAAAGACCAAATCCCGCAGGTGACGGATTTCCTGCATCAGCATAACGCGCAACCGGAAACCTTCTACCCGATTGTGCGGGTACGTCTGACGAAGATTAACGACAAAGTTGCCACTGATATCATCAAACCGGATGACGCAGGGGGAGAGGCGGTCAACCGTGAACTGAATCTGACCTGGATGCAGGGACTGCCGGATCACAATCCGCTGGTGGCAGGCAACGGACCGCCGAAAGCCGGTGAAGTGTCGGTAGATGAAGGGCTGGCGGGGCGTCTGGGGCTCAAACCCGGCGATACCGTCACATTCAGCGGTGATACGCAGGAATTCAGCGCCAAAATCACCAGCCTGCGTAAAGTGGACTGGGACAGCCTGAAGCCGAATTTCTACTTCATCTTCCCGCCGGGTGCGCTGGATGCACAACCGCAAAGCTGGCTGACCAGCTTCCGTTATCACGGTGATGTCAGCACCATCACGCAGCTTAACCGTCAGTTCCCGACGCTGAGTTTGCTGGATATCGGCTCGATCCTGCGTCAGGTCGGCCAGGTATTACAGCAGGTGAGCAGGGCGCTGGAAGTGATGGTGATCCTGGTGATGCTGTGCGGCGGATTGCTGCTGCTGGCGCAGATTCAGGTCGGCATGCGTCAGCGCCGTCAGGAGCTGATTGTTTACCGTACGCTGGGTGCCAGCAAAAAAATGCTGCACCGGACATTGTGGTGTGAATTTGCCGTGCTCGGGCTGGTGGCGGGGATCGCCGCCGCCATCGGCGCGGAAGCTGCATTGTGGCTACTGCAACGCCAGGTTTTCGATTTCCCATGGGAACCGAATTATCTGATGTGGATTGCGGTACCGGTGGTCAGCGCGGTGCTGCTGTCGGTTTGCGGCGGTTGGCTGGGTGTGCGGTTGCTGCGGGGACGGGCGTTGTTCCGGCAATACGACTCGTAGTTTCTAAACTCCTCCCCCTGCGAAGGGGGAGGCAGGGAGGGGGTTTTAATGGCTAACTGTTTGTCAAAGCACACTTTAACTATGAGATTTTGACCTTAATACCCCACCCCAACCCTCCCCTTCGCAGGGGAGGGAGCCGATCAAATCAAAGCTTTTCAATCGCCCATTCAATCCCGCTGGCGTATTCTTCCGGCAGCATCGGGACCAGTGCGTTGAGATTGTCTTTCAGCAGGCGGGCGCTGGCGTCGTTGAGATTCAGGTGTCCGACTTTACGACCCGGACGCACGTCTTTCTCGTACCAGTGCAGATTGACCAGCGGCAGGCTCAGCCATTTTTCTGACACATCCGTGCCAATCAGATTCACCATCACTGACGGTGTGCTCACCACCGGTTTCGGCAGTGGCAGACCAAGGATGGCGCGCAGATGCATTTCAAACTGACTGTAAGAGGCGCCGTTCTGTGTCCAGTGCCCGCTGTTGTGCACACGCGGTGCCAGCTCATTGATCAGCAAACCTTCGCTGACCACGAAACACTCCATTGCCATTACGCCGACATAATTCAGTTCGTTCATGATCGCCGACAGCATGTTTTCTGCCTGCTGTTGCAGGGTGGCATCCGGCTGCGGCAGCGCAACACTGGTGCGCAGAATGCCGTCCTGATGCAGGTTGTGGGTCAGCGGATAAAACACGGTTTTACCATCGTGACCGCGCGCGCCCACCAGCGAAACCTCACCGGAGAAGTTGATACCCTGCTCAACGATGCATTCGCCATAGCAATCCTGCGGCAGCGTATTTTCTTCACCAGAACGCAGACGCCACTGACCCCGGCCGTCGTACCCGCCGACGCGACGTTTCACAATCGCCAGTTGGCCAAGCCGGGAGAATACCTGCGGCCATTCGGCGGCATCGGACAGCAATTGCCACGGCGCAGTCGCCAGACCGAGCTGGTCGAGCAGCTGTTTTTGCGTCAGGCGATCGGCCAGACGCGGGAAAATGTCGCGGTTAACGAACGCATTGTGCGTCGCCAGTTCGCGGGTCAGTGCCGTTTCCGGCCAGCGTTCGATTTCAGCGGTGATCACGCTTTGCTGATACGGCACGGCTTCCGGTTCAGCATCAAGGCCGACAGGATAGACGGCGATGCCCAGCGGTTCACCGGCCTGACGCAGCATTCGGCCTAACTGGCCGTTTCCGAGTACGCAAACCGGTTTCATGCTTCCTCCCGCGGGTCGGGGTTATTCAGCACTTCGTCAGTTTGTGCGGTGCGCCACGCGGCCAGGTTTTTGGCAATCTCAGCATCGTGCAGTGCAAGAATCTGTGCCGCCAGCAATGCGGCGTTTGCGGCACCGGCTTTACCAATCGCCAGCGTACCGACCGGAATACCACGCGGCATTTGCACAATGGAATAGAGACTGTCGATGCCACTGAGTGCAGCACTTTGCACCGGCACGCCCAGCACCGGCACCAGCGTTTTCGCCGCCAGCATGCCCGGTAAATGCGCTGCGCCACCGGCACCCGCGATGATCACATCAAAACCGTTAGCGGAAGCCTGCTCAGCGAAAGTAAACAATTTGTCCGGCGTACGGTGAGCGGAGACGATATCGACATGGAAAGGAATATTCAGCGTTGTGAGGACGTCGGCGGCGAACTGCATGGTCGCCCAGTCACTTTTAGACCCCATAACGATGGCGATTTTTGCCGGGGTAACGTTGGATGACATGTCTGTAAAGCTCCTGTGATTCGGAAATAGAAACTGCGAGGGCGCAAATGATAGCACGCTCCGTGAGGGAGGAAAACGGTTGCGTCGCCGGAAAACGGCGCATTTTTGATGAGAAGTTGGCGGCAGATTTGTATAATCCAAACCAATATATTAATGACAAACTTCATTGGAAACTGATTTATGACGCAGGCTTTACTGGCACCGATTTATGATTTTCTTCACTGTGAAACACCCGCTCTGTGGGTGGATGTGGCGCTGGAAAATCAGACGGTGATGCTGATCGACCACGCTAACTGTGAAAAGAAAGCGGCGGCCACGGCGATGAGCCTGATGACCAAATATCTGGATCGCACCGAGCTGCTGTTTTGTGCGGCGCGCCTGGCGCGTGAAGAGCTTCACCACTTCGAACAAGTGGTGGAAATCATGCAAAAGCGCAATATTACTTATACCCAGCTTTCCCCCTCGCGCTACGCCAGCGGCATGATCAAACATACCCGTCATCACGATGATCTGAATATTCTGGTCGACCGGCTGATTATCGGGGCGTACATCGAAGCGCGATCCTGTGAGCGTTTTGCCAAAATTGCGCCGCATCTCGACGAAACCTTGTCGCGTTTTTACACCTCATTGCTGCGTTCAGAATCACGGCATTTTGCCGATTATCTGGCGCTGGCGGAGCAATATGCCGGAACGGATATCAGTGAGCGGGTAGAGGAGTTTGGCAGAATTGAAGCGGAACTGATCCTCACGCCGGACGAACAATTCCGCTTCCATTCAGGCGTACCCGTTACCCTTCATACTTCGGGCTGCTGATGCGTTGACTGCGCTCATTCACCCCGGTCACTTAGTCAGCTAAGCTCCCAGGGATTCATGAGCTTGTCGCCTTCCAGCAACTCAAATTATTTTGGGTAACTTTGAGGTGACTCAAAACGGGAAGCTGATCAGCTCCACGTTATCGGCGGTGACTTTCACCATCGAGCCTTCTTCGTGCCATGCGCCGAGTACCACGCGGTGGCCGGTTTTATTCCCCAGTGGCACATCGTGAATTGCCGGACGATGGGTGTGACCGTGGATCATCCACTCCACGCCGGCCATCTGCATTTCGCTGACCACCGCCTGCGGGTTCACATCCATAATTTCCAGTGATTTGCCCTGGTTTGACGCCTTGCTGTTGGCGCGCATTCTGGCAGCAATGCCCAGTCGCCATTTCAGCGGCAGCATCAGGAAAAGTTTCTGGATCAGCGGATTGTGGACTTTTTTGCGGAAGTTCTGATACGCGACATCGTCGGTGCACAGTGTATCGCCGTGCAGGATCAGGACGCGGCGGCCATAAAGTTCCAGCACTTTTTTCTCCGGCAGCAACGTCATCAGGCTGTCGCGGGCGAAACGTCTGCCGAGCAGAAAATCGCGGTTGCCGTGAATGAAGAAGCAGGGCACACCTTGCTGGTGTAACTGATTCAGTGCCGCCGAGATTTCAGCGTGAAGCGGCTGCGGATCATCGTCGCCAATCCAGGCTTCAAACAGGTCACCGAGAATGTACAGGGCGTCGGCCTGCGGCGCATCTTCACGTAGAAAACGCAGAAAACCGGCAGTGATTGCCGGTTCCTGTGCGCAAAGATGGATATCTGCGATAAAAAACGTGGTCATCCCGACGTTGATTATTCGCTGACTGTCACGCTTTTGATCACAACATCTTCTTTTGGAACGTCCTGGTGCATACCGCTGCGGCCGGTTTTGACGGCTTTGATCGCGTCAACCACGTCCTGACCTTCAACCACTTCTGCGAATACGCAGTAGCCCCAACCCTGTGCGTTTTTGCCGCTGTGGTTCAGGAAGTCGTTGTCAGTTACGTTGATGAAGAACTGTGCCGTGGCGGAATGCGGATCGTTGGTACGCGCCATCGCCAGCGTGCCTTTGGTGTTTTTCAGGCCGTTGTCTGCTTCGTTATTGATAGGCGCATCGGTGTTTTTCTGGTTCATGCCTGGCTCAAAACCGCCGCCCTGGATCATGAAACCGTTAATCACACGGTGGAAAATTGTGTTGTCGTAGAAGCCTTTACGGCAATAGTTCAGGAAGTTTTCAACCGTGGCTGGCGCTTTGTCAGCGAAAGTTTTAATGACGATGTCGCCGTGGTTGGTGTGGAAAGTGACCATAATTATCATCCTGCTAATGTTGATGTGTGCTCTTAGTAAGAGCGGCTACTATAGCCTTTTCTTATACCATAACTCAAAAGTTGCCGTCAGCAGCGGCTTTGTGACGACTAAAGCCCGTCCGGCGGCCTTATGCCGTTTCGGTGAAATCATTTTCGTTATATTATACGCGTTAGTGTCGCTTAAACGCGCCAACGCCATTTTCTACGCCCAACACACGGAATAGCCTGATGCTGAAGATTTTTAATACCCTGAGTCGCCAAAAAGAGGAATTCAAGCCAATTCATGCCGGTAAAGTCGGGATGTACGTGTGTGGGATCACTGTTTACGACCTGTGTCATATCGGCCACGGTCGCACCTTTGTGTCTTTCGACGTGGTGTCGCGTTACCTGCGTTACCTCGGTTATGACCTGAAATACGTGCGCAATATCACCGATATCGACGATAAAATCATTAAACGTGCCGCTGAAAATGGCGAAACGTTTATGGCGCTGACCGACCGTATGATTGCCGAGATGCATGCTGATTTTGCTTCACTGAACATTCTGCCGCCGGACTCTGAACCGCGCGCCACGCAGCACATTCACGAAATTATCGATATCGTGCAGAAGCTGATTGACCGTGACCACGCCTATGTCGCGTCGAACGGTGATGTGATGTTCTGGGTGGAAAGTGATCCGGATTACGGTCTGTTGTCCCGTCAGGATCTGGATCAGTTACAGGCGGGTGCGCGCGTCGAAGTCGAAGCCAACGTGAAACGCAATCCGATGGATTTCGTACTGTGGAAAATGTCCAAGCCGGGCGAACCGAGCTGGACATCTCCGTGGGGCGAAGGTCGCCCGGGCTGGCATATCGAATGTTCTGCGATGAACTGCAAACAGCTCGGTGCGCATTTTGACATTCACGGCGGCGGTTCAGACCTGATGTTCCCGCACCACGAGAACGAAATTGCGCAGTCAAGCTGTGCCCATGACGGCCCGTATGTGAATACCTGGATGCACTCCGGCATGGTGATGATCGACCGCGAAAAGATGTCCAAATCACTGGATAACTTCTTCACCGTGCGCGATGTGCTGAAATATTATGACGCTGAAAGCGTGCGTTACTTCCTGATGTCGGGTCACTATCGCAGCCAGCTAAACTACAGCGAAGAGAACCTGAAACTGGCGCGTACCTCGATGGAGCGTCTTTACACCGCACTGCGCGGCACTGACGCCGCTGCAACGCCAGCCGGTGGTGAGGCTTTCGTTACGCGCTTCCGTGCGGCTATGGACGATGATTTCAACACACCGGAAGCTTATTCCGTGTTGTTCGATATGGCACGTGACATTAACCGCCTGAAAACGGAAGACCTGTCTGCGGCCAACGGTCTGGCAGCGGAACTGCGGCAACTGGCAGGTGTACTTGGCCTGCTGGAGCAGGATCCGGAGCAGTTCCTGAAATCCGGTGCTCAGGCGGATAACGATGACGAAGTGGCTGAAATCGAAGCGTTGATTAAACAGCGTAACGATGCCCGCGCCAGCAAAGACTGGGGCATGGCGGATAAAGCGCGCGATCGTCTCAATGAAATGGGTATCGTGTTAGAAGACGGCGCGGCAGGGACCACCTGGCGTAGAAAATAGTCTATTCTTTTGTTCTTAATGCTGAATTATGGCTCCCAACCGGGGGCCATTTTTATAAGGATCATGCTGTGACAACCCTGTTTCTGACCTATCAGCCTCCGTATGACTGGCAATGGATGACGGCATTTCTCGGCGCGCGTGCATTGCAGGGTGTTGAACAGCAGGATGGCGAATATTACCAGCGTACGCTGGCGGTGATGCACCACGGCGAACGGCTGACCGGCTGGTTGCGGTTGCGTCCCTTGCCTGAGCGAAATGGCGTTGAACTGGAAGTGTCGGCGTCGCTTTCGCCGGTCACGGAGAACATAGCTGCACAGGTGCGGCGGTTGCTGGATCTGGACGCGCAACCCACGCTTATCGCCGAGGGTCTGGGGGGACTGGCTGACAATGCGCCGGGATTACGCCTGCCGGGCTGCGTCAACCGTTTTGAACTGATGGTGCGCGCGATCCTCGGGCAACTGGTGAGCGTGAAAATGGCGGCGACACTGGCGACGCGGCTGACTGAAAAATGGGGCGAACCGGTGCGTACGCCGTTTGCCGCGCTGACGCATTTGTTTCCGTCTGCGGCGGCCATCGGGCAGTTAACGGTAGACGATTTACGGGGTATTGGTGTGCAGGCCAAACGTGCAGCGTGTCTGATTAATATTGCGCAGGCAGTGGATGACGGGCGTTTGCCGCTGGATGACATCACCGATGTGCAGGACGGAATAAAACAGCTGCAGGCGATGCCGGGGATTGGCAACTGGACTGCCAGTTATGTGGCAATGCGCGCCTGGTCAGCGCCTGATGTTTTTCTCGGCGGTGACTATCTGATTAAACAGCGTTTTCCGGGCATGACGCCCGCGAAGATAGCCCGCTATGCCGAAGTCTGGAAACCTTGGCGCACCTACGCCACGCTGCATTTGTGGTTCAATAATGAGTGGCAGCCGGACACGCCGTAGGCGGGGATTAACGTGACACTTCTGTGCCAGACTGATGGTCTTCAGGGGGGACGGCGCCGCTGGTATGCGCGGTGGCCGTTTTTTGCGCCGGTTCATATTTATAAACCCGCCCGCGTCCGTTGTGTTTGGCGATGTAGCAGGCCATATCCGCCTGTGCCATGTATTCGCTGCCGGTGATGTTCGCATCGTTTATTTGCGTCATTCCTGCGCTGGCTCCGATCCGGTAGGCATTTCCTTCCCAGATAAATTTGAAATCGTTGATTTTGTCCACCAGATGCTGCAGCGTTGCCAGCCCTTCTTCCTGAGGACAATCAAATAAGATCAGCGCAAATTCATCGCCGCCCAGCCTTGCCAGCCGGTCGCTGTTGCGGATGTTCTCCTGCATCAGTGCGCTGATCTGGCGCAGCAGTTCATCCCCTGCGGCATGTCCTGCGGTGTCGTTAATCGCTTTAAAATGATCCAGATCGATAAACGCCAGACCGTGAGGCTGACGTTGTGTTGCAGTCAGATTCAGCGCTTTTTTCAGGCTCGATTCGAAACTGCCACGATTCGACAACCCGGTGAGTAAATCGTGAGAGGCGCTGTAACTGAGTTTTCGCATCAGTTCCCGGGATTTACTGACGTCCTGTAGCACCAGCACAATGCCAATCGGTTCGTCTTTCAGGGTGCGCAGCGGTGACACTGCCAGCTGAACATCAAACAAAGCCGTGTGATGCCCGTGCAGAATCAGCGAACGCTCAACGGAAGAGTGCAGATTTTCATTGATATCAAACTGCAAAAGATCGTCGATAAGCGGCCCTCCCGCTCCTTTGCTGATGCGCACGATGCGGCCTACCGGTTGCCCCTGCGCCTGCTGTTCTTTCCAGCCAGTCATTTTCTCTGCGACCGGATTCATGAAAGTGATATTCATATTCCGGTCGGTGGAGATCACCGCTTCATTGATAGAATTCAGCGTGATATGCAGCAGCTCTTTTTCTTCATGCAGCGCTTCCGAAAGGCGTTTGTTAGTCATTTCGGTGTGTTTAAGCTCGTTGATATCTTCAATCTGAGAAATGAAATACATCGGATTATGGTGTTCATCACGCACCAGAGATACGGCGAGGAATGCCCAGATAACTTCTCCGCTGCGGCGCAGATAACGCTTCTCCAGGGTGTAACTCTGGATGTCATCGTTCAGCAATTGCTGCAACAGCGCCAGGTCTTTGCCCAGATCTTCATGATAGGTAATTTCCTGGAACGTCAGGGTGGTCAGATATTCCGCCTCATAACCCAGCAGATGACACAGGGCTTTGTTCACCTGCAGCAGCTTGCCTTCCGGTGATACCAGCGTCATGCCAATTGCGGAATATTCCATGGCGTTTCGGAAGCGATTTTCACTTTGCGTGATGTGAGATTTTTCAGTACGCAACGCATGCATTGCCATCGCCATGGCATTCGCAGGCATCAGAATCAATAGCAGCGGCAGGAAAATCAGTCCCTGAGGGAGCTGATCCGCCAGGTGCGGCTGAACGGAAATAATGCCGCTGGTATGCAGTAACGCAATCATCAGTGTCATCGAGAGGAAAATGATGAACGATTCCATACGGGGTAAACGGATGGCAGCCGATAACAGCGGAATGGTGATAAAGGCGAAAGTGTAAGGCAGCCATTTCAGGGCCAGAAAACCGGCCGCCAGCGTCAGGATCAACGTCAGAAGCAGTCCGAAAAGACGCGGCGAGGTGATCAGTTTAACCAGATAGCCGCGCTGGTAGATAAGCCCCAGCGGCGTGAGCGCGAGGATCGCCACGGCTTCTGACATAAACCAGGTGGTAAAGCGGCTTTGTAATTCTGCCGGAGAATGAACATGCAGAATAAACAACAGCATGATTAACGCGCTGACCAGCGGGCAGAAGATCACCGCGACGAAAAGGAATTTCATCCAGGAACTCAGCCCCGAAAGCGGATCCTGTGCCGGCAATATTCTGCGCAATAAATCCGCACACAGAGAAGCCTCAATAAGGTTGTTGAGCAGATAAGGCAGATAGCGAAAGAAGGGCGTACCGAGGATCGTATGTGATGCCGCGATGCCCAGTGCGGCGGCGCACAGCAGCAGGATCCAGTCGCGATAGCGATGGTGGAATAAAACAGGGATCAGCAATGCTGTCGGTAGCCACAATCCGGCGAGGCTGGACGACTTCTGAATGATACTCAAACAGGCAAAGGCCAGCAGGCAGGTTGAGATGCCTAAAAGTAAGCAGGATGTCCAGTTTGCCCGATTAGCCCCAGTTGAGGGCGGCTTGCTATTTTCCACGGTGAAAACCTTTTTCTGGCTGACGGAGCGTTGCAGGCAGTCGCAGTGATACTTATTGATTAATGTTATCAATGCACTACCGCAGGGCGAACTGCGGCAGGGGTTAATGAGTACCGGAAAATCAGCGCTAATGATTAATATAAATTCTACATTACGCTGTAATAGATAACGAATTTTCCGGCCAGAAAGCCGGAATTCATTTTGTTAAAGCAGGAAAATGGTGGCAAGGCCGAGGAAAATGAAGAATCCGCCAGTGTCAGTCAGCGCGGTAATCATCACACTGGATCCGACCGCAGGGTCGCGGCCCAGGCGTACCATGGTGAGGGGGATGACGACACCCATCAGCGCGGCCAGCAGTAAATTTAGCACCATCGCCAGTGTCATCACCGCGCCCATCTCCCAGTTGCCATAGAGCAGCCAGGTGACAATCCCCATTAATCCGCCCCAGACGAGGCCGTTGATCAGCGCCACGCCCAGCTCCCTGAACATCAGGAATTTCAGATTGCCGAGCTGAACATGGTGCAGCGCCAGCCCGCGGACAATCATGGTGATGGTCTGATTGCCGGT
Organism: Rahnella sp. CJA17(1/100); assembly: GCF_963881615.1. Taxonomy (NCBI): domain Bacteria; kingdom Pseudomonadati; phylum Pseudomonadota; class Gammaproteobacteria; order Enterobacterales; family Yersiniaceae; genus Rahnella; species Rahnella sp. CJA17(1/100). The sequence continues at coordinate 94,507 of NZ_CAWOJA010000002.1, read as the reverse complement.
ATTTCCGCCGATACCGGCGACAATAGGCATCAGCGCGGCCAGCGCAACGAGCTGCGAAATTGTGTGTTCAAACAGGCCGATCACGCGGGAAGCCACAAACGCCGTACACAGATTGATGGCCAGCCACGCCCAGCGGTTACGCACGGCTTTGGTTACCGGCGAGAAAACATCTTCTTCAGGGCTTAAGCCACCCATGCGGCGTAAGTTACTGTCGGTGTCGTTATTGACGAAATCGACGATTTCTTCCACCGTCAGGCGGCCCATCAGTTTGCCTTTTTTATCCACGACGGCAGCGGTGATCAGGTCATAACGTTCGAACGCGCTGGCGGCGTCTTCGGCTTTGTCCTCCGGTTCAAAACTGGTGAGATCGGTGATCATTACGTCGGAAACCAGCGTATGCGGCGCGTTCAATAAAATCGTGGTCAGCGGCAATTCGCCAAGCAGCGTATTTTTCCGGTCAGTAATAAAGACTTTATCGGTTGCCTGCGGGATTGACTTACGTGAGCGGAGAAAGCGCTGAACGGTGCCCAGTGAGACATCCGGACGAACGGTCAGCAACTCGAAATCCATGATACGGCCAACGCATTCTTTGCTGAATTTCATCACTTCGCGAACTTTCTCTCGCTGGCGGGGATCCAGTGAGGTCAGTACACGGCCAATCAGGTCGCGGGGCAGATATTCCGCCAGATAAACCTGATCGTCCACATCCAGCAGTGACATGGTTTTGAGCAAATCCTTATCGCTCATTTCTTCGATCAGACTGTCCCAGACGGTTTCTGAGACTTCCACCAGCGCTTTACCGCGTGCTGCGGGTTCGACCAGCCGCCACAGCGCCAGACGCTCACGGATCGGCAGTGCTTCCAGTACGTCCGCAACGTCCGCCGCGTGAAGACTTTGTACCCGCGAGGTCAGCTCGGCGGTGTTGTCCATCAGTTGTGCGCGGGTGGCGTCATCAACATCAGGTTCCTCGCCCAGAATACTGTCGGCGAGGTCATCAGTGTTCAGAAGGAGATCGAGGATCCTGCTGCGGCTTTCAGCCAGTTTCTGGCCGTAATTCTTTGGTTTTCCACCAGACATTTGTGATCCTTAGTCCTTTGAGTAACGACAGGTTTTCAGCGTGCCGGTACAGGTTTTTGCGGGAGTCTGTTCCTGTAACTCCACAGTTTGCGTATCGGTCCGGGTTTGTTTTTGATTCTGATGATGTGAATACGCACCGATAGCGGAGTAGACCAGACGCCCGAACAAAATAATGAAGCTTATCGCTAAAACGATTTTCGTCATTCTGATGTTGGTTTTTCGAGACATAATTTAATCGCTTAAGTAAATCGTTGCTCCGGTGAAGGAATGAAGGTCTGCAAATGATAACGTTTACAATATATAACACATCTAAACAGGCAGCCAGATAATCGGATTAAGGGCAAACGCGCGGTTTAAAGGGGTATAAATCCATCAAACTTAAGACTTTTCGTTCTCCTTAAGAAGGATCGCATGAAATTGCCAAAAAATTTTATTTCATGCATCACGCGATGAATTTGTCTGAGATGAATTTTTGTCAAATCACAAAGATTGTGTTTATTGATATGCATCAAGGGATTTAAGATAAGTCACATTAGAATCCAGCCATATTTTAAAATTTATATCCCGGCCTCCGCTGTATTCTTTTTTCTTCTGCGTTTTTTCTGTGAGATGACGTTTTTACAACGATAATTGAGGACGGAACCTGTGGCCATCGTCATCGGACTGTCTGTCTGATGTCTATTACACCCTGAACCCTTCACTGCAGCATGAAGTTCATGCGCAAAACTTAGATGGACTTGATGCGTAAAAAATTTTCCTGGCAAGACATGCGCCATAAATGGTGGGGCCTTCCTGCGATTTTTGCTCTGGTGCTGATCCCGGTGACCTCGTGGCTTTCTCCGATGATTTCCCTGCCGGATGGCCGTACTTATCTCATTTATATGCCGATGGCGACCTGCGTCGCGTTGCTGATGGTATTTGACTGGGCCGCATTGCCGGGCATCGTCCTGACGCTTTTCCTGCGCTATTACCTGCGGATTGGCTTCGAGATGGGGATGCTGATGACGGTGATTTATTTCGCCGCGCTGTCTCTGGCCTGGCTGGGCTATCGCTGGCAGGCGGGAAGTCGCTGGTCCGCACCGCTCGGTCTGATGAATCTGGCGAAAGCCCGGGTAGGCTGGTTGCTGATTTTCCTGACATTATTCTTAGTCATCGTGCTGCAAGTTGTGATTGAAAGCGGATTGCTGCCCGATTATCTCGGCATGGCGACGCGGGACTTTTTCACGCTCAGGACCCTGGTCAATTTACAGGGGATGGTCCTTGGTATTCTGCTTAACTCGCATGTGATTTATCTGGTGATACGCATTATCCGCAAGCCGCATTATTTACGTGTGGTCTGCACGAGGTTGCGTCAGGAAATGGCACCAGGCGTGAAGTTTGCTGAGATTGTGCTGTGGTTTGCGGTTCTGGGGGGCATGGTCACGTTGTTGTGCCTGCCGGGGCTGAGTGAACCGTTCATGAAGATTTTACTCAGCGATTACACGCTGACGCTACTGTTTCCGGTATTGCTGTTTGGAGCCTGGCGCTACGGTTATTACTTTATCAGTATCGTCTGGACCGTCACCCTGACTGTGTTATTTGAATTCTATCAGGGGTTTATCTCCGAACACGGCTTTGTTCATAATCTGGTGTTCGTGTCCGCCCTGATGTTGGTCTATACGATGACGTTGTTGCTGATGGCGGCCATCGCCTCACGTCAGCGTCTGCTGATGAAAAAATCCAGCGCCGCCGCATTGCAGGATCCGGTGTTTGGTCTGCCAAACCTGCGTGCCTTCAACCGCGATCTGGCGAGCTATCCGCGTTCCATGCTGTGTTTTATCCGTGTTTCCGATATGGACGTGCTGAGCCGTAACTACGGCATGCAGTTGCGTATCCAGTTTAAACAACAACTGGCGCACGGGCTGAAGCCTTATCTGCAACCGGGTGAGCGGGTTTATCATTTACCGGGTTATGATCTGGTATTGCGGCTTAACTGCGAAGATTCGGATAAAAAATTGCAGAATTTGCATGGCTATCTGGAAGATTTCCGCCTGATCTGGAACGGCTTGCCGCTGCATCCCAATATAGGCTTATCGTACTGTACCGTGTATTCGCCAGTGGAACATCTGCCGATTTTGCTGGGCGAACTGAGCGGTATTGCTGAAGTTTCCCTGACCACCGGGCAGCCGGAATCCAATAAAAACGACCACAGTCAGGTACAACTGGAGATCAAAGAAAAAGTCGACATGCTGCATAAAATTCAGCGGGCACTGGATGACGATCGCTTTGTGCTGATGGCGCAACCCATCTTCGGGGTGCGTGGCGACAGTTATCATGAAATCCTGCTGCGTCTGTCTGACAGCGCAGAAGGAACGCTGATCACACCGGATAAATTCCTGCCGGTGGTGCATGAGTTCGGTTTGTCGTATCAGCTGGATATGTGGGTGCTGAAACATACACTGATGTTTATTAATCAGAACCGTGTTCATTTGCCGAGTCTGCGCTTTGCGGTGAATTTCACGCCCTCGACGCTGTGCCGCCCGACATTTAGCCGCGATTTTAAAACGCTGATGCTGGAGTATGAGGTAGAACCGTTCCAGATCGTGCTGGAAGTGACCGAATCCCATCTGTTGCAGAACATGAAATATGCCGACCTGGCGATGCGGGAATTGCGTTCCTACGGTTGCCGCATTGCGATTGATGACTTCGGTACAGGCTACGCCAGTTACGGTCGTCTGAAGGCTATTCAGGCCGATATCCTGAAAATTGACGGCAGCTTCGTGCGCAATATGCTCACTGATTCGCTGGACGCCTACATTGTGCAGTCAATCTGTCAGGTGGCGCGCATGAAGCATCTGTCGATTGTGGCGGAGTATGTGGAAACTGAAGAACAGAAAATCGCGTTGCACGAGCTGGGTGTGGATTACATGCAGGGTTATCTGGTAGGTAAACCGCAACCGTTAAACAAACTACTGGAATTCCCGATCGTCTGACATTGAGCGATGTCCGGAAAGAAAAAGCCCTCTGCGCATCAGATGCCAGAGGGCTCTTTTATTGCAACGAAACGGTTAGTTTTTCACAATACCGTCTTCTTCCTCGAGCATCAGTTTCCAGCCCGTCACGTCATCCCAGTAACTCTGTTCTCTTTCGAAATCCAGCTGAACCAGGTTGTTCTGAGCCAGATATCCGGCCGGGAAACGCAGCGTCCAGTGATTATCATCGGTAGATAACCGCAGGGATTCAGGCGTGGTCGTTGACTGACGCTGATTGTTGAGCAACGCCCCTAAACGCAGAAGCTGGATCAGCGGAATGTAGTGTTTCTTCTTGAACAGATTCAGGCGCGGCAGTTCTTCCAGCTTGATGGCTTTTCGGTGGAAACGGACCAGTGTGGCCAGCAGCGTTTGCTGTTCCTGATTGAAACCCGGCAAGTTGGTATTTTGCAGGATATACGAGGAATGGCGGTGCATGCCGGTGTGGTTAATGCTCAGACCGACTTCATGCAACATGGCGCTGAATTTCAACAGTGATTCCAGCTGTGGCTGCACCAGTTTGGTATTTTGCGCCAGCCACTGGGCATACAATTGCTCTGTGGTATCCAGCACACGGCGCGCCTGTTCACGGTCAATGTTGTAATGCTCAGCCAGACTTTTGGCGGTACGGGTACGGATATCCTGATGACGGAAACGGCCTTCCATTTCATACAGCACACCTTCACGCAGTGCGCCGTCAGAAAGACGCAGCTCTTTGATCGCCAGCGCATCGAACACGCCGCGCAGAATGGCAAGCCCCGGCACGAACACCGATTGCCTGTCTTCCGATAAGCCTGGTAAATCCAGGGCACTGAAATGTTTAAAGTTCAGTACCGCTTCGGACAGCATTTCCAGCCGTTCAGGGGTAATTAAGCCGTCTTTTTCGCCCATCGCGACCAGCACTTCGTGTGCCGCTTTAATACTGCCGGAGGCACCCAAAGCATACTGCCAGCCCTGCAGGCGGTACTGCCACGCCAGGGTTTCCAGCTTTTGCGCAGCAGCGAGCTGGGCACGTTTGAAGTTACTGCGGCTGATTTCGCCATTGGGGAAAAACATCTGCGCAAAACTGACACAGCCCATACGGCGGCTTTCGGCCAGCAACGGCTCGAAGTCCTCTCCGATGACCAGTTCTGTTGAACCGCCACCGATATCGACCACCAGCTTGCGGCCTTTTTCAGGCTGCGTATGTTCAACACCCATAAAAATAAGTCGTGCTTCTTCCTGCCCGGAAATAATTTCAATCGGGTAGGGAATGACTTCTTTGGCACGCTTGAGAAATTCCTCGGCGTTCACTGCCTGACGCAGCGTATGTGTACCGACGATAGTGACGTTATTTTCCGGAAAACCCTGCAGGCGTTCGGCGAATAAAGCCAGGCAATCCAGCCCGCGTTGAATGGCTTCTTCACTGAGCACATTTTTACTGTCGAGACCATCGGCCAGATGGACGCGCTGTTTCAGGCGTCCCAGGACCTGCAGCGCGCCGTTAACGACGCGTGCAATGACCATATGGAAACTGTTCGACCCGAGATCAATCGCCGCAATTTCCTGTGGCTTGGCATTCAGTGGGCTGCTTTTAAGGGGCATAGTTGTGTAACGCTCCAGGGGTTCAGGCTTGCTGACTTTGTTGTTCCAGCTCTTTCAGATATTCATAAATCGCCAGTTGCGCACGGACTTTGCGGCGATTTCCGCGTGGAACATACCGGTTGCTCAGTTCTTTATCAATCACTCTGGCTTTTACTGTGTCACTAAACAGCAGCTCAAGGATATCCAGAACGCGCTGTTTCAAACGCGGATCGAGCAGGGCGACGGCCACTTCAATACGATAATCAATATTACGCGTCATCCAGTCGGCAGAAGACAGGAAGACTTTAGAATCGCCACCATTTTCAAAGACATACACGCGATCGTGCTCCAGATAGCGGTCAATGATGCTGGTAACCTGAATGTTTTCGCTAAAGCCGGGTAAATTCGGCACCAGAGAACACATCCCGCGGATCAGCAGACGGATTTTCACCCCGACGTTAGACGCGACGTAGAGGCGGTCGATCAACCCTTTATCCACCAGATTATTGATTTTTAGCGTAATTCCGCCTGTTCCACCCGCCTGAACGTTAGCTATTTCACGGTCGATCAAACGGTAAAGCATGTCGCGCGAGTTTTGCGGTGACACCATCAGATGCTCGAACGACACCGGGCGGTAAGGGTTTTCAATAAAGTTGAAGACGCGGCGGACCTCGTTGGTGATCCTCGCATCGGCGGTGAGCAGCGAATAGTCGGTATAAAGGCGCGCCGTTTTCTCGTTAAAGTTACCGGTCCCGATATGAGCATAGCGGACAATTTCGTCGCCTTCGCGTCGGGAAATAAGAAAGAGTTTTGCGTGTATTTTCAGGCCCGGCGCAGAGAAAATAACGTGCACACCGGCTTCAGTCAGACGTTTCGCCCAGTGAATATTGGCTTCTTCATCGAAGCGCGCCTGCAGTTCGACGACAACAGTGACTTTCTTACCGTTGTGCGCGGCGTGGATCATCGATTCGATAATACGGGAATCTTTCGCCACGCGGTAAATATTGATTTTTATCGACAGCACGTTCGGATCGAACGATGCCTGACGCAACAGTTCCAGTACGTGCTCAAACGTGTGGTACGGATAATACAGCAGCACGTCTTGCTCGCGGATCGCTGCAAAGCCGTTGCGGAATTTATCGAACCACAAATGGCGCAGACGTGGCAGCGGACGGTTGACCAGATTGGCTTTGCCGACGTTCGGGAAGCCGATGAAATCTTTAAAATTGTGATAACGGCCACCGGCAATCACCGAATCATAATTGGAGATGCCAAGTTTACCGCGCAGCAGTTCGACCATTTCATCCGGCATATCACGCTGATAAACGAAACGTACCGGTTCGGCGGTCAGACGCTGTTTCAGGCTTGATGACATCAGCTCAAGCAGGCTCGATTCCATTTCCGTGACCAGATCATATTCGGCGTCGCGGGTCATTTTCATGGAGTACGCGTTCAGTGCATCGTAATCGAAGAAGCCTTTGAAAATATCATCCAGACAATAACGCAGGATGTTATCCAGCAGGATCATCGGTTTACGACGGCGTGGTGCTTCCGGCGGCAGGTTAACGAAACGCGGCACTTTATCGGACGGGATTTCCAGCAGCGCGTAATGGATCTCTTCGCCACGGATAATTTCTACTGCCAGATAGGTGTAATCGTCTTTGAGGAATTGCACCAGATTGGTATCGTGGTTAATCAGAATCGGTGTGATGTACTGGCGCAGCTGATGTTTGAAGTACTGACGCAGCCAGGCTTGCTGGTTTTCAGAAACCTGGCGTTCGTTAATCAGGAAGATCTGATTACGCGCCATTTCCAGAAGCAAATCGTTGTAAAGACTGTCGAATTCCTGATCAATGCGCAGCACCTTCGCCTGAATTTTTTTCAGCAAATGACGGGATGCGCCCAGAAAACCTTGTTCTTCACTGATGAGGATCCGTCGTTTTAAATCGGCAAAACGGACTTTATAAAACTCATCCAGGTTATTGGAGTAGATCCCTAAAAAACGCATCCGTTCGATCAGGGGATTGCTTTTGTCAGCCGCTTCCTGCAACACGCGCTCATTGAAGGACAGCCAGCTTAGTTCTTTCTCGATATAAAGCTTTTCCTGACCCATTTTCACTCCGTTCATTTAGCTTGCAACCTGGCCCATACAGGCAAATTTGCCTGAAAACACCGCAATGTAGCTCAACATATTCTTCGTGTTGCCCGCCTTTTAAGCGGCCAGCGCAGCAGGAAGTCATCTGTGAGAGGGGCCTAGTGTCTACTATCAATATTGCGAAAGATTGACAGGAAAGTCCAACATAACAAGGGATGATTTCAGGAGAGTCTTTAACGGGGAGACAAAAGAGAGAAAAGTGTTACCGATGAAAGACATTTGCATCCTTCACCGGTCATTATTTTACCGATTTATGTCGCGGTGGAATTAAACCGCGCTGGCGCCAATCAGGGATTCCGGTTTGACCTGAACAGGCTTGGTTTTGTATTTCGCCAGAAACTGCGGCTGGAAAATACACATGCGGATGGCGCTGCGATATTCGCCGTTCACAAAGAATTCCTGTTTCAGTTCACCTTCAAGCTCGAAGCCTAATTTGCTGTAAATGTGGATCGCCTTTTTATTTTCTTTATCCACGATTAAATACAGTTTGTAGAGGTTAAGAACGGAGAAGGCATAATCCATCGCCAGACGGACAGCGTCACCGGCAAAGCCTTTGCCCTGATGCTGCGGATCGATGATGATCTGAAATTCCGCGCGGCGGTGAATATGATTAATTTCCACCAGCTCGACCAGGCCGACCGGTCCGCTTTCGTATTCAATAATAAAACGGCGTTCGCTTTGGTCATGGATATGCTTGTGATACAAGTCGGTCAGTTCGACGAAAGCCTCGTAAGGTTCTTCAAACCAGTAACGCATGATGCTGGCGTTATTATCAAGACGATGAACAAACGACAGGTCGTCCTTTTCCAGTGGACGTAATCTGACGCTGTTATGGCTAAACATGGGGTGTTCCTCAACTATAAAAGCCGTTTTATGAGGGTAACCTTCGTAAATATGAAATCGGAAACAACCGTGTTCCCGATGAAGGTCGGCGCACAAACGACGTTTAAACGTGCGCCGGGATGTGCATTATATCGGGCGAAATGTAAACAAATGTCAAATGACGGAAAATAAAAAACCGGCGCATGGCCGGTTTATAGTGAAATCATGATGCAGTGGTAGATTAATCTTCTGCATATCCGCGTTCAGAAAGCGGATTGTTATCCAGCAGCGCCTGACCCTTTTGCAGCGACAAACGTCCGTCAACGAACCAGCTGACCACCAGCGGATAAATGCTGTGTTCCTGCGTTTGTATGCGGGCAATCAGCTCTTCTTCTGTATCGTCAGCAAACACCGGGACTTTGGCCTGTAAAATCACCGGACCGCCATCGAGTTCTTCAGTCACAAAATGCACGGACGTGCCGTGTTCCGCATCCTGATTTTCAATGGCCTGACGGTGGGTGTGCAGACCCGGATATTTTGGCAGCAGGGAAGGGTGGATGTTGATCATGCGTCCGGCAAAGCGCTGGACGAATTCAGCGGTCAGAATACGCATATAACCGGCAAGTACCACCAGATCAGGCTGGAAAGTGTCAATGGCATCCGCCAGTGCAACGTCAAATTCCGCCCGGTCCCGGTAAGCCTTAACATCCAGTGCATGCGCGGGAATACCGGCTAAACGGGCTCTTTCAAGCCCGTATGCAGCTGCTTTATTGCTGAAGACCGCACTGAGTGTTGCGTTGATTCGTCCCTGCTGGCAGGCATCAATCAGGGCCTGTAAATTGCTCCCCTCGCCCGATACCAGAACCACAATCCTTTTCATTTTGCTACCCGTCTTCAGTCAGTTGATTTACTGGTTTTATTCAATAACCACGCGTTCAGCGGAGTCAGAGGCTTTAATGTAGCCAATTTTCCACGCTTTTTCGCCATTATCGTTCAGTAATGCAATCGCCTGATCGGCCAGTTCTGCCGGAAGTGCCACCAGCATGCCCACACCACAGTTAAAGGTGCGGTACATTTCGTGACGGCTGACATTACCGGCGGTTTGCAGCCAGGTGAAGACATCCGGCCACTGCCAGCTTGATTCGTCGATAATCACCTGCGTGTTGTCCGGCAATACACGTGGGATATTTTCCCAGAAGCCGCCACCGGTCAGATGGACGATGCCGTGAACATCCACGTTTTCGATCAGGTTCAGAATCGATTTCACGTAAATTTTGGTCGGTGCGAGCAGGTGATCGGCCAGCGGTTTGCCTGCCAGATCGGTGGTTTCCGGGTCAGTCTTACTGACTTCCAGAATTTTGCGCACCAGAGAATAACCGTTGGAATGCGGGCCACTGGCGGCCAGGCCGATCAGCACATCCCCGTCAGCCACTTTGCTGCCGTCGATGATTTCTGATTTTTCCACCACACCCACGCAGAAGCCTGCCACGTCGTAATCTTCGCCGTGATACATGCCCGGCATTTCAGCGGTTTCACCGCCGACTAACGCACAGCCAGACTGTTTACAGCCTTCTGCGATACCGGTGATCACGCTGGCGGCAGTATCGACGTCCAGTTTGCCGGTGGCGTAATAGTCGAGGAAGAACAGCGGTTCAGCGCCCTGAACGATTAAATCGTTGACGCACATCGCGACCAGATCGATACCGATAGTATCATGGCGTTTCAAATCCATCGCCAGACGCAGCTTGGTGCCAACGCCGTCGGTACCCGAAACCAGTACGGGTTCACGATATTTTTGCGGCAGCGCGCAGAGGGCACCAAAACCGCCCAGTCCACCCATCACTTCAGGGCGGCGAGTCTGTTTTACTACACCTTTAATGCGGTCTACCAATGCGTTACCGGCATCGATATCTACGCCTGCGTCTTTATAGCTGAGAGAGGTTTTGTCGGTCACTGCGAAGTCCCCACGGCGGTTTGGGTTGGTGGTTGAAGAATAAAGCGGGGCAATTCTAACAGTGGAAGCAAACGTTTGCGAGCGCCTTATTCGATGATGAGTTTTAGGCTGTCTATACTCTAACCGGGTTACTGATGATCCAGATCAGGCTATTTGGTATGGCGTTCAAAAAAAATGGCGTTATAATCTCGCGATTTTTTTTTGCAGCTCAACCACCTTAGGAGAATAAATAATGAAGATCGTCGAGGTGAAACACCCGCTGGTGAAACACAAGCTGGGCCTGATGCGTGAAAACGACATCAGCACGAAACGTTTTCGCGAACTGGCTTCTGAGGTGGGAAGTCTGCTGACGTATGAAGCGACTGCTGATTTAGAAACTGAAAAAGTGACGATCGAAGGCTGGAATGGCCCGGTTGAAATCGATCAGATTAAAGGCAAGAAAATTACCGTAGTGCCTATCCTGCGTGCCGGTCTGGGCATGATGGAAGGCGTACTGGAACACGTTCCGAGCGCGCGTATCAGTGTGGTCGGCGTGTACCGTGATGAAGAAACCCTCAAGCCTGTGCCGTATTTCCAGAAACTGGTTTCTAACATTGAAGAACGTCTGGCACTGGTGGTTGATCCGATGCTGGCGACGGGGGGGTCTATGATTGCCACCATCGACCTGCTGAAAAAAGCCGGCTGCCAGAGCATTAAAGTGCTGGTGCTGGTTGCCGCGCCTGAAGGGATCGCTGCTCTCGAAGCTGCACACCCGGACGTTGAGTTGTACACCGCCTCGGTGGATCAGGGACTCAACGATAAAGGCTACATCATCCCGGGGCTCGGCGATGCGGGCGACAAGATATTTGGTACGAAATAAGCAGCAAGCAATAAGCCGACTAAGCAGTCGGCTTTTTTTTGAGATTTTTTTACCCGCCATTTTTTACAGAGGATCACATTCATGACCCGTCGTGTCATCGGGGTAAGCGAACGTCCGCCATTGCTGCAGACGATTCCCCTGAGTTTCCAGCATCTGTTTGCCATGTTTGGTGCCACCGTCCTGGTGCCCATTCTGTTTAAGATCAACCCGGCAACGGTGCTGCTGTTCAATGGCATAGGGACTTTGCTGTATTTATTTGTCTGTAAAGGGAAGATACCGGCGTACCTTGGCTCGAGCTTCGCGTTTATTTCCCCGGTGCTGTTGTTGTTACCGATGGGGTATGAGGTGGCGCTCGGTGGTTTTATTGCCTGCGGGCTGTTGTTCTGCCTGGTGGCGCTGATTGTTAAGAAAGCCGGGATTGGCTGGATTAACGTGATATTCCCGCCTGCGGCGATGGGCGCAATCGTTGCCGTCATCGGACTGGAACTCGCGGGCGTGGCGGCGAATATGGCCGGTCTGTTACCTGCCGAGGGCGCGGTGGTGGATTCCACCACCATTACCATTTCGCTGGTGACACTGTCCGTGACCATTCTGGGGTCCGTGCTGTTCCGTGGTTTCCTGGCGATTATCCCGATCCTGATCGGCGTGCTGGTGGGTTATGCACTGTCGTTCTTTATGGGGGTGGTGGATGTCTCAACGATCGAGAATGCGCACTGGTTCGCGCTGCCAACCTTCTATACGCCACGTTTTGAATGGGTCGCCATCCTCACGATCCTGCCTGCGGCGCTGGTGGTTATTGCCGAACACGTCGGGCATCTGGTTGTGACGGCAAACATTGTGAAGAAAGATTTACTGCGTGATCCGGGCCTGCACCGTTCGATGCTGGCAAACGGTTTGTCGACCGTGTTGTCCGGTTTCTTCGGCTCAACGCCAAATACCACGTACGGTGAAAACATTGGCGTCATGGCCATCACCAAGGTATACAGCACCTGGGTTATTGGCGGCGCGGCCATTCTGGCTATTCTGCTTTCCTGTATCGGCAAACTGGCGGCAGCCATCCAGGCCGTGCCGGTGCCGGTGATGGGCGGCGTTTCATTGCTGCTTTATGGCGTGATTGGTGCATCCGGTATCCGCGTGCTGATTGAATCGAAAGTGGATTACAATAAAGCACAAAACCTGATCCTGACCGCAGTGATCCTGATCATCGGTGTCAGCGGCGCGAAAATCCACATTGGTGCAGCGGAGCTGAAAGGCATGGCGCTGGCAACGATCGTGGGCATTTTCCTGAGTCTGCTGTTCAAAGTTATCGAGATTTTCCGTGGCGAAGAACAGATCATTGATGTTGAAGATGAGCGGGGAAATCCGCCGGTCTGATCTGCGCGTTTTTAAGTGAATCCCTGACCGGCGGGTGTATTGCCAGCCGGTCAGGTGCTCGGATCGCAAGCGGTTGCAACGGGCACAGTTCATTTCACAACGGATCCTTGCTAGAATTCGGCAGTTCCTTTTATTGACGTGACAACATCTGCGGTCATTATACCGCTTTGGTTGAGGTGCTTCTGAATACGCCGGCACAGCTTTCTTTGCCACTTTATCTTCCCGATGATGAAACCTTTGCCAGTTTTTATCCGGGGGAAAACCCCTCTCTGCTTTCTGCCATTCAGAGCGCATTGCATCAGGAACACGGCACTTATATTTATTTCTGGTCACGCGAGGGCGGCGGCCGCAGCCACTTGCTGCATGCAGCCTGCGCCGAATTATCACAGCGCGGTGAAGCCGTCGGTTATGTGCCATTAGACAAACGCGCGTATTTCGTGCCTGAAGTGCTGGACGGTATGGAGCACCTGGCGCTGGTGTGCATCGATAATATCGAAGGCATTGCCGGTGATGATGAATGGGAAGCGGCTGTTTTCCATCTCTATAACCGCATTCTTGAAACCGGCCGTACGCGCCTGTTTATTACCGGCGATCGACCTCCGCGTCAGCTCAATCTCAGCCTGCCGGATCTGGCTTCCCGTCTCGACTGGGGGCAAATCTACAAACTTCAGCCGCTTTCCGATGAAGAAAAACTTCAGGCATTGCAGCTACGCGCTAAACTGCGCGGGTTTGAACTGCCGGAAGACGTGGGCCGTTTCCTGCTCAAACGTCTGGATCGGGAAATGCGTACGTTGTTTATGACCCTGGATCAGCTCGATCGCGCTTCGATTACGGCGCAGCGGAAACTGACGATCCCGTTCGTGAAAGAAATTCTCGGGTTGTGACAGGAAGGGATGTCCGGGTTCGTTAGCACTGAACCCGAACTGAAAGCGCGGGGTTATAAAATCTCTTTGACCTGTTCCGGCGGACGCCCTAAACGCGCTTTGCCGTTGGCCACCACAATCGGACGTTCAATCAGCCGCGGATGATCGGCCATCGCCTGTAACAGCGCGTCCTCGCTCAGACTGGTATCCTTCAGATTCATGTCTTTATAAATCTGCTCACCCTTACGCATCAGTTCACGTGCTGAGCTGAAACCCAGCAGGCCGATCAATTCTTTCAGCTTATCCACTGACGGCTGCGTTTCCAGATACAAAATCACTTGCGGTTTAATGCCTTCTGCTTCCAGCAATTTCAGGGTTTCACGGCTCTTCGAACATGCCGGATTATGATAGATTGCGACGTCGTGTTGCATAAAATTTCCTCCATTCTGGCACTGAAATCAGCCTTTCTGATACTGACGGAATCGTTGCTGCAACTGACGAAGCTGGTCGATTCGTGCGTCATAACGGGCCTGTTCCAGACTGCCTAATTTTTGTAATGCGCTGGCATTGCTCAGCATTTCAATCGCCTGATCCAGACGTCCGACTAATGCCACGCTTTCCGCACGGGCAGCCAGTTCCTGCGCACGTAAACCCTGGGCGGCAGCGGCCTGAGACAACAAATCCCAACCATTCGGGTCACCCGGATAATTGAAAGTATAGCGGTTGAGGATTTTCATGGCATTGGCCGGTTTCGCGCCTTCGAGATAAGCATTGGCCAGATTGAGTTGCAGCACGGCGTTGGCACTGCTGGCCGCACCGGCCTGCTCCAGACGCGCTATCGCCTGCGGCGCACGTTTGCTGTCGATATCATTATCGGTGGCTAAATCGAGTAACCATTCGTTGCCCGGATTCTGAGCCAGCAGCGGTTCAAGGATCGTCCGCGCCTGATCGTATTTTTTGGCTTTATAAAATTGCAGTGCATGGCCGTATTTTGCCGCCAGTTGCTCGCGGATATTGCCATTGCTCAGTTTCAGCAGATAGTCGTCACTCAGCGGGAAGCTCTCTGAACCGTACATCCCCAATATGCGTACTTTCGCCAGGGTATAATCTTGTGAAGATTGCACAATCGGGTGCGGCATCTGGTTGGCGCGGTTACGGATATCGGCCAGACGGCTGTCGGGCAACGGGTGCGTCAGCAACATTTCCGGCGGACGGGTTGAGTAGCTCGCCTGATCTGCCAGTTTTTGCAGGAAGGCGGGCATCGCCTGCGGATCAAACCCCGAACGCTGTAAGACCTGAATGCCGATACGGTCGGCTTCCTGCTCATTGCCCTGCGTGAAGCTGATCATGCCTTGCTGCGTGCCTGCTAGTGTACCGGTCAGCGCCGCCATGCCCATTTGCGGACTGGCCATCGCCAGTAGAATTGACCCCAGCGCCCCCACCCAGGTGAGCGGCGCGTTACGTTGCTGGTCTTCCATCGCACGCGCCAGATGGCGCTGAGTCACGTGGGAAATTTCGTGCGCCATGACGGACGCCAGCTGGCTTTCGTTATCGGTATAACGGAACAGTGATGAGTGAAGCACCACATTGCCGCCAAAGAAGGCAAAGGCGTTCAGCTCATCGTTATTGACGATGAAAAAATGGAACGGCGTGCGGACGGAATAGGCATGCGCCACCAGCCGTTGCCCCAGTTCGTTGATGTACTGATTGAGCAGCGGATCGTTAATCAGCGGCGTGCTGGCGCGCATCTGACGGACATAAAAATCGCCCATCTGTAATTCCTGATTAATACTGAGTGTACCGCCTGCAGTCGTGCCGATGTCCGGTAATTGGTCGCTCACCGGCGGGGCTAAGGGCGAGTTAGGGCTTTTTACGGGGCTCACGGGGGTTGACCAGAATGAACTGTCATCCGCACCGGCGGGCGGTATGGAACCCGCCAGCAGGCTGCCCAGACACAGGGCAATCACCCTTTTTTTCAACCGCATGACCATAAACATTTGCTTCCCAATAAGTTAACCGCGATACCGATGAGCTTTGCGAGCCTTTCTTCTGCGGACAGTCAGTCAGACCATTATTTTCTTGCGCTTTTCTCTGCGCTGGTCTCTATAGTAGCTATCCGCGTGAGAGTTTAAAACACTCCGAAGCTACAGTCGTGTGACAACGAATTTTTTAAATAGTTACTTGTGTCTGAGCGCGCAGGGAACGAACAGCGCGTAGATGCCAGACCCGAAATTACAGGAGCGTTTTCTTAATGTTGGATATGTTATTACAGTGGTATCGCCGTCGCTTTACCGACCCGCAGGCTATCGCGCTGCTGGCGATTCTGGTCGCAGGATTCTGCATCCTCTATTTTCTCAATGGTATCCTTGCGCCGCTTCTGGTGGCGATCGTACTCGCCTATTTGCTGGAATGGCCGACGGTGCGTCTGCAACATGTCGGGCTTTCCCGCACGCTGTCGGTCAGCGTGGTGCTGATTATTTTTGCCGGTATTTTGCTGCTCGGTATGTTTGTCATTGCCCCGGTGACCTGGCAGCAGGGGGTGAACCTGATGACCGATTTACCGAGCATGCTGAACCGCTTTTATGATTTCGCCGCAACATTGCCGAAGCGTTATCCGGCGCTGGTGGATGCGGGCATCATCGATATGATGGCGGAAAACATGCGCAGCAAATTATCCGGGCTGGGTGAGTCAGTAGTGAAATATTCACTGGCCTCGCTGGTCGGTTTACTGACGCTGGCAATTTACCTGATTCTGGTGCCGATGATGGTGTTCTTTCTGCTCAAAGATAAAGAGCAGATGCTGAGTGCCGTGCGTCGCGTTCTGCCACGCGATCGCGGGCTGGCCGGACAGGTTTGGGTGGAGATGAATCAGCAGGTCACCAACTATATTCGCGGCAAAGTGCTCGAAATGATTATCGTCGGAGTGGCCACGTATCTGGTGTTCTGGGTGATGGATTTGCATTATTCGCTGCTGCTGGCGGTGCTGGTCGGCGTATCCGTTCTGATCCCGTATATCGGCGCGATGCTGGTGACCATTCCGGTGGTGATTGTCGCGATGTTCCAGTGGGGGCTGGGCGCGGATTTCTGGACGCTTTTCGTCGCCTATCTGGTGGTGCAGGGGCTGGACGGTAATGTGATCGTGCCGCTGTTGTTCTCCGAAGCCGTTAACCTGCATCCGCTGGTGATTATTCTTTCTGTCGTGGTGTTTGGCGGTCTGTGGGGATTCTGGGGGGTGTTCTTTGCCATACCGCTGGCGACGCTGGTCAAAGCCGTGGTTCACGTCTGGCCGGATGAATCACTCAACGAAACGGTCTGATTTTTTCTGCTTACCGCACCCAATAAAAAAAGCGCGTCTGCGCTTTTTTTGTCTCCACAATCTGACCGTGTCGGCTATTTACCGTTGAGGTAGGCCATGACGATGTCATGGTGATTGGTGGTTTTGAAATCGTCGAACACTTTCTCGACTTTGCCATTGCCGTCGAGCAGGAAGCTGATGCGATGGATGCCGTCGTAGGTTTTCCCCATAAAGGATTTTTCACCCCAGACGCCAAACTGCTCACAGACCTGATGATCTTCATCGGACAACAAGGTGAAGTTCAGCAACTCTTTCTCAGCAAAACGCGACAGTTTTTCCGGTTTATCGGTGCTGATCCCCAGCACTTCTACTCCGGCATTTTTTAACTGATCCATGTTATCGCGCAGTCCGCAGGCTTGTACGGTACAACCCGGCGTCATGGCTTTAGGATAGAAATAGACCAGGACTTTCTGTCCCTGGAAGTCGGCCAGATTAATTTGTTCACCGTCTTGGTCGGGCAAACTAAATTGCGGCGCAGGGTCACCGGCTTTCAGTGGGCTCATTGTCTTTCTCCATATCTCTTAGCGATTACTGCAGTTTATCTTCATTCTCAGAATAACTAACCACGTTAATACTGCCTTGCGCTTTCAGTTCTGTACATAGCTGATGAAACGCCTGCTCAATAATTGCCGCATCGGTATTGGCTGCGCTGTGCGCCGTTATTTGAATCGATAACTGCGCCGGCGTGGCGGCATCTGCCGGGCGCGTTTTTGAGGCAAGTTCGGCGATATTCATCTGATGCGTATCGAATAAATCGGTAAAACGTTCGATCAGATGCGGAGAGTCTTTCACCTCCACTTTCACCCAGACCGTAGCAGGCATTGGCTGGCGTTCATGTGCGCTGGTTCGCTTCATCACGATCAATAATTCCAGCTCTGCGCCTTTTTGCGGCAGGGTGGATTCGATCAGTGTAATCGCGTTCCAGCTTCCGGAAAGCAGCATGATAAACGTAAACTCATCACCGAGCATCGCCAGACGGCTGTCTTCAATATTACAGCCGCAGCTGCTGACCTGACGGGTAATGGTGTTGACGATACCCGGACGATCAGCGCCTAAGGCGGTGATCACGAGATAATGTTGTTGTGGCTGCGGCAAAATAGGTCTTCCTGTCGTGCTTGGGAGTATTCCCAAGGTAAACATAAAAAAAACCGCCGGACAAGCGGTTACCGCTCGTTGATTGCTTGCTTTTGCAGTGGTGTCAAAAGTACCATGAGTGACCTGTTTGTGGAGGGGAAGGTCAATGTTTACGGGAAGTATTGTTGCACTGGTTACGCCGATGGACACCAAAGGTGCTGTCGATCGCGCGAGTCTGAAAAAACTGATTGATTATCATGTGTCCAGTGGTACTGCGGCGATCGTTTCCGTTGGCACGACCGGCGAGTCGGCCACGTTGAGCCATGAAGAGCACGGTGACGTGGTCTTACAGACGCTGGAACTGGCTGATGGACGCATCCCTGTTATCGCAGGCACTGGCGCAAACGCGACTGCTGAAGCGATTTCTCTTACGCAACGTTTTGAAAAAAGTGGCGTTGTTGGTTGCCTGACAGTCACCCCTTATTACAACCGTCCGACGCAGGAAGGTCTGTATCAGCACTTCAAAGCCATCGCTGAAAATACCTCTTTGCCGCAAATTCTCTACAACGTGCCTTCACGTACCGGCTGCGATATGTTGCCGCAGACTATCGCGCGTTTAGCAAAATTGAAGAATATTGTTGCTGTTAAAGAAGCAACAGGGAACTTAAGTCGGGTTAGTCAGATCCAAGTGCTGGTTGATGATGAAGATTTCATTTTGCTGAGCG
This sequence comes from Rahnella sp. CJA17(1/100), assembly GCF_963881615.1. Classification (NCBI taxonomy): domain Bacteria; kingdom Pseudomonadati; phylum Pseudomonadota; class Gammaproteobacteria; order Enterobacterales; family Yersiniaceae; genus Rahnella; species Rahnella sp. CJA17(1/100). The sequence goes on along the minus strand of NZ_CAWOJA010000002.1, from coordinate 75,678 downwards.
GCGATGACGCCAGCGGTCTGGACTTTATGCAACTCGGTGGTAAGGGCGTTATTTCCGTCACGGCTAACGTAGCTGCCCGTGAAATGGCCCAACTTTGTGAGCTGGCAGCGCTTGGCAACTTTGCCGAAGCGCGTCGCCTGAATCAGCGCCTGATGCCTTTGCATCAGAATTTGTTTGTAGAAGCAAACCCAATCCCGGTGAAATGGGCCTGTAAGGCACTGGGGTTGATGGCAACCGATACGATGCGTCTGCCTATGACGCCGTTAACAGATGCTGCCCGTCCGGTCGTGGAAGAAGCATTAAAAAGCGCCGGTTTGCTGTAACTCTTAGGAAGATTTGATGGCCTCTTTATTTGACAAGAACAGTTTCCAGATGACCCGATTGCAGAAAACGGCCGTAGCGAAAGTGGTCGGGGTTTCCCTGATCATGCTGCTGGCCGCCTGTTCAAGCGATCAACGTTACAAACGCCAGGTAAGTGGCGATGAAGCCTACCTGGATGCGTCAGGTCTGCATGAGCTGAAAGCGCCGGTCGGGATGATTCTTCCCGTGCAGAACGGAACGTATGAAGTACAGGCAGGATCAATGCAGGGCGCCGTGGGCAAACAGCTCGACATCCGTCCACCATCCCAGCCACTGGCGCTGCTGAGCGGTTCCCAGACGCAATTCTCTGGCAACAGCAGCACCGTGTTGCTGGAAAATACCGCGCAGAACCGTGATCTGTGGAATAACGTCGTGAAAGCGGTTGAGCAAAATAATTTCAAAATTGCCAACCGTGATGATGCTAACCAGACACTGACCACCGATTTCGTTGACTGGAATCGTGCGGATGAAGACTTCCAGTATCAGGGCCGTTATCAGATCAGCGTGAAACAGCAGAGTTACCAGTTAGCGCTGACGGTGAAAACGCTTGAGCTGAAACAACAGGATAAACCTGTGACCTCTTCTGCTGAAATCCAGCGTTACAACAGCCAGATGATGAACGCCATCACGGCGAACCTGGATAAAGTGCAGCAGGATACTCAGGCACGTCTCGACAACCGTCGTGTTGGTGAGATTGATGTTCAGAGCGGTGCAGATGATACCGGCCTGCCGGTGCTGATTGTTCGTGAGAACTACGGCGTTGTGTGGGATCGCCTGCCAAATGCCCTGGCAAAAGTCGGCATGAAAGTAACCGACAGCAGCCGTCCGCAAGGCACATTGTCTGTGACCTACAAACCGCTGAATGACGATGCGTGGCAGACACTGGGTGCGAAAGATCCGGGACTGACTTCCGGTGATTACAAACTTCAGGTTGGCGACCTCGACAACCGTAGTAGTTTGCAGTTCCTTGATCCGAAAGGTCATGCTCTCAGCCAGTCGCAGAACGATGCGATGGTGGCGGTCATGCAGGCCGCGTTTAGCCAGAGTAGCGCAAAATAATACCAAGGGGCTCCGGCCCCTTTTTACATCTGTTTTTTCCACTGGAGTAAGTAAAGATGCAAAAGTTAGCTGAGTTGTATCGCGGCAAGGCGAAAACCGTCTACACCACCGAAAACCCGGACCTTCTGGTACTGGAGTTCCGTAACGATACGTCAGCACTGGATGGTCAGCGTATTGAGCAGTTCGACCGTAAAGGCATGGTTAACAATAAATTTAACCATTTCATCATGGCTAAGCTGGAAGAAGCCGGTATTCCTACTCAAATGGAACGCCTGCTGTCTGACACCGAAGTGCTGGTGAAAAAACTGGATATGGTCCCGGTTGAATGCGTGATCCGTAACCGTGCTGCTGGTTCGCTGGTAAAACGTCTGGGCATTGAAGAAGGTCTGGAACTGAACCCACCGTTGTTCGATTTGTTCCTCAAAAATGACGCCATGCACGACCCGATGATCAACGAATCGTATTGCAAGACGTTTGGCTGGGTGAACGAAGAAAACCTCGCGCGCATGAAAGAGCTGAGCTACAAAGCCAACGACGTGCTGAGCAAACTGTTTGATGATGCCGGTCTGATCCTGGTCGACTTCAAACTGGAATTCGGTCTGTTCAACGGGGAAGTGGTGCTCGGTGATGAGTTCTCTCCTGACGGCAGCCGCCTGTGGGATAAAGAAACCCTGAACAAAATGGACAAAGACCGTTACCGCCAGAGCCTGGGTGGTCTGATCGAAGCTTACGAAGAAGTCGCTCACCGTATCGGTGTGAAACTGGACTAAGCTGCACGTTATTTTTTTAGCCAGACTACGCAATCGTTTACGCGGTATGCACTAAACGGGTGATGGCCTCCGTCACCCGTTCTCTTTACTGCATTTAATTTTCCTGTTTTAACACTGATTCCTTTCATTTAATTCCTCCGCCACTAAACTTACGTCCTTTCGCAGATGGTATTAACTGCGTGTGCTGGCTAGTCTTAAAAAAACAGGTTGGAGGTATCTATGCGTTGGCAAGGGCGTCGTGAAAGCGACAATGTAGAAGACAGACGCGGACAGGGAACTAACGGCGGCGGTTTAGGCGGCGGAGGAATGCGCCTGCCGATCCGTGGGAAAAGCGGTATCGTGATCATCATCGTGGTGCTGGTTGCCGGGTATTACGGTATCGACCTCACTCCGCTGATTGACGGCGGTCAGTCCGGCGGCATGCAGCAGCAAACACAGTCACAATCCATCAGCCCGAAAGATGACGAGCAGGCAAAATTCACCTCGGTGATCCTCGCTTCGACGGAAGACACCTGGAAAGAGATTTTCCAGCGGCAGGGCATGACTTATCGTGAACCCAAACTGGTGATGTATCGCGGCGCGACCCGCACCGGTTGTGGCACCGGCCAGTCAGTGATGGGTCCGTTCTATTGTCCGGCGGACAGCACGGTGTATATCGATCTGTCGTTCTATCAGGAATTGCAGAACAAACTCGGCGCAGGCGGTGATTTTGCGCAGGGCTATGTGGTGGCGCACGAAGTCGGCCACCATGTGCAGAATTTGCTGGGCACCGAACGCAAAGTTCGCGAGATGCAGCAGGGCGCGTCGCAGACTGTGGTAAATCAGTTGTCGGTGAAAATGGAATTACAGGCTGACTGTTACGCCGGTGTCTGGGGGCACGCGATGCAGCAGCAAAATGTTCTCGAAGAGGGCGATCTGAAAGAAGCGCTGGATGCCGCGCAGGCCATCGGCGATGACCGGTTGCAACAGCAAGGTCAGGGGCGCGTGGTGCCGGACAGCTTCACTCACGGTACTTCCCAGCAGCGTTATACCTGGTTCAAACGCGGCTTTGATACCGGTAATCCGGATCAGTGTAATACCTTTGCCAGCCGCTGATTAAGTGGCAGGAAGCGCTGGTCTGCTGCTAAAAACTGTTCAATAATCAATGACCGATCCAGAGAGGCTCCCCGGGCCTCTCTTTCATTTTCATGTTGAACCGCTGGGAATGCCATGGCTTTTCTCGATCCAACCCTATTGATCTTACTTGTTTTCGCCGGTCTGGGCATTATCAGCCACAACAGCGCCGTCACCATCGCAATGTTCTTCCTCCTCACTGTGCGTATTACGCCTCTGAACAGTTTTTTTCCGTGGATAGAAAAATACGGCCTGACTATCGGCATTATTATTCTGACCATTGGCGTGATGGCGCCGATTGCCAGCGGAAAAATCAGCGCCAGCACCATGGTGCATTCTTTCCTCCACTGGAAATCTATTGTCGCCATTCTGGTGGGTGTGCTGGTGTCGTGGCTTGGCGGACGTGGCCTGACGCTGATGGGTACGCAGCCGCATCTGGTGGCTGGCCTGTTAGTCGGCACCGTGCTGGGCGTGGCGTTGTTTAAAGGCGTACCGGTCGGGCCGCTGATTGCTGCCGGTCTGTTATCGATGATTGTCGGGAAAACCTGACATGTCTGCGACGTTGCTACAGCAGCAGATGCAGCGGCGGGGTGTCCGGCGTTTGCTGGTATTCAGTGGCGGGACGCAGTGGTGTGAACAACAGGCTGTCCTGTTCTCTGCTCAAAGTGCCGGTGACTGGCTGTGGCTGAGTGATTCACCGCCTGATGGCGTCACATCCTGCCCGCCTTCAGCGGCGCAGACGCTGCTCGGACAGGACATTTTTCACGGTGTGTTTGATGCGCGTTATGGCCTCAATACCGAGGCGCTGGCGGTATTTTCCGGCACATTGAAAGCCGGAAGCTGGCTGATTCTGCTAATACCGGAATGGAACGCCTGGCCTGGCACGCCGGACGCGGACAGCCTGCGCTGGAGCGAACAACCGCAGGCGATCCCGACGCCGCGTTTCATCCGCCGTTTCCGGTCTTTACTCGAACAAGATCGCAACATTACGGTTTGCCGGCAGGATCAGCCTTTTGATATCCCCCCGCTGCCAGCAGCACCCGACTGGCTGCCACCCGACGGCCAGCCCACCGCTGAACAATCGCAGATTTTACAACAACTGATGCAGGCTCAGTCCGGTGTATGGGTGCTGACGGCTGCCCGTGGCCGTGGCAAATCGACGCTGGCGGGAATGCTTGCCAGACAGTGGCCGGGCACCTGTTGGGTAACCGCACCGGCGAAAGCCTCAGCCAGCCAGATTCTCAATCATCAAACAGAGTCTGCCCGCTTTATCGCGCCGGATGCGTTGCTTTCATTATGCCGCGAAGGCGCGGTAACGGACATTGACTGGCTGATTATCGACGAAGCGGCAGCAATTCCGACGCCGATGCTTTCGGAAATTATCGCGGCTTTTCCGCGTGTGTTACTGACCACTACGGTTCAGGGATACGAAGGCACCGGACGCGGCTTCTTACTTAAATTCTGTGCATCCCTGCCGCGGTGGCATGACCTGCGTCTGAATTCCCCGATCCGCTGGTCATCATCCGACACGCTTGAGCCGTTTATCAGTCAGTTATTGTTGTTTGACGAGCATTTGCCTGTAGCAGAACAGACGGGCGGCACATCAGAAATTTTCTCCATTGATGCCGACGACTGGCTGAGTGAACCGGCGCTGTTAGAGGAATTCTACGGCCTGCTGACCAGCGCTCACTACCGCACGTCGCCGCTGGATCTGCGGCGTTTGCTGGATGCGCCGGGCATGACATTCAGCGCGTCACGACAGAAAAACACCCTGACCGGCGCGTTATGGCTGGTGGATGAAGGCGGGCTGAGTGCTGAACTGGCGCAGGAAGTCTGGGCGGGCAGGCGACGTCCGCGCGGTAATCTGGTGGCGCAGTCTCTCGCCGCGCACGCGGGTTTCCCCGAGGCTGCCGTATTGCGCTCACGGCGTGTCAGCCGGATTGCGGTACATCCCGCGTTTCGCCGTCGGGGTATTGCCCGTGATTTGTTAGCAGCGCAGAAACAGCGTGCGCAGCAGGCGGGGCTGGATTTCCTGTCGGTGGGTTTTGGCTACACGTCAGATCTGGCGTCATTATGGCAACAGGCCGGATTCCGGCTGGTGCGCGTCAGTATGCAGAAAGAAGCCAGCAGCGGCTGTTATGCCGCAATGGCGATATTACCGCTGAGCGCGGCGGGGCAGGCACTGGCGGACAGAGCCGTGCATCAGCTTGAACGTGACTGGCGCTGGCTGGCGCCTCAGATGGATTTAACCCTGCCGCTCGGCACCACTGCGGATACGCAACCCGATGATGCCGACTGGCGCGAGCTGAACGGATTTGCGTTCGCCCATCGTCCGCTGGAAAGCAGTTTACCGGCGCTCAGTCGCCTTCTTTTACACAGTGCTTTGCCGCTGACCGCGTTGCGTGCGCATCTGCAACAGGGGCAAAGTGTCGCGCAAGTCGTCATGTCGCTGAAGCTTTCCGGCCGTAAAGCGCTGGTTTCGCGCTGGCGTGAGGAGACACGACAGGCGCTGAAAGCCGCGGGAATGGCTGAATAAATCAGCGGTTTCATTGCAAAAAATGGAAAGACTCGTTCAATAAAACCCGATTTCACTGACGGGCGGGCGGCGTATAGTGAACTCATTAAATGACAACGGGAGAGAGCAATGAGCTCAGAACAAATTATCGTCCAGCAGCCGGAAGAAATCGCTAACCAGCTGATTTTATTATTTCATGGCGTGGGGGATAACCCGATTTCTATGGGCGAAATCGGTAAGTTTTTCGCTGTTTCATTCCCGCAGGCGCAGGTGATAAGCGTCGGCAGCCCGGATATTTGTGATTTTGGCCGGGGCTTCCAGTGGTTTTCCGTGCAGGGCGTGACCGAACAAAACCGTCAGCCGCGAGTGGATGCCGCAATGCCAACTTTTGTGCAGATTGTCCGTGACTGGCAGCAAAAAACCGGCGTTACGCCGGAACACACCACATTAGTCGGCTTTTCGCAGGGCACCATCATGGCGCTGGAATCGACGAAAGTGGAAGAGCATCTGGCGTCGCGCATTATCGCGTTCAGCGGGCGTTTTTCAACGCTTCCGGAAAAACCGATTGCCGCCGGTACGGTGGTGCATTTCATTCATGGCGAACAGGATCCGGTGATTAATCCGTTCCAGTCGAAAAGTGCGACAGAACGTCTGAAATCATTGGGCTGTGAATGTACGCTCAATCTTCAGCCAGGTATGGGACACGGGCTGGATTCGCACATGATTAATACGGCGATAGCGCATTTGCAAAATTACGAACCGAAGTCGCATCAGCACTGATTTCATTGCCACTTTTATTGAAAAACGCCCCCGGCTGCATCACAACCGGGGGCGTTTTTTTAATGTCTGACTGAGGCGATTATTTGCGGTTTTTACGCATAAAATCATCCATGAAGTTCGTCAGCTTTTCTGCCGCTGGCAGTGACAGGGCGTTGTAGATAGAGGCACGGATGCCGCCAATCGCACGGTGCCCTGCCAGACCTGAGAAGCCAGCTTCCTGGCTTTCGGCCAGGAATTTCTTCTCCAGATCCGCATCCGGCAACTTAAACGCAACGTTCATGTGTGAACGGTCGGCTTTGCTGCTCCAGCCATTGTAGAAACCGTCGCTGTTGTCGAGCATTGCATACAGCAGTTCTGCTTTATGGCGGTTGGTTTGTTCCATATTTTCCAGACCGCCGACGTCGTTAAGCAGCCAGCGGGTGACCAGCAGCACCACATAAATCGCAAATACCGGCGGCGTATTGAGGTTGGAATGAGATTCCACCTGGCGGCGGTAATTCAGGAATGATGGCAATTCGTCAGATGACGCTTTCACCACGGTATCGTGCACCAGCACGATGGTGACGCCCGCCGGGCCGATGTTTTTCTGCGCATGAGCGTAGATGACCGAAAACTTATTGGCATCGCACGGTTTGGACAGGAAATCGGAAGACATATCGCAGACGCGGGGTACGTCGTCGCGGCCCAAAACGCGCTGAAACTGTAACCCTTCCACTGTTTCGTTCGAGACATAATGCAGATAGGGCGCATCAGGCGAGAATGCCAGTTCTTCGTCAGAGGGCAGACGGTTGAATCCGCACGATTCGCCGCTCCACAGCACTTTGACCGGCCCTTCGCGACGCGCTTCGGTCACGACTTTACTGCTCCAGTAACCGGTATCCAGATATTCTGCCGCATGCTTCTGACCGCGCAACAGCGTCATCGGCACCATCGAAAACTGCTGTGTTGCGCCACCCTGCAGGAACAGGATATGGAAATCTTTCGACAAGCCGAGCAGGGTGCGGATGTTGTTTTCGGTTTCCTGCACAATGGCGGCAAACCAGTCTGAACGGTGGCTGATACCGAGGATCGACAGGCCAACTTCCGGCACTTCTTTTATCGCGGCTTCAACCTGAGTGAGAACGGTTTCCGGCAATGCGCCAGGGCCACCGGAGAAGTTCAGGGCGTTACGTGAAATCATGTTTATTCTTGTCCTTTAAACGCATCAGCAGAGGTGTCGGTGTGCGCAAAGGCACGGGATAACAGCAACTCGCGGCATGCTGTTTTAACTTTATTCATGTGGATTTTTTTGTGCGGGAACATCACTTCCAGATCCATTGCGTGCACCACCATCGCCGGATCAATTTCAAACACCAGCAATTCGCCGTCCGGTGTTTCGCTGCAATCGATGCCGAGATAGTCGAGCTGCGTGGTGTCATAAATCGCTTTCAGCGCCTGCTGGTGACGGGTGGCAAATTCGTGGAAGTTGTTCAGGAATGCGGCTTCTTCTTCACGCTTTTGGATATCTTCATACATGAAGGCGTTAACGTAATGCACCATCCAGTGGGATGAAATCGCCATATGACAGGCATACGGCACGCCGTCGATCAACGAAATGCGGTACTTACGGAACTGACCGTCTTCATTGCTGTAATCAATAAACTGCGACAGGAAATAATCTTCAACCTGCACGCGGGTCAGATAATCAGCCAGTTCTTCCTGACCGGTGATTTTTTCCAGACCATGACCGCCGTGCGAACCCGCAGGGCGCAGGATCACCGGATAACTGCTGTCAGGCAGCGCAGCGTGCAGCGTGGTTTCTCCGGCAGCGACGGCAGATAACGCCGCAAACGTCATCGCATGCGCCTGGGCAATGGCTAAACCCGGTTGGTTTTGCAACAGGCGGCTGGCGGTTTGGCGTTCAGAACTCGGGATATGCTGTGGCGCATTGATCACCGGCACCGGCCAATGTTCCGTGACATCTTCCAGTTGCTGCAACAGGAACAGATTTTCGGTAGTGGCGCTGATGCCGACCATCAGTAAATCGTGTTCAGGGATCGGGGCTTCAAAAGGGGCTTCGGGCGTGATGTAGTAATAAATCAGCTCGATATCGCTGTTTTCCAGCAGGCAATCCAGCGGCACATTCGCGGAAAGCGTGCCGGGCACCATGAGTATCAGTAAGCGTAACTTCGCCGGTTGTAGCGCGGGGCAAAGGGTATAGACCTGTTGCATCGCCAGTGCCTGATTCTGAATCGTCAAACCCAGTTCAGTGCGTTGCAGGCACAGCATGACAGTGGAAAGGTTCATCCACAATACGGCGTCATCCGGGGTCTGTTGCGCACGGGTGATCAGTATCTGCGCGATGTCAGACCATTCCTCGCCTGCGATGCTCATACGTAGAAACGGAGCCAGACCCAGAAATTTCGACGCGTCAAAGCGTTCTGGCACTGCCTGATCCGCCCGGGTAATAGGTAATGTTTGCAAAGACTTGTTCTCTCCGTGCATCAGTTTCATGTTGAATGATAACGGCAGGAGGTAAAGTCAATCGGCGGAGAATCGCTAGATTATCCGCCGACTAATATTGATTAAAAGTGAGATGCTACCGGGGTGGGATTACTTTTTCTTTGGCCAGTCGTCATCTTTATCCCACTCGGCATTGTTGTCGCGATGCGGCGGGATCTCAGGTTTATCTTTCAGGAACTTTTTCACATCAACGCGGTTCAGCTCTTTGATGCCGCTGATAAACATGCCGACCAGAATGATCAGAACGATCCACCAGTAATCTTTAATCCACTCCATGGTGTACTCCTTAAAAGGGTGAGAGGGCGATAAATCGCGGGAAAAGAGTGTCCATTTGCCCGGCTAACCAGTCTGCAGCAGCGACGTCTTTTCCGGTCCAGGAACTGATCAACACCTGCGGCGTAAGCTGTTTTTCACATTCCGCCGCCAGCGGGCGGTAACTCAGATGCCAGGGTTCGACAGCCACACCGCCGCGATCTTCCGCATACGGCCGGTAAAAACCATATTCTGTCATATGCGCTGACATCCATTGGTTCAGCGGATAAAAATACCCGCCTTCTTCATATTCCCACGGCTCCAGTTGCAGCGTCTTACCCGCCGGTAACAATGAAGGATCGTACACATCCAGGTCACTGCCCCAATGATGACGGCTTGCGCCCGGCAGCGCAGACCAGCGCAAAATCAGCTCGCAACGTTCTGCTGTCGTCAGCGCGCTGACATCGACCGGCTGGCTGTTCTTATCTAATACTGGTCGCTCGCCGCGAAATTTGCCATTCCAGATAGCCAGTTGCCGATCGAAATCACGAAAGGTGCTGGCCGGTTGCAAGTCAAAACCGGCTTCACGGGCTGCCAGACGCATTTTTTCGAATGCCTGCGCCGCTTCCTTCTGCAAACGATGCGGCCCGTCGCCGATAATCACCAGATGTGCAGCGGAGCGCCCGGTCAGCATCTCGTGAGTGATCATGCGACTAATTGTTCCATGATGCGCTGATACATGCGGCTGAGCACCTGCAGATCGGCGGCATGTACGCATTCATTGATTTTGTGGATAGTCGCGTTGACCGGCCCGAGTTCAACCACCTGCGCCCCCATCAGCGCGATAAAACGCCCGTCAGAGGTACCACCGGTAGTTTGCAGTTCCGGCGTGATTTCACTGTAATGGCGCACCGCATTGACTACGGCATCCACCAGCTCACCGCGTGATGTCAGGAATGGCTGGCCGGAAACCACCCAGTTCAGGGTGTATTGCAGGTTATGGCGATCCAGTAATTCGGCGACACGCTGTTTGATGATGGCATCAGTCAGCTCGGTGCTGAAACGGAAGTTGAACTGCACATAAAGTTCGCCCGGAATGACGTTGTTGCTGCCGGTGCCCGCGTTGATATTGGCAATTTGCATGCTGGTTGGCGGGAAGAATTCGTTACCATTATCCCACACGGTGGCGACCAGCTCATTCAGCGCGGGCATGGCGCGGTGTACCGGATTATCCGCCAGATGCGGATACGCCACATGCCCCTGAACGCCATGCACATGCAGGTTGGCGGTCATGGAGCCGCGACGGCCATTTTTCACAATATCGCCGACGCGCGTGGTGCTGGAAGGCTCGCCGACCAGACAGTAATCAAGGCGCTCATTGCGTGCCATCAGCGCGTTGACCACTTTGACGGTGCCGTTGACGGCGCTGGCTTCTTCATCAGAAGTGATGAGAAAAGCCAGACGACCCTGATGATGGGGATTGGCGGCGACAAACCGCTCTGCTGCTACTACCATCGCCGCCAGTGAGCCTTTCATGTCTGCCGCGCCGCGACCATACAACATGCCGTCGCGCAGCGTTGGCTCAAACGGGCCGGTAACCCACAGCTTATGATCGCCGGTAGGGACCACATCGGTATGCCCGGCAAAGGCCAGGGTTTTGCCTTCACCACGTGTCGCCCAGAAATTCAGGGTATCGCCAAAATGCATCGGCTCAATGTGAAAACCAATGGCCTCAAGGCGGGCAATCATAATCTCCTGGCAACCCGCATCGTCCGGGCTGAGGGAAGGGCGGCGGATTAACTGTTGCGCTAAATCGAGAACCGGACAACTCATGTTACTTCACCTGTGCAAGGAATTGCTGATAGCTTTCTGGTTTGAATCCCAGCAGAGACTGGCCGTCTGGCGCCAGTAAAAACGGACGTTTGATGACAGCCGGATGTTCGAGCATCAGCGCTTTGGCGCTGGCTTCGTTATCACAGGCTGCGCGCGTGGCCTCATCGAGCTTGCGCCAGGTAGTGCCACGGGTATTGAGCATCGCTTCCCAGCCTTGTTTATCTAACAAATCCTGCAGCAACGCGGCATCCAGCCCTTCGACCCGATAATCATGAAACTGGCATTCAACACCGTTTTCTTCCAGCCAGCGGCGGGCTTTCTTAACGGTGTCGCAATTTTTTATGCCGTAGAGAATAAATGAGTTTTGAGCTGAAGTTGTTGCCATAGAAAAACGTAACCTGTCAGTAAAATAAGCGCTTTTTAGCTGCGCTGATAAGTGGCGTCAGAGAAGGACACATAATGAGGCAAAACGCCGGCAGGATCCAGACGGGGCGGGATTGTGATCGCGCTTAAAAATTAGTCACGGAGTTTTTGCATGGTCAAAAAATAAACGTATACTGCCAGCGTCCAATCAAGGGGAGTAAAATGTTAGAGCAAGAATTAGGTCACTGGAAAGACTTTATCGACCGTATGTTGAAAGCGTAATTGCCCACATCGTTACCGACAAAGCAAAGAAAAGATTTATTCTCAGTGCAGCACGTCATTATAAAAACGTTTGTTCAGGAAGACCATTACGTTGCATTTAGCGACGATTCTCACAGCCAGTAAATCATGAATAAAAAAGGCGTTAATGTGAATTAACGCCTTTTTTGTTGCCTGCGATCCGGCGTTTTTACCGGTGTTCGGCGGGGGCCGTTTCCACGATATCAGCAATTACCGGTGCAGTGTGTTTGCCCGGAAAACGACGGCGGATCAACACAAAGAACAGCGGTACGAAGAAAATCGCCAGCACCGTGGCGGAAATCATCCCGCCGATCACACCGGTACCGACGGCGTGCTGGCTGCCTGAACCGGCCCCCATGCTGGTCGCCATCGGCAGAACGCCGAAAACAAATGCCAGCGAGGTCATCAGAATCGGACGCAGACGCATTCTGGCGGCTTCGAGCGTGGCCTCCAGCAGTTCCTTCCCGCGAACATTCAGGTCATTGGCAAATTCGACAATCAGAATGGCGTTCTTCGCTGACAAACCGATGATGGTCAGCATACCGACCTGGAAATACACATCGTTTTCCAGCCCGCGCAGCCAGGTGGCAATCACCGCGCCGAGCACGCCGAGCGGCACCACCAGCATGACGGAGAACGGAATGGACCAGCTCTCGTACAACGCCGCCAGACACAGGAACACCACCAGCAGGGAAATCGCATACAGCGCCGGTGCCTGAGAACCTGACAGTCTTTCCTGATACGACAGACCTGTCCATTCCAGACCAATGCCGACCGGCAACTTCGCGACCAGTTTTTCCATGTCATCCATCGCAGTACCGCTGCTGATGCCCGTTGCCGGTTCACCGACAATTTCCAGCGCGGAATAGCCGTTGTAACGCTCAAGACGCGGCGAACCTGTCAGCCATTTCGACGTGGCGAAAGCGGAGAAGGGCACCATGGTTCCGGCGGAGTTTCGCACATACCAGCGGTCAATATCGTCCGGCAGCATGCGGTATTGTGCCGCGGCCTGCACGTAGACTTTCTTCACACGGCCACGGTCAACAAAGTCATTGACGTAGGTCGAGCCCCACGCGGTACTCAGCGTGCTGTTGATATCAGAGATAGCCACGCCCAGCGCCTGCGCTTTCACCTGATCGATATCGATCTGCAACTGCGGGCTGTCATCCAGACCGTTGTGACGTACGCGGGTCAGGTTGCTGTCTTTGGATGTCATGGCCAGTAACTGATCGCGCGCCGCCATCAGCGCATCATGACCAAGCCCGGCGTGGTCCTGTAATTCCATATCAAAGCCGGTGGCGCTGCCCAGACCGTTGATGGCGGGCGGGCTGCTGGCGATCACGCGCGCTTCGGTTATCTTGTTAAACGCTTTGGTCGCCCGCTCAATCAGTGCAAAGGAAGAATCGCCGGCGCCGGTGCGTGCATCCCACGGTGTCAGGCGCACGAACATACGCGCAACGTTTTGCCCGTTACCGCCGGGGCCAGCACCGATGGTTGAGAACACCGAAAGCACGTCTTTCTTATCTTCAGTCAGGAAATACTTTTCGACCTTTTCCACCACTTTTTGTGTCTGCTGCAGCGTTGAACCCGGCGGCAACTGAACCTGAACAGTGAACACGCCACGGTCTTCCATCGGCAGGAAAGAGGTGGGCAGTTTGATAAACATAACGGCCAGCAAGGCGACCAGTGCGGCATATCCCAGCATATAACGCAGGCTGTTACGCAGAACCCGCGCCACGCCGTTTTCGTAGCGACGCGCGTTGCGGTCAAACATGCGGTTAAACCAGCCGAAGAAACCGCGTTTACCGTGATGATGTCCCTGCGCGACAGGTTTGAGAATGGTCGAGCACAGCGCTGGTGTCAGCGTCAGCGCGACGAACACTGACAGCACCATCGCCGAGACAATGGTGATGGAGAACTGACGGTAAATCGCGCCGGTGGTGCCGCCGAAGAATGCCATCGGCACGAACACCGCCGACAGCACCATGGTGATACCGACCAGCGCACTCTGAATTTGTCCCATCGATTTTCGCGTGGCCTCTCTGGGGCTGAGGCCTTCTTCACTCATCACGCGCTCGACGTTTTCCACCACCACGATGGCATCATCCACCAGCAGGCCGATGGCGAGCACCATCGCGAACATCGTCAGAGTATTGATGCTGTAACCGAACTGATGCAGCACGGCGAACGTCCCCAGCAAGACCACCGGCACGGCAATCGTCGGGATCAGCGTAGCGCGGAAGTTTTGCAGGAACAGATACATCACCAGGAACACCAGCACGATCGCTTCAAACAGCGTTTTCACCACGTCGGTGATCGCCGCTTTAACAAACGGCGTGGTCTCGTAAGCGATTTCGGCTTTCAGACCGTGCGGATAATAGTGAGAAAGCTCATCAAGGCGCGCACGGACGGCTTTGTCGGTTTGCAGTTCGTTGGCACCGGACGCCAGTTTAACGCCCATCCCTGACGCAGCCTGTCCGTTATAACGGCTGAGCAGGGCGTAGTTTTCCGCGCCGAGACCGATGGTGGAAACATCGCCAAGTTTGACCTGCGAACCGTCCTGATTCACTTTCAGGGTGATCTGGCGGAACTGTTCCGGCGTCTGTAACTGTGCCTGGGCATTAATGGTGGCATTCAGGGCCTGAAAATCCACCGAAGGTGCGCCGCCGAGCTGACCGACAGCAACCTGACTGTTTTGCGCTTTGATGGCTGTCACCACATCGGCAGTGGTCAGTTGGTAATTATTGAGCTTGTCCGGATCCAGCCAGATGCGCATCGCGTACTGTGAACCGTAAGCATCAATGCTGCCGACGCCGGGCACGCGGCTCAGCGGATCCTGAATGTTGGACGCCACATAGTCGGCGATATCCTGCTTATCCATGCTGCCGTCAGTGGAGACAAACGCCACCATCATCAGGTTAGTGTCACCGGTTTTTGACACCGTCACACCCTGCGTCTGCACGTCCTGCGGCAGGCGTTTCAGCGCCTGCTGCAACTGGTTTTGCACCTGTTGCAGCGCTTCGTTGGGATCGGTACCGGCGGTAAAGCTCAGGGTTATCTGCGACTTACCGTCGTTACTGCTTTGCGATGACATGTACATCAGATTATCGAGGCCGGTCATGTTCTGTTCGATAATCTGGGTAACGGTATTTTCTAATGTTTGTGCTGATGCGCCGGGATAGGTTGCAGAAATCCTGACGTTTGGCGGAGCCAGATCGGGATACTGTTCAACCGGCAGAAAATAGATCGCGAGTGCGCCGGACAAGGAAATGATGATCGCTAAAACCCAGGCAAAGATTGGGCGATCGATAAAAAAGTTAGCCATGCTTCAGGAACCTCGTTGTCACTCTGGCGTGAGTAACTAACATCAGCAAACAAACAGAACGTCAGTAATCTGACAAAAAAATCCCCTGAGCGCTATTTTCTCATAGGCAGTCTCAGAGGCGGAACCGTCCCGACGGGACTGAGCAAGTGTTAGAGTGGAGTTCTACGTCAATGCACTTTACCTTCTCATGTCGCATAAAACGTGGAGAAATAAAGGAGATAATGTAAAAAAAACCTCCCTGTACACAGGGTTATGCCGCAGACAGATTTGCTGATACCGTCTACGCTTTGACAGCCTGCTTTTTTATGACACGCATTCGTATGTCCACACTGGAGCCGTTCAGATGAGTTTGATGTTAAATTCGGTTTTCGCCCGTCGTCTCTACCTTTGCTGGTTGCTGGACTCTGAACAAAAACCGAACGTACCGAAACTGATGGAAATCACCGGCTGGCCGCGCCGCACCTTGCAGGACGTACTGAAAGCGCTACCGGGTATGGGTGTCGAACTGGAATTTGTGCAGCAGGGTGTGCGCAATAATGACGGTTATTATCAGCTTTCAGGCTGGGGGCCGCTGGATGCGAAGTGGGTTGAACGCCATCGGGAACAACTGCTTAATGCAATTGAGCACGGCTGAATCTGGCGTGCGCGATGTAATGCCGCTATGATGTCTGGCTTCTCTCACCCTCTGAGCGGAGGCACGCTTTATGTCATCTGATGACAAGTCATCCCGGATCGAAAACGTTCAAAACCAGTTACTCTCTGATAACTGGTATGTTCTTCGCAAATACACCTACGATTTAATCAAACGTAATGGCGAACGCCAGCCGCAATCCCGTGAAGTGTATGACCGGGGGAACGGCGCGACTATTCTGCTTTATAACCGTCCTAAAAAAACCGTTCTGCTGATCAGACAGTTCCGTATGCCGACCTACGTCAATGGCAACCCGACCGGTATGTTGCTGGAAACCTGCGCCGGTTTGCTCGACAACGATTCGCCGGAAGATTGCATCCGTAAAGAAGCCATTGAAGAAACCGGTTTTGCAGTGGGCAAGGTAGATAAACTGTTTGAAGCCTATATGTCGCCGGGCAGCGTGACCGAAATCGTGCATTTTTTCGCGGCAGAATACGATGAGTCGCAGCGTCAGAACGCCGGTGGCGGCGTGGAAGACGAGGACATTGATGTGCTGGAGGTGCCGTTTACCGAGGCGCTGGCGATGATCAAAGATGGCCGCATCAGAGATGGCAAAACCATTATGTTGCTGCAATATGCGCAGATTCAGGGCTGGCTGGCGTAAAGATGACCGGCGAAAATGCATCTGAGGCAAAGGCACCCGCGGGTGCCTTTGTTATTTCAGTGTTCCAGGTTTATTGCGGTGCTGCCCGCGTGGCCTTTCATGGCAGACCATGGCAGAACGGACCATTCCGGGCCTTCGCATGAACGCATGACACGGGCAAACGTCGGATCAAAATACAGCCCTTTTTGCGTGAAATACCAAGCCGGGAATTGCCATACAGACGGGTCTGAATAATCACAATCGTCTTCGCTTTCTTCCGTCGGCTTTTTCATCTGTTGCGGATAAGCCGCGGTCAGTTGTTTCACCAGCCACGGCGCCCATTTCTTATCGCGGTACTGCGCGAAGGTATCGAAATCCACATCGTTTTTACCCGTAAGGGCGCGCTCTTCAGCATTCAGATAGTGGAACGGTGCGCCATCGCCCACCCAAATCACATCTTCCAGCGTCAGCGTTTCTGCGGTTTTGGCGTTCAGGTTGATCGGCGCTTCGCCGAAATCAGGATGCGCACCGCCGCAGTCATAAGAGGTAAATACGCTGATGCTGACCACATCGGGACTCATGAACTTCGGCGTCACCGTTTGCTGATATTCCCCCTGACCAAAACGGCTTGCCCCGAGCATACAGGCATGCCAGCCGCTGACTTCCTGCCATAAACGGGCGCGCAGCTTCTGGTTAATGGCCGGTAAACTGGCTTCCGGATAACCGGAGACAATCTCAAAGAAACTGATTTTTGATTGCGGTTCCGTCCACCATTGCAGCTGATAGCCCATGAAGTTTTCGTTTTTGCCCGCTTTCAGTTGCAGCGCGGATAAACGCAAATACTCGTACGGATCGGTGTGGATCAGCGAACTGAGATAGCCGTCGTCCGTGGCGGCTGCCGGTAACTGCGCGGGTTGCAGCTTAACCGGCAGTGTTTTGCCCTGCGGGTTGGTCCAGTTGCCTTGCCAGTCACCGTTTTCATCTTTGGTCAGCGTCAGTTCAGGGCGCGGTGTATCGTCGAAATCATCCAGACCTTCCTGTAATTTCAGTTCCTGACCATCCAGCGCTCCGTTGAGCGGCAGATCCAGACGGTATTTTTGATAGAAATACCGTCCGGTCACTTCGTCAGGTTTATTTAAATCGAGTTCGACGACAATGCTGGTTTTACCCAGTGTGCCGGCGTACACCACCGGAGGCTCTTCAGCCAGCGCCGGCAGTGATAACAGCGTTATCATCAAAATCAATAACTTCATCCGTATCTCCCAGAGAAATGATCTTCATCCTTTTCGCCATTATTGTTTGTTTTTGGCTCAGCCAGTGTACTGAAAGTTTCCCTGCGTCACCATTGCGGCTTCTCGTATGTCATGAAAAATTATTGTCTGCCGCAAACCCTGCGGGTGGAGTATCCCTTTATAATTTCGGGTAAAAAATGCTGCATTGAAGGCAGTCTCCTGGCGAGGGTTACGCTATTATCAGAAAGATAATTTCGAACAGAGCTGAAACTTATAATGTGCAGATGGATAACCGCCCCTTTATGCCTGCTGGCCACCATGCTGGCTTTTAGCGCCCAGGCTGAGCCGTTGCAGGCTATTTATAACGACTGGCAGGTCAGCTGTGACAACCTGAATCACTGCGTCGCGCGTAATTCGCAGGACGGGCAGGAACTGGTGATGAAAATCACCCGCGAAGCCGGGCCGGAAGGGAAATCCTCCGTCAGCATTGATTACCAGCGTAACAGTGATGAGCAGACGACGGATGCGCCGGTTGCCAGCCGCTTGCAGATGAACGGTAAGACACTGAGTTTTAATCACCGTGAATGGGATGTCAGTAAAAAACATCTTTCCACCACTAACCGTCTGGTGGTGAATGATTTTATTGCCGCGATCCGCGAAGGCAGCAGTATTCAGCTGGCAGTGAAAGCTGACCCGGCTCAGCCCGTTAAACCGGAAGTTTCACTGAAAGGGATCAAAGCCGCGTTGCTGGCCATTGATGCGCAGCAGGGGCGCGTTGGCACCAAAACGGCCTGGATTAATCGTGGTGCGAAACCGGCGAATACCGTGCCGCCCATTCCTGCCACGCCGGTTCTGCCGCGTTTCAGTGAACCGCATGCATTATCCGAAACCGAGATTTCGGCCATCACGCAGAACGCCGCCGCCACCATTGAGAATAATGATTGCAGCCTCGACCCTTCCGAACGGGAAGTGCATATTTTCGCGCTGAGCAACGATAAAGCCCTGATGACTGTCAACTGCGACATGGGCGCGTATAACCTGTATGCGCTGGGCTTCCTGGTTTCGCGTCAGGCGCCTTATAAAATGGACAATCTGGCGCTGAATATGCCGTTCAAACTGGGCGAAGATGATGATTCGCCGGAACTGATCAACGCTGATTTCGACCCGAAAACCGGTATGCTCTCGACTTACGATAAAGGGCGCGGCATCGGTGATTGTGGCGTGTCTTCACGCTGGGTGTTTGATGGTAAACAGTTCCGGCTGGCGGCATTTGCCTCTGAACCCAGTTGTGACGGTTACAGCAGCGGTGGCGAATGGCCGGTGTTATGGGTGACGCAGCAGTAATTTGCCTTCGGCCTGTCACCCTGCCGATAAATAAAAAAATGCCCTGTGAGCTTTCGCTTGCAGGGCATTTTCTTTTGTCGTGCAACGCTACCGGAAAGATTATTCGGACGCTTTCACCACGACTTTGTTGCTGGCGAACTCGACGTTCATATCAGCAACGATTTTGCAGCGCTTACGGGTTTCGACTTTACCGTTGACCTTCACCTGGCCTTCGGCAATCACTGCTTTCGCAGTACCGCCGCTGTCACACCAGCCCATAAATTTGAGCAGATCGCACAGTTCAACGTGCGGGTGTTTTTCGAGAAAGAAAGTTTCCATGTATTCCTGACTTTTTGTGTAGTGCAAAGGGTTTAAGACTTACTGGCGCTGACGTCATGATATTCCTCGCACGCCTGCAAGGTATTCTGAATCAGCGTCGCGACCGTCATCGGGCCAACACCGCCCGGCACCGGTGTGATAAAGGAAGCACGCTCGGCGGCGGCATCATATTCCACATCGCCGACAACTTTACCACTTTCCAGACGGTTAATACCGACATCAATGACAATCGCGCCCGGTTTAATCCATTCGCCGGGAATAAAGCCCGGTTTACCCACAGCGACAACCACCAGATCGGCATTCTCAACATGATGGCGCAGATTTTTGGTGAAACGGTGGGTGACGGTGGTGGTGCAACCGGCCAGCAGTAATTCCATGCTCATCGGACGGCCCACAATGTTGGATGCGCCAATCACCACGGCGTTCAGGCCGAAGGTTTCAATACCGTAACGTTCTAACAGCGTCACAATGCCACGCGGCGTACAAGGGCGCAGCGTCGGCGCACGCTGGCACAGACGGCCGACGTTATAAGGATGGAAGCCATCGACGTCTTTATCCGGATGAATACGTTCCAGCACTTTGATGTTATCGATACCGGCTGGCAGCGGAAGCTGAACCAGGATGCCGTCGATTTCGCTGTCGTTATTCAGTTTTTCGATCAGGTCCAGCAACTCACCTTCAGTGGTGGTGGCTGGCAGGTCGTAAGAGCGGGAGATGAACCCGACTTCTTCACAAGAACGGCGTTTGCTGGCGACATAAATCTGTGACGCCGGGTTTTCACCGACCAGCACCACGGCCAGACCGGGCGCACGCTTTCCTTCAGCCAGTCGTTGTTGAACACGCGCTGCAACTTCGCTTCTGACTTGCTGCGCAATCGTTTTACCGTCAATAATCTTTGCTGCCATCAGGGAAAAAATCCATTAATTAATAAATGCAGGGGGATGCGCCTATTTTGTCAGAAGCCGCGGGCGCTGTCAGGCGTTGAATGCGAATAACTTGTTATCTGCGGATGAGAATTTAACCTGCGACAGTGGCGAAAAAAGTGTCTATTTTAGGTATGACTCTTTTTAAATCATAAGGAAAGAAACAAATGACACGCAAAGTGGGGATCATCGGTGCCGGTCATGTGGGCGCTGACGTTGCATTCTCTCTGGTCACGCAGGGGCTGTGTGACGTGATTGTCTTGCTGGATGAAAACGAACCTAAAGCGGCCAGTCAGGCGCTGGAGTTGCGGGATATGGCGTCGCTGACGACCTCACGCGTGCAGGTTATCGCCAACGACTACAGCGAACTGCATGATGCCGATGTGCTGGTCATCGCCGTCGGCCCGAAAACCTTGCTGCGTGAAGATCGTCTGGAAGAACTTGCTGAGACCCGTGCCGCCGTGCGTGAAGTGATCCCGCGCGTGATTGCCAGCGGCTTTGGCGGCGTGATCGTCAATATCACCAATCCGTGCGATGTCATTACTCAGATTATTCAGCAGACCAGTGGATTCCCTGACGCACAGGTGTTCGGCACCGGCACCTCGCTCGATACCGCGCGCATGAAACGCGTGGTCGGCGAGTTCTTCGGTTTCGATCCGAAAAGCGTCACCGGCTACGTGATGGGCGAACACGGCGAATCACAGTTTGTGGCCTGGAGCACCGTGACACTTGGCGGCTGTCCGGTGGCAGAACTGGCAGGCGACCGTGACGTCGACTGGGCAACAATGAACGACGCTGTGCGCGGCGGTGGCTGGGAAATCCTGCAAGGCAAGGGCTGGACCAGTTTCGGCATCGCTACTGCAACAGCGCGGCTGGTGGATGCCATTTTGTCCGACGCCCGCAGTGTCTGGCCGGTGTCTGCCCTCGATGAACAACTGGGCGTCTATATCGGCCAGCCAGCGGTGATTGGTAAAAAAGGTATCGTACAAACATTACGACCGGAACTGACGGCTTACGAAGGTGTAGCCTATCACGCGTCTGCCCGCGTGATTGCTGCCGCGCTGAAATCCGAAAAATAGCCGATACTGATCACATAACGTTGCAAGACAGTCCGGGAATATCTGCAAATTGTTCAGGCATTAAGCAGTGAGTTCGAAAGCCATTGACTCATCCCGGTCTGCCCGTATAATCCGAACCCGCAACGCTCCCGAAAGGGACAAGCAATGCGCCCTTAGCTCAGTTGGATAGAGCAACGGCCTTCTAAGCCGTAGGTCACAGGTTCGAGCCCTGTAGGGCGTACCATTTCAAGTCAACACACCTCTGCTGAATTCGCCTTTTCTCCCTTATACTCCCTGAAATTACTGAATTTTTCTGTCACGAGTTCTATCGAAGTCAACTCAGTTATACCCAAATCAAGTGGTATCTGGGGGCCTTTGAGGGTGTAAGTATCCCGCTTATCGGAAAACCAGGCCGTGATGACGCAGATTGCCAACAACACCCGTGAACAAGCCATGTTGGGGGATTTCCCTAAAGCGATTGATGATGCAGTGATGGACAGCAGTGATGCGCAACAAGAGATGATGATGCAGTACCTCTCAAATCCAGAACTTGCGAAGGGGTTTGCGCGAGTTGTGTTTGATATGTTGAAAGGGGCTTAAGTTTTTGGACCGACGGGCAGTGGGGCGTTTAGGCGATAATCAGGAAGGTATTTCCCTTATCATTTTTCGCCTCATCTGTCGCAATGGATAAATGATGACTAACGTTCGTAATTCAGATAGTTAACAAGGAAATTAAAGGATGAAGGCTAAAGAAGCCAAGTTGCTCAACTTTCTGCAGACTGCACCTCAGTTGGTCATCCCGATCTACCAGCGTATTTACTCCTGGAGCCTGAAAGAGTGTGAACAGCTGTGGGATGATATTCTCCGTTGTGGATTGGATGAGAATAATCAAGGGCACTTTATTGGTTCCGTGGTGTATATCGAAAATGGGCTTTATTCGGTGACGTCTCAATCACCCTTGTTGATCATTGATGGCCAACAGCGGGTCACGACAGTGTCATTGTTAATTGCAGCTTTAGCCGAAGCCGTGGGCGAGCAAGAGATTATTGAAGGATTCAGTCAAGCTCAGCTACGTGGTTTCTATTTGACTAACCCCTTATTGTCAGGCGAGAAACGCTACAAACTTATTCTGTCGCAAACGGACAACGAGACGTTGCGTGCTATTATCGATGGGAAATCTCAGCCGGAAAATTACTCTTTACGTGTTACGGAAAACTTTGAATACTTTAAAGATAAACTAAAAAATGAAAAATTGTTGGAGACTGTCTGTAAAGGGCTCAGCAAATTAATTGTGGTCGATATATCTCTCCAGCGCGACCATGATAACCCACAGCTTATATTTGAAAGCATGAACTCAACGGGTAAAAAATTAAGCCAGGCCGATCTCATTCGCAATTACATCCTCATGGGGTTGGAAAATGAGCGCCAAACGACGCTGTATAATGATCACTGGCGAAAAATGGAGCTTCTGTTTGGTCAGGAGGCTTACTCCGAACAATTCGATGCTTTCATGCGTCACTACCTGACAGTAAAAACCGGTGACATCCCTAAGATTGATGACATTTATGAGGCGTTTAAACAGTACTTTCGTCGCAATAGTCAATCTGTTGAATCTGCTGTTGCGGATATACATAAATATGCCATCTACTATTGCGCCATTGCGTTAGGTATTGAAAAAAATAAACACCTTAAAGAGATATTCCATAATATCCGCGAGTTGAGAATGGATGTTGCATATCCGCTGATGCTGGAGCTGTATGATGACTACCAGCTGGATATTCTGAAACTAAGCGACTTCGCCGAAGCCCTTCGCCTGATGGAAAGCTATGTATTTCGTCGCGCAGTATGTGCCATACCAACCAACTCAATGAATAAAACCTTTGCCGGGTTGAGTAAAAGTTTTGATAAGAACCAATATTTGGAGAGCCTCAAAGCTGCGTTTACGTTGCTGCCATCTTATCGTCGTTTCCCGACAGATGAGGAGTTTAAGAGGGATATTCAGACCCGCGATCTTTACAACTTCAGAAGTCGTAGCTATTGGCTCAGAAGGCTTGAAAATCATAAGCATAAAGAACCGATCCCGGTGGATGAATACCCAATCGAACACATCATGCCGCAGTGCGATAATCAAACAGAGAAAGTGCCCTTGGCATGGAGAGCTGAGCTAGGAGATGAATGGCAGCGTGTATGGGAAACATGGCGTCATTCGCTGGGTAACCTGACATTGACGGGCTATAACTCTGAGTATAGCAATCGCTCATTTGCTGATAAGCGCGACATGGAAGGTGGTTTTAAATACAGTCATTTACGCCTGAATGACGGGCTTTCGGCTCTTGATAAATGGAGTGAAGAAGCCATTATAGCCCGAGCAAATAAAATGGCAGAGCAGGCAAGCAGTGTCTGGCCAAGTGCCAATCTTCCCGATGATATTCTAAAAAATTACCAGCCTAAGAGTGAAGGTAACCTCACTTATGGCTTTGAAGACCATCCCTATCTGGCTAAAGAACATGTTCAGGTGTTGTTTGAAGCGTTCCGTAAAGCAACGTTGGCACTTGATCCCTGCGTCACAGAGGTCTTTCTGAAGCTTTATATTGCTTATAAAGCTGAGGTGAATTTTGTGGATGTTGTACCGCAAGCAAAGCGGCTGCGTCTTTCACTAAATATTTCATTTGCTGAAATTAATGATCCGCGTGGATTATGCAAAGATGTCACCAGTTTGGGGCGATGGGGAAATGGCGATGTTGAGATCGGATTCGAGAAGCTAGAAGATTTGCCTTACGTTATGTCTTTAGTCACACAAGCATTTGAGCGACAAATGGATAACTAGTCTTTAATAAATACAAGGGCTGAAAATGGCCCTTGTATTTATTATATTTGAGGAAATAAAGGTTACTCTATAAACTCGTCGAAAATACGCGGTACAGATAGTCAATAATTCCTATCCAGATTTTCTTGTTCTTGGATGTTATTCACTCTATTTAACGATGATTACCGGGTTTTTATCCATTTCTTTGTCCCTAATCCTCCCCAATTTCATTGTCACTTTCTCCGGCATTTCTGTAAGCACGCCTGCTTTAGTTCCACGCGCTTTTTGAGATTTCCGGTTTCTCAGCCATAAGCCGATATTCTTCCCGCGTCCAGGGTTGTTTGCCTGTGATTTGCGTAGCGATATGTTCGAGAAGCTGCTGTGTGGGTGCTTTCTTGCCAAAGCTCATCAGTGACAGAGGGAGAATAAGCAGAATAGCTAATGGAGTGAATGTGAAATAGCGCATGTTGCGGTCATGTTGTGTATATAAAAAGATTACGCTGCAAAGACTGCCGAGAATAAATCCTGAGATCACTTCGCTGACGGAATGAGCATGCAGTGCGAGCCGGCTGATACCCACCATAATGGCAATGAAATACCCAGCAGTAATCATCAGCCTGCGTCCGTCAGGTTGAAAACGTTGGCCTATCAGCCAGAACATGACCGGCCATAAAGTGGCTGACATCGTGGTATGCCCGCTGAAGCCTGTAAAATTAAATGTACTGCTGCCAATGCCCCAGGCGAGAAACAACAGCTTTGAGATGCTCACCGCGAGGCCAGAAATACCCAGTATAATCAGCCAGATCAATGCTGTGACTGGGTTGTCAGCCTTCCATAACATAAATAAAGCGAGGGTTATTCCGGTTGGCAAAATGAGCATGCTGTCGCCAAAATAGGTCAGGATATTCCAAAGCAAAACGTAGCCCTCGACGATAAATAGTAAATTTTTAAAAAGAATCAATCGGTAAGTGTATCAGCAGGGTTTTTTTACCAAAAGGGATTAGCTTCTCTCATTTAATTTTCAGACTGCAACCCGATTTATTTCTGTAGGGTGAACTCACCCTTGGAGTATCAGCCGCATATTCTGGCGCTGCGATAAAAGCATTAAAGAAACGCAATGAAGACCAGGCAGAACTTATCGCTACTTTGTCTGAACGTTTGAAAGCGATCGAAACAACGCTTGTCATCTTTCTGCATGTTGGGACGTGTGAGCGGGGCTATATGCGGTAAGTTAATGATTTATTGCATGGTTCTTAGAGATTCTAAGCCGCAGGTCACAGGCTCGGGCCCTGTAGGGTTCAGGTCAATAGACGTCAACTGACGTCTATTTTTATGCATTAAATTCAGTGAATTAGCAGGTTTTAGCGCTTCATGGTTCAAGCTGATTTTACCTATATCAACCGACATCAAGTACTATCTGTTGGTACATGAGTTGGCATCGTAAACATCCCCTCAAAACGTACGACTAGCCTGTGCCCACACCCGGGGCGTGCGATCCGTGTCGCTTTGTGCATCGGCATTACCCAGTTTCCATGCCGCGACCGCCATCAGATGCCAGTTGCCAGCAGACAATGTCGAGCCCACACCCGTAGCAGAAAGGCTGCGGTGATTTTCGCCGTCAGCCCAGGTGTCTTTGTTCAGCCGTACTTCGCCATGATCGACGAAGGTGAACAACTGCACCATCTCGGTCAGTGCGTATCGCAGTTCGGCGCTGGTCACATATCCCTGGTCACCCTGTGCTTCGCCTTCCGGATAAGCCCGTACGCCATACGCGCCGCCGAGGCTGATTTTTTCAGAGGAATCAAGGTTGCCGTCAGTCCATTGGCCCTGGAACTGACCATAAAGACTGATCCGATCCGTCAGGCGCTGCAGGCGCACGATGCCAGGATTGATCTTCTGAAAGGTGCCGCGAGTCCTGGCTGTGAGATCATCCAGCACTTTGTCTTGCGGGTTATCCAGCGTCAGGTTGCCCTGGCTCCAGGCCAGCGAGAATGCATTCGAACCGCCACCCAAAAAATTGTCGCGGGAGTTGCCGTTGAGACTGGCAGTCACGACATGTGACTGTTTGTGACTTTTATAGTCGTAAAGATCGATGTCATCTCTTAAGCGTTTGTCATCGAATTGCAGTTGCGCAGTCAGGCTGAAATCCCGGAGGCGAATCAGTGGCTGCTGCACAAACACGCTGGCAATCTTCGCGTTACCCGAAGCATCAAGATTGTCAAAGTTCCTGGCTAACTGATAATTCATGTACGAGTAAGCGACACCGGCTTGCGTCGCCCACGGACCGATCGGCAACTGATACGCGGCCCGGAAGTAATGCTGATCTTCATCAGAACCCATGATCCGCATGCTGGCCTGATCACCCATGCCTGACGGGCTGGCGAGGTTCAGCGTACTGCCCAGACGGTATTCACCGGTGAAGCGGTTGCCATAGTTGTCCAGATCCACCTGACCCGAAACCATCGGCGCCGAGCGGGCATCGACCACCAGGTCGCTGGCACCCACGGCGGTGCCGGGTTTCAGCGTGGACCGGACCTCAACGCCGGGGATTTCCTGAAGCAGCAGCAGACTGCGTTCCAGAGGGCCGGCGCGCACCGCTTCACCGTTTTTCAGCGCGCGGAGCGGCGCAGCCAACGTGCCGTCGCTGATGCGCGAAGCGTTATTAAGCTTCACTTCGCCAAAATGACCTTCGAGGACGGCAATGGTGACGACGCCATTCTCCACGTCCTGAGCCGGCAAATAAGCCCGTGCCAGCGGGTAATTTTTCTGTCGATAAAACAGGGTGATACGCCCGGCCGCAGCCTGCAACTCACCAAAGCTGACCGTGCGATTTTGCAGGTCAGCCAGCAATGGCAGCAGATCGGCGCTGCTGATCGCCTGATTGCCTGTCAACCTGAATTGCGCAACCTGCATCGTTGGCCCGCGGGCAGTCGGATGAATGTCCGGCGTGTCGGGAAGGTTCAGTTCCAGCGTCTGGCGCGGCGGTAAAACCGGCGGTTTAGTTTGGATCTCACGGATCGACTGACCTGCGTCCGGCACAATTTCAGCCCGGGCCGTACTGGCAGTTAACGTCAGGAGAGCCAGGGCAATGGGAGTAAGACGGATACGCATAAATCAAAGTCCTTCCGGAAGGCGCAAGCCTTGCTCAATTACGCTATAGAGGCTGTTGGACGGCAACTGCACCGCCAGAGACGTGGTGGGGGTCGGTAATTTACGCAGAGGTTGGGTGGTCACCGCCGCTACGTTTTCGGGGGCACTGAGCAAACTGAGCAATTGGTTTAGCGGCGTTACACCGATGCTGAACGTACCGTCGGTGAAAGCGATGGCGTAATTGCTGTTGTTTAGCGAGCCTTGTTCAATCCTGTACTGACCGACTGTTTCGCCAGCACTGCGCGTCAGATTGCCGTTGAGGTGATCACCGTTAACCAGATTTCCATTGGTGAACCAGGTCAGTGCCGGGTCGCTGGTGTTGACGATTTTGCCAAGGTTGTTAGCAATAACGGCCAGGGCGCGGGGAGCGACGATCCATTGGCCATCGGATGTTTGAGTCACGCGGTAATTGCCATTGGTCAGGACGCCCTCCACGCGCACCACATGGGTGCCGACGTTGGTGGTGCCGCTAATGCCTGTGCTGCTCAAACCGCTGAGTACCGACACATCCTGGCCGTTGACCAGGCCGATGGCGCTCAGGGCTGGCTGGACAGGGGTCGCGCCGTACGTTGAGCTGCCACTGCTGGCCGCCACGGTGATGTTTCTGGCATTGACAGTTAAGTTTCCGTGGCTTGCAAGTGCGACCAGGTAACCCTGCAAACCGCTTAAAGTCCCCTGACTTGCCAGGATGGCGTAACTGCCTGCACCCGCAGTAGCCGCTGTTCCCGTCGAAGCTATCGCTAAAGTGCCCGCTACCACGTTAGCCAGGGTATCGGCTGCAAATGCTCCTGCAACCCCGGCACTCACTCCAGAGGTTGTATACGCAGAGCTGACATCTGCCGTGTCACCGTAGGTCTTGCTGACATTTGCCGGGGTGTAGGTGACCGTCGGTTGATAGCGGAACACGTACCGGTTACCGGTTACGGAGCTCGCCGGAAGGGTATTAATGTCGGCATTCCAGATAGCAGTATTGTTGCTGTTCAGTCCGGCAAAAGTACCGGTGGCGGGGGTATTGGAATAAATCACCCAGTGGTGTCCGCCGACAGTTGAGGCGGTAACGGCATGACTGCCCGCGTTGTTAATAAAGGCACCCGTGGTGGATAACACCACATCAGACCCGCTGACATGCTCGCCCAATGCGATGGTCAAATCCCCTGCGACGCTCACGTTGCTGTTGCCGACCGCGCTCAGGGATTGGTCAAAAATGAAACTCCCGGCCCGGGTGAATTGCACATTACCAGTGGCGTTCAGACCACTGGCATCGAGGGTAAACAGCTTGTGGGCGCTGTCTGCGCTGCCGCTGGCCGCGTTCAAATCTGTCAGCAGCGAGGACAGAGAGTTTTCATTGCCCGTCAGTACCAGCGTGTCAGCCGTCAGATTGATGTTACTGGTCGTCCCCGTCACACCCTGCGTGAAGGTATTAGCCAGATTGCCGCCGCTTTGCGCGTAGGTGAACACATCAGTGTTCGCCAGGGTGCCGGGCGCGAGCAGACTGTAGTAGTAACCTCCGGCGCCGATGGAGGAGGTACCGACCACCAGGCCGTTAATCACGGTGGAGACCTGGCCAGCCGCATCGCTGTTTTGCGCGAAGCCGGAAATGGCTTGCGGTGTGCCGTTCGGATATTGGGATTTCAAGTAGGGATAAAGACCGCTGGCTGTGCCCCAAACGGTATTATCGAAATAAGAAGGTAATACGCCCTGTAACTGTGCGAGGGTTAAACCGGTGACCCCGGAAGTGACGCCGCCGCCAATCCCGACAGTGTTGCCACTGGTGACGCTATTCCAGTAAACGTTTGTCACCGTGCTATTGGCTTGATTGTAGCCAATAGCACCGCCAGCGTTACTGCCCGTCGCTCCCCGCACCTGACCGGTGGAATAACTGGAGAAAATAGCACTGTCGTTATAGCCTGCGACCCCGCCCACATTATAGTCAGCCTGGACATTGCCGAAATTGTAGCTATTGGCGAGGGAGCTGGCAGTATCGTTAAGGCCAACAACACCGCCAACAAAACTGTTGCCCGATATGTTGCCCGTATTGTAGCTGTCAGAAATCGACCCCCGGTAGCTGTTGCCTGCTACCCCGCCAACACGTGTATTGCCCGACACGTTGCCGGTGCTATAGCTGTTAGTGATAGTGGCGCTTTCGTTAGCGCCCACGACCCCGCCAACGTAGTCACCATTACCGCCATTTACGTTGCTGGAGCTGTGGCTGTTTGTCACCAGGGCACTGCCGTTATAGCCCGTTATTCCTCCTGTCCAGCGGGTGCCCGTTACCGTGCCCATGCTATAGCTGTTTGCAATCGTCGAGTTATTTCCATTAAAGCCGGCGATCCCCCCGACCATTATGCCGGAGGATGACGTTGACACCGTGCCGCTGAAATAGCTGTTTAATACAAAGGAGGAACTCTGGTTCATAGAGACGATACCGCCGACGTAAGATCCGCCGCTGATAGCGCCATTAACTACACCCAGATCCCGAACCGTTGCCCCCTGATTGTCGCCAAACAGCCCCGTGTAGTTTGCGTCCGGAGCCGTGATGGTCAGATTCGATAGGGTATGACCCAGGCCTTCAAAGGTGCCGGAGAAGGGCGAATCATAATCATAATTGCTCCCCACGAGTGCGTTCGTATATATGACGCCACTGGCATCCTGATTACGGGCCAGGGCGTAATGCCCTGCCAGTCCGCCTGCCGCTGTCTGGTCTGTAATTGCGCCAGACGAAGCCGGATCCCCGTCGATTCCGTCGATGTCGGCCATGCTGTAAACCAGCGTGTAAGCCGAACCGTTGATGTTCAAACGCTGCCCGCTGCCTTCCGGTGCCGTGAAACTGGCCGAGACGCCTTTGGCAAACGTGAGATCACCGCTGCCACTGCTGGTACCGTTGCTGTTGTTATTTGTCACCAGCACCAGGCCACCTGCACCGGTGACGGAGACATTGGCATTGATCGCAATAGAGTGGAACGAGTCCAGCGTCAGGGTGTTTGGCGAACTCCAGCTCAGGGCTGAATTAACGGAA
Organism: Rahnella sp. CJA17(1/100); assembly: GCF_963881615.1. Taxonomy (NCBI): domain Bacteria; kingdom Pseudomonadati; phylum Pseudomonadota; class Gammaproteobacteria; order Enterobacterales; family Yersiniaceae; genus Rahnella; species Rahnella sp. CJA17(1/100). Next base: position 45,385 of record NZ_CAWOJA010000002.1, on the reverse strand, counting down.
ATATCACCGAGGCCTGTTGCCGTGGAGGTGAGGGTGCCGGTGGTTTGCAGGGTGACGTCGGTGTTCAGGAGAGCGGCGTTGATCGTGGCCGCTGAAGCGTCATCAACGTTCAGGTCTTCAGGATCCACCCGCCAGTTACCCGTTTTGCCTTGGGGCGCCGAGGTGTTCACCTGGATGCCAGTGAAGTCAACGTGATGGCCGGAGGTTTCTACGGATCCTCCGTCACCGCTTTGCGTGCCGCCCCTGGCCGAGAAATTGCCCTTGGCCACGGTCGTTCCGTTGGACCAGACGACTATGTTGCCGCCTTTTCCCGTGGTTCCGGCGTCAGCCTTGAGGCTGCTGCCCGCATCCACGCTGACACCTTGTGCGTTAGGCAGGGGGCCTTTGCCTTGAGCGTCGCCGCCGACCTTGATGCTGCCGCCACCGCGGGCACCTGAGACATTCAGAGTGGCGGATGTGAGCGCAATGTTCTGGCCGGTGATTTGAATCGCGCCGCCCGTGCCGTGGGGTGAAGAGGCATCCAGGGTACCGGCGACGCGCACCAGACCGCTGTCACTGCCACCGAGGGAAATCTTACCGTTCTTGTTCTGCAAGCCTCGGGCTTCAATCACACCGGTGTTGTTGACCACCGTCCTGAGCAGCGCATTGCTGGCCGCCGCGGTCATAATGACCTGGCCACCGTCGGCCTGAATCAACTGGCGGTTTTCCACCAAGGCATTCCTGGTCGCTTCATCGACCTGGACGTTAAGCAAGCCATCACCTGCGAAGTCCAGCGTCACCGCATTGCCGGCGGCCAATGCGACGGTACCCTGCTTCGCAACAATCACGCCCTGGTTGCTGACGGTGCCGCCGAGTAACACCACGGCTCCCCCGTCGGCAGCGTTAATCGTGCCCTGGTTGATGACGCTGGCGTTGCTGCCATCCCCCCTGAACCTGTACTTGCCGTTAGCAAAATCCTGGTTCGAGATATTGAGTGTCGAAGCCACCAACCCGCCGACACTGACGGAGGCGCCCTGACCAAACAGCACGCCATTGGGGTTGATTAAGAACACCCGGCCATTGGCGTTGAGTTGGCCCATGATCTTCGAGCCGTCAGCACCGATCACCCGGTTGAGGGCAACCGAATCAGCGCCGGGCTGAACAAAGGTCACTTTGTTGTCTTTGCCAATATTAAAACTCTGCCAGTCAATTGCCATTTTTTGGCCGGACTGGTTGATCGTCAGTTGATGATCGGCCGCCGCGCCAATCTGGCCGCTGCCGAGAACGACATTACCGCCAGTGGGCAAATCTGCGGCCATGCTGATAACAGGCATGAATGAAACAATGAATGAGATAAGGGCAATGGCAAACGGTGGCGGCGTGATCGCGCCGTTGACTGGGGTTGAATGATCATCGACCTGAATCGCACGGACGTCACTGCGTTTTCCACGGCGAGTGGTCAGCTCACTGACGACCACAAAAGCATTACGGCTGTGGTTCCAGATCACGCTGAAGATGCAATTCATATGTACGCCTTTCATAAGGGGGGGAGGAAAGCATGTTGACTAAGCTGTATTAGCGGCAGGGGCCGTGCTATCGCTGGCGCACATTGGAATGAGAGGCGGTGCTTCCGCCTGTATCAGAAATATCGGCAGGGACGAGGAGAATCTTTATCAATAGAAATGTTTAATATGATATTTGCGAGTTGCGTCAAAGGGAGAGACATCAGGCGGCTAAACCCCTTGCAAACTTACCTCAATGGGGATTCATGGCGATAATGTGATCACTATTTTTCATTTCCCAGCTATTAATGACTTGGTTAAAGTAGAAGCGACTATTTTCCCCCTGAATAATTCATGAGAATTAATGATGCAAGAACTCGATACGATCGTAAATTTCGCGGCGAATCCGATATTGGATACGAATTTTCTTTCCCAGTGTAAACAGACGCTGAATGAAAAGGGCGTTCTGGTCTTGCATGACTTTCTTAATCCTGCTGCGCTGAAAGCGATTAAGCGTGAGGGGGATGAAAATCGCCATCTGGCCTATTACACCAGCAATAATCATAATGTTTATCTATTGAAACCTGATGCCGGGCTGCCTGATTCGCATCCAAGAAATCGGCAGATTGTCTCCTCAAAGGGCTGTATTACCGATGAAGAGATCCCGCAGGATTCGGCACTGCGCGCAATGTATAACGCGCCAGTGTTTCGTGCGTTTCTTTGCGCGGTGCTGGGTGAGGCGCAACTGTATCCTTACGCTGATAAACTCTCTTCAATCAACCTGCATTACGCCAGCGAAGGCCAGGAGCTGGGCTGGCATTTCGATAACTCCTCTTTTGCCATCACCCTGCTGATTCAAAAACCTCAGGCTGGCGGTGTGTTTGAATACGTTGAGAACTTACGCGACGCTGATGCTGGCGACATGAATTTTGATGGCGTGGAAAAATTACTGGATAAGCAAACTGAGCCGAAAAAACTCGGCATTGAGGCAGGCGATTTGGTGCTGTTCCGCGGCCGGAATGCGATTCATCGTGTGACTCCAACGGAGGGGGAGACCACGCGCATGCTGGTGGTTTTGGCTTACAATTCTCAGCCTGATATTTCGTTGTCTGAGTCTGCCAGAATGACCTTCTACGGGCGGATTTAACGGCCTGCGATTCTGATTCAACACAAAGCGAATCAGCAATATGTTTATCATCGGCTAACGTGTTCGCGACTGAACGTTGCCGCGTGCGAAGCTGAACAAGTTGCAGCCATCGATTGAACTCACCCTGTCAGGGGGATTTTCGTCAGTGCAAAATAATGCCTGGGTCTGGCAGACGATCTGTTGTCAGCTAAAACCGTTTTGATGCGCATTCAGAGATGATTGTTAATTTTTCTAATGGAAAAATTTTTTCTGAAATCTTCAGCTACTCTACGGGGGTTTTTTTAGTCCGTTTGGAGGTTTTATGGAGATTTTGAATCCCGTTTTTGAAGAAGCGTGCAGGATGGTAGGTGAATGTTGCTTTATGCTTGCTCAGAATGGGGAAGAGATAAGTCGCTCTAGAATTGCCAGTCGTTTAGAGCGTGTTCAACAATCAGCTGTGACAATAACAGGTAAGCCTAATGATGCATTGTGTCAGGCGATAGAAGGTCTTAGAGAGTAGTGGGTTACACGCACCAAAGCCCGGTCCGCTAGCCGGGTTGAAATGAGCAGAACATCACAGCCCTGAGCGCAACAGTACACATGCTGTCAGGGGAAAGGGATTTAGCAAACCGGCCAGCGCATTCAACCACGAGGCCTCTGGCCGGTTGCTGTCATGACAGTGAAAATATAATTTTGGCTGTTTCAGGTGTCAAGAATGCTTCGCACTTCACCGGGCAGGGTAAACCTGTCGTCTCATCAGCTTCAGAAGTCCAGCTCAAGTGCAAAACACAGATAGGACATCAACGGCGCACAATGTCTGAACTGCTCTGCGCAAAAATCAATAACATCTGGCTTGCACAGATCCTCAAAGGCGATGTTTTTAATCGCGATAAAATCTTTGCGTTTTAATTCAGCTAACAGCGGGTGGTTTTTGTCGTAGCCTCTTGGCGGACGACTCAGACTGTCGCCATCCATCACAAACCCGTTATCGTGCAATGTCTTGAGCGCTTTCTGATAGGCATTCGGGTTCTCATCAATACAGGCGCGAATCGCGTTTAACGCTTTTGATTCCGGGTGCCAGATCCCTGCCGCAATAAAACAACCGTCTTCGGCGATGTGCAGATAGAGGCCGGGCGCGTGTACATCTTTGCCCTGGAAATGACGAAACTGAATGCCGACATTGGTTTTATACGGCGTTTTATCTTTGCTGAACCGGCTGTCGCGCTGCGGGCGCATCAGGCTGCCCCCCACTTTTTTCGCGACGGCAGTCAGTCTCGGAGAAATGGCAATAATCTCTGGCTGCATTTGCTCGATAAAGCGCAGCGCGGGCGTTCTCAGCGTATTCTCGTATTCGTCCTGATTAGCCTTAAACCAGTCCCGGGTGTTGTTTTGCGCGAGTTTATTCAGAAATTGCAGACCGGCTGCGCTAAAAATTGTCCCTGCCGCAACCGGCGTTTTAGGTGTCTGAGTCGTCATTATCGATAAGCCTTTATCACTGCCAATGGGGAATCAGGGTAAATCCTGACGCCAGACACGACTCAGTGCAAACTGAAAAGTAAAAAATTTTCCGGATTAAAGGATGTGGGGAGAGTGGGCGCTTTAAAGCCCGCCAGAACAGTCCGGCGGGCCTTTTCATGTCTGATACCCGTCAGTTAATCGCAGCAGGACTCACGTTTCCCGCTTTCCCTAAGCTGTCATTCGCCCGTTCACTCAGCTCAAACAATACGGGTAATAAATGCGCGGTCGCCTTGAGATAGGCGCTGACCTGCGGGATACCTTCCGGCGGTAATATCTCACCATTCTCCAGCCCTTCGCTCAGGCACAGCAGGCCGTGGCACAATCCTTCGGCAGAGTCCGATGCCAGCGCGCTGAGATCGTAAAGCTGAGCATCTTCGAAATGGCTGAAATCCAGCTCGGCGATCAGTGAGCGGAAGACGGTGATTGAGTTTTCAGAGAAAGCAGTTTCGGTGTTCGTCATGATAGAAATCTCGTGTAAGAAAGTTAAAGACGACCACCTGAGACGCTAAACTCGGGTGGCAGCTCAGACAGGGTTAGCGTACCGGCTTACACGAATCCGATGCTTCTTGCGAAGCCCCTGCCTGAGCCACCATTATTTGGGGTGAATCAAAGCGCACGAAATTATCACATAATTTCGCCGTGTAAGTATCGGAACGCTAATTCCGGTTGCGGATTTTGCCGCAGCAAGGAGACTTTATTCCTGCTGCCGAAGCAAAGAAACAGGCTGGATGCATTTACAGGGAGTTGTATTCAGATTTGGAAGATATCTCGCAAGGATCGGTTCTGCCTGACTTTTATTCCCCTGCACCATATCGCCGCCATCTTCTTCCCAGTGATCCCGATCACAGAAAGTCCGGTGCAGCACGATTGTGTATATATGTGCCTTTCCTGCTCTCACCCCACAGGGCACTTGTGCTTATCGTAATGGCTGAATGATTTTTTTCTGATGTCCGTTGCTGTATTCCCCCTTTCCGGAGAAAAAAATGTCGTCATCTGATGTGGTTAAACTGACTGAAAGTTCGCTCAAAAACACCAAAGTGATGAACCTGTTTGTGTCTTTTGCGGCGGCGATGGCGGGGCTGTTATTCGGTCTCGATATTGGTGTGATTTCTGGTGCGCTTCCCTTTATTACTGAGCATTTTGTGCTGAGCAGCCGCCAGCAGGAATGGGTTGTCAGCATCATGATGCTCGGCGCAGCGTTCGGTGCGCTGGCCAATGGCTGGCTCTCTTTCCGGCTGGGGCGCAAATACAGCCTGATGGCGGCAGCGCTGTTGTTTATTCTCGGTTCTCTCGGCTCCGCCTTCGCTTCCAGCATTGAAATCCTGATGGTGTCGCGCCTGATCCTCGGTTTTGCTGTCGGCATTGCGTCCTACACCGCACCGCTGTATCTGTCTGAAATGGCGTCAGAAACCATTCGCGGCAAGATGATTGCCATGTATCAGCTGATGGTGACGATCGGCATTTTGCTGGCTTTCCTTTCTGATACCGCATTCAGCAGCAGCGGTGACTGGCGCGCAATGCTGGGCGTGCTGGCGATTCCGGCGTTTGTGCTGATGATTGCGGTGTGTTTTTTACCAAACAGCCCGCGCTGGCTGGCCGCCAAAGGGCAGCATATTGAGGCCGAGCGTGTGCTGAGAATGCTGCGCGATACCTCGGAAAAGGCCCGCCAGGAACTGAATGAAATCCGTGAAAGCCTGAAACTGAAACAGGGCGGATGGGAATTATTTAAAGCCAACAGTAATGTGCGCCGGGCCGTCGGCTTAGGCATGTTGTTGCAGGCGATGCAGCAGTTTACCGGCATGAATATCATCATGTATTACGCGCCGAAGATTTTTAATCTGGCGGGATTTACCAGTACACGCCAGCAGATGATCGCCACGATTATTGTCGGTCTGACGTTTGTGCTCGCGACGTTTATTGCCATCGGCATGGTTGATAAAGCGGGACGCAAACCGGCACTGAAAATTGGCTTTAGCGTGATTGCGCTCGGCACGCTGGTGCTGGGATATTGTCTTCAGCAATTCAATCAGGGCACGGCCGGTGCCGCGCTTTCCTGGCTGTCGGTCGGTATGACCATGATGTGCATTGCCGGTTACGCCATGAGTGCGGCGCCGGTGGTATGGATCCTGTGCTCTGAAATTCAGCCGCTGAAAAGCCGTGATTTTGGTATCACCTGTTCGACCACCACCAACTGGATTTCGAACATGATTATCGGCGCTACTTTCCTGACGCTGATGGACAATATCGGTGCAGCAGGGACATTCTGGCTGTACACCGCGCTGAACGTGGTGTTCGTGGTGATCACTTTCATCCTGATACCGGAAACGAAAAACGTCACGCTGGAGCAAATAGAAAGAAACCTTATGTCCGGAAAAAAACTGCGCGATATCGGGCAGTAAACACGCCGGTGATTCATTGTGGATGTGAACAATATCAGGGAACAGTTGATGCGCGACTTACTCAAAATGACCAGCGGGCTGGATTACCATATTAATGATAACGAATTACGTGAAATTCGTTATCAAACCCGCGATAAAGTGGATGGATTTAATGCGCTGAGCGCCCGTCAGACGGCGGAGAAAGACGCCCTGATCAGGGAAATATTTGGGGAAGTGGGCAGCAATGTCCATTTTGAAAAAGGCATGCGCATTGATTACGGCATAAATACCCGAATCGGCAATAATGTTTTCATCAATTTTAATTTTGTGTTACTTGATTGCGCGCCGGTCACAATAGGGAATAACGTTTTTATCGGTCCTGATGTGCAAATTTATACCGCACAGCATCCGCTGGATATTGATTTACGTCGTGAACATATTGGCAGCGCCCGGCCAGTCACTATTGGCAACGATGTCTGGATTGGCGGCGGATGCGTGATTTTGCCCGGCGTGACCCTTGGCGATGGTTGCACGATTGGCGCCGGAAGTGTGGTCACGCGACCGGTGCCAGCGGGCGTGGTTGCCTGTGGAAACCCCTGCAAGGTGGTGCGGAAACTGACGTAATGTTTACTGACCGTCTCTCCGACATAAAAAAGCCCGCTCTGAGGCGGGCTGCAAATGCAAAAAATACAATATTTCTTAAAGTGCGAACAGAATGAGACAAAATCTAAATAAAATCAATTAATTATCTTCCTGAAATAAGTGTCCATTTTTTAGAGATGATTGTGATCAAATCGTGATCTTTATTGTTATTTTTATATCGCTGTCCTGCCGCGCGTGCTGATTTATGAATTTATCTCATAGCTCCTTTCATATTTTGCCCTCTGGTCGTCATAAACGAACGGCGCTATTGTTTATGACATGACGAACTTTCCAGCAGCAGTCCCCCAGTCGGAGAATGAAATGACTGATAAAATGAAAATTACCAAAAGCGGTTCTGTCCCTTCACAAAACGGTCCGGAAAATTACTTCACCGGCAAGGTGCGTATCGACTCGCCGTTCAGCGGCACTGCCTCTGCCCGTGTCGGTGGCGCGATCGTGACCTTTGAACCGGGTGCGCGTACCGCCTGGCACACGCATCCGCTGGGTCAGACGTTGATCATCACACAAGGCCGTGGCTGGTTGCAGGAGGAGGGCGGCGAAATTCGCGAAATGAATGTGGGCGATATCGTGTGGATCCCGGAAGGGGTGAAACACTGGCACGGCGCGACCCCGGAGAATGCCATGACGCACATCGCGATTGCCGAGTCCCTGAACGGCAGTCCGGTTGAGTGGATGGAAAAGGTGACGGACGCGCAGTACAGTAAGTAATCACCTGTCCCGGTGGAATTTATATAACCTTTGCTCAAAAGGGCGGCGTAAAAGCCGCCTTTTTTGTGGCAATATATTGTGACTGCATAAAATCGATACAGTTATTTCTGTATTTCCGAATTTTTATCCTAAATTCTCTGGTTAACCATTAACCTTTCTTATTTAACGCTAAAAACCCCCGTTGTTCGGCGCATTAAAATTATCGCTTTCAGTAGCTCTGAGATAAGTAACTCGACTAATATAAATAGAAATCAACTCAAGAGCCGTTTCCCGTATGCCATATTATTCTCCAGGTGAAAGTCTCGTCCGTGAGCGCTCAGAGCGCTTCTTACGGCGAATGTACTTAATGCGGATACTTGGCACTTTTCTCTGCTTTTTTCCTGTGTTTTCTGTCCTTCTTGAACGCAATGCTTCCTGGATCGCCATCAGCCTGCTGGCGCTGAATGCCTTTGTCTGGCCGCATGTCGCTATGCTGATTTCACAACGCTCAAATCACCCTAATCAGGCGGAATTCCGAAATCTGGCATTTGATGCCATCGCGGGGGGAGCCTGGGTTGCGCTGATGGGCGTTTGTCCGCTGCCGTCGGCCATTATTACGGCTATTCTCATCGCTGACCGTTTTTCCGCCGGTGGCTGGCAGTTGCTGCGCCGCGCTGCGCTGTTTTATTGCGCCGGTTTTATTGTCTGCTGGCTGTTGTCGGGAATGACGTTTTATTTCACCGTCACTGACCGGACGTTGTGGCTGACGTTGCCGCTTTCCACGATTTATATTATTGCTTTCAGTGCAGCGAATTATTCCATTTCCAGAAAGCTGCGGGATAAACAACACGAGCTGGAAAAAGCCGCCCTGATGGATCCTTTTCTCGGTTTGCCTAACAGGCGGTTACTCGACCGGCGGCTGATGCTGGAGTTTGAACGCGCAAAACATGATTTATCCTGCCTGATGGTGCTGGGCGTTGATGACCTGAAAATGGTGAATGATTTGTTCGGGCGCGAAGCGGGGGATTATGTGTTGCGCTCGGTGTCAGCGATTTTACGGCAGGAAACCGGGCAAAATGATTTCCCGGCTATTCTGGGGGGCGATGAATTTGTGGTGATCCTGCCGGGGGTTTCCGAAGAAGAAGCGTATGCCGTGGGTTACCGGTTATTACTGAAAACCTCAGAAATCCGCTTATCGCAGGATTCCGGTTTCCAGTGTTCGCTGAGTATCGGCGTGGCGACATCCCGCAATCATGAAGATTATAACCAGTGGCTGGCGGCTGCCGAACGGGCATTGGTGAATGTGAAACAAAATGGCAAAAACAGTATTGGCAGCGTGAGCAGGACAGATACTTCTGCTCAGCTACACTGAATAACGTTAACGTTTTCCGGGATGAGTAATGAAAAATATCACCATAATGTGGGTCGCTGCGGCCGTCGCCGCAGGTTTGCTGGCAGGCTGTTCATCTATCGATAAACCGGTTGGCGATGCGACTTATCGCCCGGCCAATTTTGACCCGTCGTTTACGCAGGGCGAAGCAAGTTATACGACATCCGTGTTTTCAATCCTTGAGCGGCAGCGTCGCGCGGATACCTACAAAAAGATCTTCGATTTTTGTAGCGGCAAATTCCAGACGCTGGGTGAAAGCAACGACGGCGAGAAGGTACACATAAGATTTGCCTGTCTGCCTAAAAATATTGCGCAGACGCAAAGTCCGTACTCAATACAGCAGAAGTCGCCTTCGCTGTACTAAAATTGACTATCGGCAATGTTATCCGGAGATTTTATGAGCAAGGAAAGACCTGATTTTATCCGACACTGGACCGAGCTGGAAGGTCCAGACGACGGCAATTATCCCGGCGATGATGAACTGATGTCGATTGGCGCACCGCTCGGCAGAGCGCTGGGCCTGACGAAAATTGGTATTCATCACGAACGTTTATTACCGGGGCGTCGTACCTGTTACGCCCACGCAGAAAGTGCGGAAGATGAATTTGTGTACGTGCTGGAAGGGTATCCTGACGCGTGGATTAACGGCCATCTGCATCCGCTGAAACCGGGCGATGCCGTGGCCTTTCCGCACGGCACCGGTATCTGTCACACCTTCATTAATAACAGCGATGAGGAAGTGCGGCTGCTGGTGGTGGGGGAGGCAAATAAGCCGGAAAACCGGATTTATTACCCTCTGAATCAGGAATATGAAGCGACGCGCAAAGACCGCTGGGTGGATGTACCTGAGCAACAATTTGGTGATCACGACGGCATTTCGGATCAGCGACGTGAACAAAAGAAAAAGCCGGTCAGTTGAATGCCGGCTTTTCTATGGCTGACGTGCGTGTAAAACCATTTATTGAATGGAAAGCGACTGCCAGCGTTGCTGACAATACGGCATCATTCGGTGAATTTTCAGGCTCTGTGCCTGATGACGATTCAGTGAATAGCCCTCCGGCGTAATCTCTAAGGTGTCGCCGGTTTGCAGCTTAAAATCATTGTCTACGGACAAAATCAGCTTCAGGTTTTTAAAAGCCTGGATACAGATATATTTCAGTCCGGTCTGCGGGATATTCAGGATGTCGATGATCTTCCATTCCATACATTCACTCCTTTTCTGTGGCTGCCTGATTTTCGTTTCCCTTTTCTACCTCAAATCCCTGTCATTTTTTGTCATGACAAAGTAATGATTTCTTTATAGGCGTTCCTGTTATTTCATTGCTTGAAGTGACTCACAAAAAAGGATTGCCGAAACCATGCAGATCGCAGAATGGATTATTTAAGGACAATCCTGCATTTTTCGGAAGGTTATTCAGAACGTAAAAGGAAACTAAAAGACTTGAAATCACCGCCATAAAACGGGTATTTCTGGATGCTTTCTACTTTTCTTTTATTTTTCAGGGGCAGGATGAGATGAATTATTGGGTAAAGGGTTTTCTGGGCACCTTATTCGCGTTGAGCACATTTTCTGTGCTGGCAGAAAACTGTATCGAAACCCGCGGGGCAATTGATATGGGATCCGGTACCACCAAAATTCAGGTGGCGCAGGTTGATATTTGCCGACATCTGCCGGGAAAAGTGCTGTATGAAGACCAAAAGCCGCTGGGCTTTAATGAGGATTTGGGCAAATCCGGCAACAACCAGATCAGCGAGGCCATGCAACAACAGGGCGTGACGGCGCTGAAACAGATGGTCGATAAAGCCCGCAGCTTTCATCCGCAGCGCATTACCGGCGTTGCCACCGCAGTGTTTCGTTCAGCGGCTAACGGTCAGCAGGTCATTGACCGTTTCAACCAGCAGACACAAATCCAGCTTCGTGTGATTTCTCAGGAGCAGGAGGCGGAGCTGGGTTTCCTGTCGGCGAAGGCGGCGCTGCATGACAACACCATCAACAATCAGGATCTGCTGGTCTGGGATATCGGCGGCGGCTCAATGCAAATGACCGCCATCCGCGAACAAAACGGTCAGCCCGTGACGGATATATATCAGGGCAAACTGGCATCGGTAACCCTGAAAGAATTCATTATCAGCGTGCTTAAAAATCAGGAACTGGATAAAGCCGCCTCGCCGAACCCGATTGGATCGCTGCGCAATACGGTGCTGCGTTACGTGAATTTCTACGCGAGGACGCACGTCAGTCCTCAAATCAAACAGGATGCGCAAACCCGTCGGGTGATTGGTATCGGCGGCGTTCATGGTTTTTCGCTGAAAGACCAGATCCATCCGGCGAACAATACTTACAGTCTGGCTGATGTAGAACGCGTGTCGAAAAATCAGGTGTGGAAAGGGGACAGTGAACTTACCGGCGAATACCGCGCGACCGATGTCAGCAATTTACTGCTGGTGGAGGGCTTTATGCAGGCGCTGAATATCTCACAGGTGACGATTGTCAAAGCCAGCCTGATTCAGGGCATCCTGGTGCAATAAATTCCTGAAGCGATACTCTTTATCTTTGAGAGTAAAAGCGTTGATGTAAAAGCATTCAAAATGGCTGTATTGACTGAAGGAGCAGAATGACATGACAACTGACTCAGGCACTCCCCCGCAGGATGATTTCATCTGGCTCGAAGGTTTACGCAACGAAAAAGCCCTGGAATGGGCGCGTGAGCAAAATGCCATCACGCTGGCAGCGTTTACGCAGGGTAACGATTTCGAGCCGCTGCGGGAGAAAGTGCTGGAAGGCCTGAATTCGCCGGATCAAATCCCCGGTGTGTGGAAATGTGGCAACGACTGGTACAACTTCTGGCAGGACGCGAAGAACCCGAAAGGCATTTTACGCAAGACCACGCTTGATGAATTCCGTAAAGCCGAACCGCAATGGCACACCGTACTGGATATCGATGCGCTGGGTAAAGCCGAAGGGAAGGAGTGGGTGTTTCACGGTTTCTGGAATTTAAAACCGGATTTCGGGCGTGCGTTGTTAGTGCTGTCGCCGGATGGCGGTGATGCCTCTGAAGTGCGCGAGTTTGATTTAATCACTCAGGATTTTGTGCCGGACGGTTTTTATTTGCCGGTCGCGAAAAGCCGCATCAGCTGGATTGACCGCGACCATTTGTTTGTCGCCACTGATTTTGGTGAAGGCTCAATGACCGGTTCCGGTTATCCGCGCATCGTCAAAATCTGGCAGCGTGGTACACCGCTGTGCGAAGCGGTCACGGTGTTCAGCGCAGAAAAGACAGACATGATGGCGGCGGGTTATAGCGATGCCACCAAAGGGTTTGAGCGCAATTATGTGGTGCGTGTCACCGACTTCTATCACCGTGAAGTGTTCCTGCTTGATGACGACAAAAACTTAATCAAAATCGATCTGCCGGCGGATGCTAAATTCAGCAGCTGGCGCGAGTGGATCCTGATCCAGCCTTCTAGCGAATGGCAGGTGAACGGCGAAAGCTGGCCGTCCGGTTCGTTGCTGACCATGAATTTTGACGCTTTTATGGCAGGCGATCGCACGCTGAAACCTCTGTTTATGCCGGGTGCGCATTCTTCTCTCAGCGGCGTGACGGCAACCCGTGACCAGCTCAACGGCTATTCCTACACCCGTGATCATATCATCCTCAGCATCACGCGTGATGTCGTCAACCGGCTTGAAGTGCTGACGCCAAAAGACGGCGACTGGCAGCGTGAGCCGTTCGGCAAAGTGCCGGAACTGAGCAAAATCAATGCGTGGGGCGTGGATGATGAGACCAATGAATATTTCATGAGTGTCAGCGGTTTCCTGCAACCGGCCAGTTTGTCGCTCGGAAATCTGGATAGCGGCGCGGACGTGGAAGCCGAACTGCTTAAACAAGATCCGTCGCATTTTGATGCCACCCGTTATCAGGTCAGCCAGCATTTCGCGGTGTCCGACGACGGTTCCCGCGTGCCGTATTTTGTCATCTCGCGCAAAGATGTGGCGTATGACGGCAGGAACCCGACGCTGCTTTATGGCTACGGTGGTTTCGAAGTCTCCCTTGAGCCGTATTATCTCGGGGTCAGCGGTGTGTCGTGGCTGGATCGCGGCGGCGTGTTTGTGGTGGCAAATATTCGTGGCGGTGGCGAATACGGGCCGGAATGGCATAAAGCGGCGCTGAAAGAAAAACGTCTGCGCGCTTACGAAGATTTCGCGTCCGTGGCGAAGGCGCTGATTGCCAGCAAGATCACCTCACCGGCCCATCTGGCGGCGCAGGGCGGCAGCAACGGTGGTTTACTGGTCGGCAATATGCTGACACGCTACCCGGAATTATTCGGGGCCATCGTGTGTGAAGTGGCGCTGCTGGATATGTACCGGTACACGCAAATCTCGGCTGGCGCTTCGTGGATTGCTGAATACGGCGACCCGCAGAAACCGGAAGAATGGGCGTTTATCCGCGAATTTTCGCCGTATCACAATATTGATCCGGCAAAAAAATATCCGCCGGTATTGTTCTCAACGGCGACCAGCGATGACCGCGTCGGGCCTGACCATGCACGTAAAATGGCCGCGAAAATGCAGGCGCTGGGTATCCCGCAGGTCTATTTTTACGAGAATACTGACGGCGGCCACAGCGCCGCAGCTGACAAAAAACAGTCCGCGTTTAAACGGGTGATGGTGAGCGAATTTCTGCTGCACTTTATTGGCCGTGACAAAGCCAGCGGCTGATATTGCCCGCGAGAGTCTGATGAAAAACGGGATGCCTCTGTGGTATCCCGTTAATATTTCGACATGTTTTAACTCCCTCTGTCCGCTTTAAAAACGTTGCCCCCTTCACCTTTCCTTGTTTATTATTTCGGCTTGTGTTGATAACAATTATCAAAATCATTTTTCATTCATTCTCATTTTCGGGTAATCGCATGTTAAAGAATACTGCTCGCGTGCTGTCTGTTGCCGGTCTGATGGCGGCCTCCTTTGCCAGTTTTGCTACCACGTATCCGCTGACGGTCACGGACATAGCCGGTCAGAAAGTCACTATCGATAAAGCGCCGCAACGGGTCATTTTGCAGGACGGGCGCGATCTTCTGGCGCTGGCGGTGCTGGATAAAGCCAATCCTTTTCAGCATGTGGTGGCCTGGAATAACCTGCTGAAGAAAACTGACAGCGGCACCTGGGAGATGCTGAAAAGCAAATGGCCTGAATCGGCGAAAATCCTCGATATGGGATTCAGCGACAAAGGGCAGGTGGATCTGGAAACGGTGATCGCTAAAAAACCAGATCTGATGATTGCGCAGATGCGGGCGAAAGATTCACTGGCGCAGGCCGGGGTGCTGGATAAACTCGCCGCGCTGCACATCCCTGTACTGTTTGTCGATTACGAGCTGGATCCGGCAAAAAACACCGCGCCAAGTATTGATCTGCTCGGCAAAGTGATGAATCAGGAGGATAACGCCCGCGCCTACACCACGTTCTATAACCAGCATTTCCAGGCTATTCAGAAAGCCGCAGAGGCGATTAAAACCAGGCCGAATGTGTTTATCGAGCCAATTGCCGGTCGCGACGACTCCTGCTGTTTCACACACGGTAATGCGGGATGGGGAAAACTGATCCAGGCGGTAGATGCCAATAACATCGGTTCCAGCCTCCTGCCGGGCGCATCAGGCACCGTTTCTCTGGAACAGGTGATCAGCATGAAGCCGGACGTTTACATCATGACCGGTTCGGCACGTCCGAAAAGTGGCTCTGTGACGCATATTCTGCCGTTTGGCTACGGTGCGGATGAAGCGGATGTGGATAAAGAAGCCAAAGTGTTGCTTTCACGCACCGGCGTGGCGCAAATCCCTGCGGTGAATGCGGGCCACGTTTACGGTATTTATCACCAGTTCTACAACCATCCGTATAACATTGTCGGGATGGAATATCTGGCGAAGTTTATTTATCCGCAACAGTTTAAAGATCTGGACCCGGCGAAGACTTACCACGACATCGTACGTAACTATACCAACCTGCCGGATCAGGATTTCATCCTTGGCTGGACACCGAAAAAGTAAGTGCTGATAATTCCCCCGCCTGTGGCCCCGCAGGCGGTTTTTCAATCCCTCTGCGCGCTTTCTGCACTAACTTTACCTCCGTCACATTTGTTGACACTCCGTTAATTTATACAAAAAACTAACTGTATTACTGTATCCGAATAACGCCGACCGGCGTCGCTCCTGACGCAGTACGACATATCAACAAGGTGAATTTATGCAATCTGAAGAACAGCGTTTAATTGACGGGCTTTTTAGTCGCTTACAACAGGCTGAGTCCAACACGGCACCGCGTGATGCGGAAGCTGAACGTGTGATTCAGGCCCATATTCGTCAGCAGCCATCTGCCCCGTATTACATGGCGCAGGCAATGATTATTCAGGAAGCGGCGCTGACCAAACTGAATGCGCAGGTACAAGAATTGCAACAGCAGGTTCAGCAGTTGCAACAGCAGGCGCAGACGGCCAAACCGCAAAGCACCGGTTTTCTGGCTGGCTTGTTTGGCGGTGGCACGTCTCAGCCTGAACCGCAACGCCAGGCGGCGCAGGGCAGCCAGCCCATTCCCGGTACGCAAGGCTGGGGAAGTCAGCCTCAGCAACAGCAATATGCCCAACAGCCGCAACAGCAGGCACCGGCACAAGCTGCACCCCAGCAGCCGGGTTTTCTGGGCAGTGCATTGCGCACGGCGGCGGGCGTCGCGGGTGGGGTGGTGCTGGCGGATATGCTGACCGGCATGTTCCATCACAGCCAGCCGCAGGAAATCGTCAATATCATCGAAGAACCGCCCGTGCAGGATCTCAATCCTGCTGACAGCAGCTTCCTCGATAACAGTCAGGGTTTCGACAGCAATCAGCCGTCATGGGAAGATGCGTCGCTGCGTAATGACAATTCGGATTTGGGTTTCGGAAATGATGATTTCAACACTGATGATTTCAATAATGATGATGACTCATTCTTCTAACCGGTTGATGTCATAAGGCTATTAAGGGGCTTTTTGGCAGCAGAAAAAAGCAGCAGAAGGTGAAGAGTGAGAGGTTTATCGCTTATTGCCATCAGAATTCTGGACAAAAGCCAAATCTGTTGCTGTACTGTGTTTGACACACATTTTGTGTCCAACATTCACGTAAAGGTAAGTTTGATGTCTAAGATTAAAGGTAGCGTTAAGTGGTTCAATGAATCTAAAGGTTTTGGTTTCATTACCCCTGAAGATGGCAGCAAAGATGTTTTCGTTCATTTCTCTGCTATTTCCAGCAACGGTTTCAAAACCCTTGCTGAAGGCCAACGCGTAGAGTTCGAAATCACCAATGGTGCCAAAGGCCCGTCGGCTGCTAACGTTATCGCTATCTGACTTTAGCCGATTTATTGAAAAACCCGCCGAAGCGGGTTTTTTTTTGCCTGTCGTTCGCCAGAACCTTATGCCGGTTTACGCACCAGCGTCACGAACATCAGGATAGCAATCGCGTAGCAGCCGAGAATGGTCAGCCCCATCGACAACGCCGGATGGCTGCCGAAACCCGTTACCGGTACGGCAACCGCCCCGAGCGCAAACATACACACGCCCAGCAGGGCAGACGCGCTGCCTGCATTTTTCCCCTGACTTTGCATCGCCAGCGAGCCAGCATTCGGGCTGATAATCCCGATCACCATCACCGAGAAGAACAGCGGCACCAGTAACATCACGAGTGGCGCATTCAGGCTGGCGGAAATCACCAGCGCCACCGAGGCCACTGCGGCGATGCACAAACCGGCTTTGACCAGCGCCATTTCGCCGAAGCGGCGGCTCAGACGGGTAGACACCTGTGCGGAAATCACCAGGCCGATGCCGTTAATCGCAAAGCACAGGCTGAACATCTGCGGGCTGAGATGGTAAATCTGTTGCAGCACAAAAGGTGACGCGCCGATATACGCGAACATCCCGGCCATAATAAAGCCCTGTGTCAGGCACAGCCCCATAAACGGACGATGTTTCAGCAGGCTGAATACCGAGCCCAGCATGCTGATAATACCGCCCCCTGAACGGCGTTCGGGCGTTAAGGTTTCATGCAGTTTTAGCGAGGAGAAGCTGAACAGTAAGATGGCAATAAACGCCAGTACGCCGAATATTCCCCGCCAGTTAACCCAGTTCAGCATTGCGCCGCCCAGTACCGGGGCGATGATCGGAGCCAGCCCGTTCACCAGCATCAGCAACGCAAAAAACCGTGTCAGCTCATGCCCGTTATACAAATCCCTTGCCACCGCGCGTGACAATACCGCGCCACCGGCACCGGCGATCCCTTGCAACAGACGAGCGACAATCAGCTG
This sequence comes from Rahnella sp. CJA17(1/100), assembly GCF_963881615.1. NCBI lineage: Bacteria > Pseudomonadati > Pseudomonadota > Gammaproteobacteria > Enterobacterales > Yersiniaceae > Rahnella > Rahnella sp. CJA17(1/100). The sequence goes on along the minus strand of NZ_CAWOJA010000002.1, from coordinate 27,820 downwards.
ACTGATGTCCTGTGCCACCGCACACCAGACCGAGGCAGCCAGCAATAACGCCAGTGACCACAACAGCGGGCGCATACGGCCATAGCGGTCGCTCAGCGGGCCGAACAGTAACTGGCCGAAACCGAGGCCGAGTAAACCGGCGGTCAGGCTTAACTGCGCGCTGGCGGTGGACGTATTCAGGTCGCCAGCCATCTCCGGCAATGCCGGTAAATATAAATCCGTACATAACGGCCCGAGTGCGGCAAGCGAGCCGAGAACAAGGGCGTAACCGAGGCGTTTTTCGTGCAGGTGAGCGCTCATGGTAAAAGTTTATTCCAGTTTGCTGGTGGTTAAATCCGTTTCGAAGAGGCTCCGGAAGTAGCGATGGTATAAGGCTTCCAGAATCTCAGCGTCGGCGTGAACAGTCGTCATGCGACGAAAAGCCGTGCCTTCGCAAATCACCGCTAATGATTCGACTTTTGCGGTCATTTCAGCATCGGAAAATTGCGGGAAGGTGGCACTGAGGAGCGTTTTTGCTTCGTTAAAAAGCTGTTTTTCGGAGTCACGCCAGATTTTTTCCACGATCGGATTACGGGTCGCTTCTGCGGCGACTTCCAGCATCAGCGCGTGGTCAATTTCGGCCTGCTCTTTTTGTTCGATGCACTGATCTTCTTTATACGGCGCGCTTAAATTGCCAATCCGACGGTGCGCCAGATTATGAGCCACCTGCTGCAAATTATGCGCGTTGCCGGTCATCAGCCTGATTTTTTTCATCACTATTCGCCGCACGATATCTTCGATGATCGCATCTTTATTGGCGAAGTAGCGGTATATCTGCCCCACACTGAGCTGTGAAGTTTTAGCGATTTCAGCCATACCAGCACCGTGGAAACCATGCTTGCGAAAACACAGGCGGGCGGCGGCAATAATCTGGTCGCGTCGGGCGCTGATGCGCGCATCTTTACTGCATTGTTGTGGGTGAAGCATGAGATACCCGGTAATGTGACTGATGTAGGTTGCGAACGATCATTCTCAAGTATAGGCAATAAGGACGAACAGGTAAATATTTGTATTATGAATGAAATAAAAAGTGGCGTTTCGTTTCAGCGCAATTAAGCGTGACGCACAAAGGCAAACGGCGCAATCCAGAGGAATGCGCCGTTTACGGGAAAGGGGGGCTGCGGGTCAGGCGGGGCTGTTAAGCAAAGTATGCCTGTAAAAAAGCCACAACTGTCAGAACACAGAGGGCAACAACCAGGAACTCAGAAGACGTTTTTGGCACAGAAAACATGTCATACCTCAAAGATAAACCAGAGTGAACTGACGCTATTATCTGCAGATAAGATGAAGGAAACATTAAGATACGGCGGGAGGAGGTGAACCTGCGTCACAGATTTATCACAGCGATGCCTTTTGTCATTAAAAAGGCATCGCCGGAGGATAGGATCAGTGTGCGCTGAACCAGCTGACCAGCATAAACGCCAGTAATGTCATGGCCAGTGAGCCGGCCAGATTCAGTGCCATGTTTAGCAGGGCGGCGCCAAAGCGACCATCCTGTAGCATGTAAACCACCTCCAGAGAGAAGGTGGAGAAGGTTGTCAGGCCACCGCAGAAGCCGGTGGTGATCAGCAGCTTCCATACCGGGTCGATATGGGTCAGGCGGGTGAAAATCGCGATGCCCAGGCCAATGATAAAGGCGCCGACCAGATTCACGGTCAGGGTGCCAGCGGGCAGTAGCGGACTCATTCCGTTCATTTTGAGACTGACATACCAGCGCACAACGCTGCCAATACCACCGCCAATAAAGACTGCAAGTAAGGTGCTAAACATAGTGATACCTTAAAAAATAGATGAAATTCAGAAAGGCCCGGGCATGACGCTACGAACCTCTCGCGAGATTGCGCAGACATCATCAGCCGGTAAAGGCGGTTTGGGAGGAATGTCATCTCCACAGTGCAAAGTAATGCAGGCGCTCAGTTTACATTGTGTGATGGCGCTTGTGTAGACGCGTTTCGGAAACAGTTTGTGAAAAGGAAAAGGCGATGTTAATCAGAGAAGGTACCGTGCAGGATGCGCCAGTTCTGGCGCAATTGCTGGGGGATTTGGATTATCCCAACAGGTCTGAAGCGATAGCAGAACGTATGGCAAAAATGGCCGTGAACCCGGACAGCCGCCTGTTAGTGGCCGAAACAGAAGGTCAGGCTGTCGGGTTTATTTCGTTGCATTTCATTCCGCAAATCGCGCTGGCTGGCGAATTTTGTCGTATCAGTTATTTGTGCGTCAGCGATCACGCGCGTGGCAGCGGAATTGGCCAGAAATTGCTGGATGAGGCCGAACGTCTGGCAGCGGACCGGGGGTGTGACCGGATGGAAGTTCACAGCCATACCCGCCGTGTACGCGCCCACACTTTTTATGCGCGGGCGCAGTACGAGGAATCGCCAAAGTATCTGCTGAAAAAACTCTGAATGATCAGACATCCAGCGCCAGCACGATAGCGTCGGCGATCAGATCAACCTGCTCCGGTTTCATCTGACTGGTGCTGATACGGATAAATTGCCCCGGCCCGATGCGGCTGCGTTCGCCGGGCAGAACCGCAATACCACGCGCGGCCATCGTTACCAGCGCAAACTGTTCCGATGGCACCGGGATCCACATCGCCAGTCCGTCGCGGTCGGGGATATTCACGCCGCGAATGCGCAACGCATCGGACATGGCTTTGCGTCGCTCCGCATACACTTTTTTAGCCTGCGTAATCCCTTGCTGCGTTTTCGGATCGTTAATCAGCCACGCCAGCGCTTCCTGCAAAATACGGCTCGACCAGCCGGCACCAAAGTTACGGAATGATTTGATTTGTTTGATTAAATCCACCGATCCCGAAATCACCGCCAGCCGCAAATCCGGGCCGTACGCTTTGGAATAAGAACGGACATGCACCGTGCGGTCCGGCAGTTTGCTGCCCATACTCAGCGGCGCGTAACGTGACAACTGTCCGATCCCGTCATCTTCAATAATCAGTGTGTTACTTTGGCTGAGAATGTTAGCCAGCGCAGCATAACGTTCTGCGTTAATCGCATGGCCACAATGCGAATGGGTACGTGGCTGAAAAATAAAGGCTGAAGGATTTTTCAGCAGTGCCTGACTGAGTGATTCCGGCGTGGGGCCGAATTCGTCGCACTTCACCGGAATGACCTGCGCACCGAGATTGTCCAGCATATCCAGCAGGCGTGTGGCAGTCGGGTCTTCAATTGCCACCACCGAACCCTGCATCAGCAGGGTTTGCAGCGTCAGGTTCATGCCGTCAAATCCACCATCCGCCGCCATAAAAGCGGGGGCGTCATAAGGCCAGTCCTGGCGTGCGGCCTCAAGCAGCGACGGCGCGATAGCCTCACGCTGATAACTGTTCAGATTGTCTGCGCCAACACCGCGCTGCATGGCTTCGTGCAAGTCAGGCAACAGTGCCGGATCCGGCGATGACAGCGCCAGATCCGCAATAATATGCTCACCAAAATTGCCGATTTTCTCGAAGCGTGCAGGTCGTGGAGACAGCATGTCGCCGCACACCCAGACGCCGTTTCGCCCCCGTCCGGCGATCACTTTCTGACGTCGCAACTGACCCCAGGCGGCTGAAACCGTGGCAGGACTGACGCCCAGCGCCTGCGCGAGTTCACGCACGGCGGGAAGATGCGTACCAATCTCGATCACACCGGATCGGATCATCGCTGCGGTTTCAATCGCAATGCCCCGCATGGAACGATCCTGTAATTGCGTCGCTAACCATTCTGCATCCAGCGTTTTTTCGAGAGAGTTTTCTGTCATTTTTTTGCCTTTTGTTCAGTAACAAAGATTCTATTGTACATATTAATTTATGCCATTAGTATCAAACTTAGCCAACGCAGGCGATAAAATAATCATCTTGCCGTGAAGATGATGGCCTTAGTAAAAGAATTTGGTGTGTTTTCGGGCAGGTTTGTAAACGCACAGTTGTTTTTCTGCATATTAACCATGCTGACACTTAAGGGGAAAGATGTGACGATTACCATCAGGCTGGCGGTTCGTGACTGGGATTATTTTACGCCGCTGGCATTAGGCGATCTTAAACCGGAAGGGTTTAATCTTGAGATAGACCGCGTGGGCACTTTGGTTGATAACCTGGGGACCAGCGATAAATACGATGCGGGTGAAGTGTCTTTCAGCCGTTATGCACAAGGGCGTGCGCGGGGCGAATCTGATTTACTGGCGATACCGCATTTTCTGATGCGCGGCTTCCGTCAGCGCTGCATCATCACCCGTGAAGACAGCCCGCTGACCGAACTTTATCAACTGGCCGGTAAACGTATTGGCCTGACCGGCTGGCAGGATTCCGGCAATACCTGGACCCGCACGTTGCTGGCACTTGAAGGTGTGGGCATTGAAGATGCGAACTGGTATGTCGGCCGCCTGACCGAAGCGCACCCGATTGTTGACCGTCTGGCCGGTTTTGGCCGCGAAGGGCGCATCGAAGCCGTGCCGGAAGAACGTCCTATGATGGAGTTGTTACAGGAAGGCTGGCTGGATGCGGTATTTACACCCTTTATGCCTGAGGGATTCTTCAAACCTGATTCCGGTTTCCGTCAGTTCCAGCCCGATTTTCGTGCCGCCGAACTGGCCTATTTCAACCGCGTCGGGTACATCCCCGGTATTCACCTGCTGGCAATCAAGCCTGCGCTGGCCGAAGAGCATCCGTGGTTACCGCAGGCGCTGAGTGAAATCATCGATCGCTCTTATGAAGTCTGGATGGATAAGCGCGCGAAATATGCCGATACCACGCCATGGTTGCTGGATGATTTACGTCGCACTGTGGTCGATTTACCTGCGGACTGGAATGCAAACGGTTACGCCGCCAATGAAAAGATGATCGACGATTTTGCGCAGGAATTACATGCCCAGGGGCTGACTGCCAGGCGTCTGACGCCGGGAGATTTGTTCCCGAACTTTGCTCAGTAACACTTAACCGATCGCTTTCACAAGTAAGCGACGGGGGGAGTCAAAAATGAAAGTTGCATTAGGTCAGTTTGCGGTTTCCCGCGAATGGGAAGCTAACGTCGAAACCTGTCTTTCGCTGATGACGAAATCTGTCGAAGCGGGCGTGGATTTGCTGGTGCTGCCGGAAGGCATTCTGGCGCGTGACATTACCGATCCGGATTTGGTTTTAAAAGCAGCACAACCTCTGGATGGTCCGTTTGTCAGTCAGTTGCTGGCGGCAAGTTGTGGCAATCAGATGACCACCATGATGAGCGTGCATACGCCTGCACCGGATGGTCGTGCATATAACGTGCTGATTTCAATCCGTAATGGCGAAATTATTTCTGAATATCAAAAGTTGCATCTTTATGATGCGTTCTCCTCTCAGGAATCAAAAAATGTCACGGCGGGTGACGAAGTACCGCCGCTGGTGAATGTCGCCGGGTTTAACGTCGGCCTGATGACCTGTTATGACGTGCGGTTCCCGGAACTGGCGCGGCGTCTGGTGCTCGACGGTGCCGATGTACTGGTGCTGCCTGCCGCGTGGGTGAAAGGCCCGCTGAAAGAAATGCATTGGGAAGTGCTGGTCACGGCACGCGCACTGGAAAACACCACCTATATGGTGGCCGTGGGTGAATGTGGCGAGCGCAATATCGGCAACAGTATGGTGGTTGATCCGCTGGGTGTGGCTATCGCCCGCGCAGCCGAGGCCCCGGCACTGGTATTTGCCGAGCTGGATAAAGATCGTCTGGCGCATGCCAGAAAAGTGTTACCGGTGCTGGCAAACCGTCGTTTTGGTTTACCGCAACTGCGTAACGACTGAGTCTGTTCGCGGCCGGTCCTCAACGGCTGCCTCAGCGCTCATGCAGTACCGCGCCCTCACCAGGGGATGCGTTTGTTTTTTCTATAGATAAACAGCCATAAAAAGAAAAACCCGGAAAGTTGCCACGGAAGGTAATCACTATAAAACCACAACATTCATAAACTCACAGACCGACTTTTTACACAGAGGAAACAAGAGAATGATGGCAAAACAACTTCGTCAGATTGCTGTACTGACCGCTGCGTTACTTTCCGTATCTTCCATAAATGCCTTTGCTGCTGAAAACGTGACAATCCCGACTCAGACGATGGATCCGGCGATCCACGCAAAATTACCTGCGGATATTCAGAAGTCAGGTGTGATGACCTCTGTGAATAACGGCTCTTTCCCTCCGTATGAAATCGTGACCAGCGCCAACGGTCTGGATGGCGCGAGTGCGGATCTGGCGCACGCGCTGGCACAAGTCATGGGTGTAAAAATAGAGCATGCTTCCGTGAGCGGCTTATCCGGCATCCTCAGCGGCATGGCCGCAGGGCGCTACCAGATGGGCATCGGCCCGATCGGCGATTATCCCGATCGTCAGGCGAAAAATGATTTCATCGATTTCGTCAAAGAATATGTCGTCTTCGGGGTGCGCAAAGGTAACCCGGAAAACATCAATTCCCTTGATGATACCTGCGGTAAACGCATTGCCGTGATGGCGGGGGGATCGGCTGAACAGGTTATCCGTAAGCAGTCTGATGTGTGTGTCAAAGACGGCAAACCGGCCGTGACTGTACAGTCATTTGCCGATCAGCCTACGTCGATTCTGGCGGTTCGTTCTAACCGTTCCGACGCGTTCTTCTCTTCTCAGGCACCGCTGACCTATTTTGTGGAAAAAGCCAACGGTCAGCTTGAACTGACCGGCACCGGCAAATCCAACGGCTTTGGCGATATCTTCCAGGGGACGGTCGTCGCCAAAGACTCACCGGTTCGTGACGCGATCCTCGCCGGTTATCAGAAACTGTTCGACAACGGCACGTACGCCATCATCATGAAAAAATGGGGGCTGGAAGGCAATATGATTTCAGCACCGGGCATTAACCTGGCAAAGGCGCAGTCTAAATGACGGATAAATCGTATAGTTCAACGCCGGCAGTCAAGGACGACTATACGCAGGATCCGCGACGTAACGTTGAGTTTTCCCACGCACCGCGTAACTACGGCCGCTGGATTGCCTGGATAGTGGTGTTGCTGATTGCCGCTGATGTGGTTTGGGCCGTTTCGCACAACCCGAACTTCGAATGGCATGTGGTGGCGCAGTGGTTCACGGAAGGGTCGGTGATCAAAGGTCTGGGCGTCACGCTCGGCCTTACCGTGGTATCGATGCTGCTCGGTGTGTTCATCGGGCTGATGCTGGCGATTGCCCGTTTGTCTGACAGCCTGTTGCTGAGAAGATTAGCAGGGCTGTATATCTGGTTCTTCCGCGGTACGCCGCTGCTGGTACAGTTATTGTTCTGGTACAACATGTCGACGCTGTTCCCGCGCGTGGTACTCGGCGTCCCGTTTGGCCCGGAGTACATGAGCTGGAATACCAATGATCTGATCACGCCGTTGACCGCGGCCATTGCCGGTCTGGCGCTGAATGAAGCGGCATATATGGCAGAAATCATTCGGGCAGGCTTGCTGTCAGTCGATAACGGCCAGGCGGAAACCGCGCAGGCATTTGGCATGAGTCGTGGCCGCGCGCTGCGCCGGATCATCATTCCGCAGGCCATGCGTTCGATTATTCCGCCGACCGGTAACCAGCTGATCAGCATGATTAAAGCGACGTCGCTGGTCAGCGTTATCGCGATGGGCGATTTGCTGTACTCCGTGCAAACGGTCTACAACCGGACCTTTGAAGTGGTGCCTATGCTGATGGTGGCGGTGATCTGGTATCTGTTTATCACGTCATTGCTCAATCTCGGACAGTCTGCGATTGAACGCTATTATTCCCGCGGTACACGCCGGACGTTGCCAAATGCCAAACGGCGTCAGAGCAATGCGGAAGAAAAAACCGCGCCGATCATCAATTCACCGGGCATGGCCCAAAAGGAGGACTTATGAGTCAATTGCCCGCTGACGTACAGTCATCCGGACAAGCATCACTGGTGGTCGCCCGTAATGTGCATAAAAGTTATGGCGATAACGAAGTGCTGAAGGGGATTGATCTTGATGTGAAACCCAGCGAAGTGGTGGTGATCCTCGGGCCGTCGGGTTCAGGTAAATCGACATTCTTGCGCTGTATAAATCATCTGGAAGATATTGATCGCGGTTCCATTATGGTCGGTGGCGAGCAAATCGGTTATGAACTGCACGGTGACCGTCTGCATAAACTGCCCGAACGGGCGATTGCGCGACAGCGCCGGGATATCGGCATGGTATTCCAGCAATTCAATCTTTATCCGCATATGACCGTATTGCAAAATATCATTGAAGCACCGGTTGGTGTGCATAAAGAAAGCCGTCATGAAGCGGAGAAATATGCGCGCGAGTTGCTGCAAAAAGTCGGCCTGAGTGATAAAGCGAATGCCTACCCGCGTCATCTTTCCGGTGGTCAGCAACAGCGCGTTGCTATCGCCCGTGCGCTGGCGGTGAAACCTAAACTGATGCTGTTCGATGAGCCAACGTCCGCCCTCGACCCTGAACTGGTGGGCGAAGTGCTGGCTACCATGCGGGATCTGGCAAAGCAGGGACTGACGATGATTGTGGTGACGCATGAAATCGGTTTTGCGAAAGAGGCTGCAGATCGCGTGGTGTTTATGGATCGCGGCGTTGTCGTTGAGCAGGGGGCAGCGGATGATGTTCTGGTCAATCCGAAACATCAGCGGACACAGGCGTTCCTGAGTCGCTTTATCTGATCCGAAATCAAGTTTGCAGGTGGTTTGCTGTAAATAAAGACTGAAGTCCTTTATGGGCGTGCTGTTCACGCTCATAATAACTCACTCTGGTCACAATGCGCACAGTTCCGGATCCGTTCTGTTACATTTTCGGGTTGTATTAACGTCGCGAATGGCCGTTAATAACGGCAAATTGTCACTGCTGTTTTCCAGCACTCAGTGTAAAGAAGGTATGTATGGAAGGTTTAAGTATTACTAAATTGTTGGTGGTCGGCGTGCTGATCGTTCTGTTGTTCGGTACCAGCAAACTGCGTTCTCTGGGCGGTGACCTGGGCGCGGCACTGCGTGGCTTTAAGAAAGCCATGAACGATGATCCGGCTCCCGCTTCTGCTGAAAAAACCGCAGAAGAAAAGCCAGCTCAACGTGTTGAGCACAAAGACTGAGTTTTCGGAACGCCAGTCTCCGGCCTCTTAGCAAACGAAAAAGGTTGTTCTTGCGAACAACCTTTTTGTCTTTCTTAAGCGAAAAAGTAACGAGATATTACTTAACTTCTAACCCTTTGGCTTGCAGGTCGGCGTGATAAGAAGAACGCACGAACGGACCGCAGGCTGCATGGGTGAAGCCCATTTCCATCGCTGCTTCTTTCATCTGATCAAACTCTTCAGGGCTCACATAACGCTGCACCGGAAGATGGTGACGGCTTGGCTGTAAATACTGGCCGAGTGTCAGCATCGTTACGCCATGACGACGCAGATCGCGCATCACTTCGATGATTTCTTCGTTTGTTTCGCCCAGACCCACCATCAGACCTGATTTGGTTGGAATTTCCGGATGCGCTTCTTTAAAACGTTGCAGCAGCGTCAGCGACCACTCGTAGTTAGCACCCGGACGAACCTGGCGGTAAACACGCGGCACGTTTTCCAGATTGTGGTTAAACACGTCCGGCGGGCTGGCGTTAAGAATTTCCAGCGCACGATCCATACGTCCACGGAAATCTGGTACCAGCGTTTCGATTTTGATGGTCGGGTTTTTTGCACGGATAGCCGTAATACAATCCGCAAAATGCTGAGCACCGCCGTCGCGCAAGTCATCCCGGTCAACGGAGGTGATCACGACATAACGCAGACCCATATCAGAAATAGTCTGTGCCAGTTTTTCCGGCTCGTTGGTATCAGGTGCGGTTGGACGACCATGTGCCACATCGCAGAACGGGCAGCGACGGGTACAAATGGCGCCGAGGATCATGAACGTTGCGGTACCGTGGTTGAAGCACTCGGAAAGGTTAGGGCAGGCCGCCTCTTCACAAACGGAATGCAGGCCATTCTTACGCAGTGCTGATTTAATGCCCTGAATTTTTGTTGAGTCGGCAGGCAGTTTGATTTTCATCCATGCCGGCTTACGTAACATTTCCTGCCGGTCACTGACCACGGTTTTCACCGGAATTAACGCCATCTTATCTGCATCGCGGTATTTGACGCCGCGTTCCATCTGAATCGGTTTACTCATAATCTTGCAGCTTCCAGGTTTGTCACTCGTTATCCGAGTTTTTTCAGGACATTCAATGAACTGGCTGATTCATCAAAAAAAGTAGAAATAATGCGGAAATTATATCATTGAAGCATCCCTTCGTTCAGCCCTTCGTCATGACCGGAAGTGCTAAATGCTGCAATTTTTTAACCTTAAACAGGAAGGGTTATCAAAAAATGAGTCATTAATTGAATGTAATATTTTGAAAATACTGATTATTTTAGCGGTTCACTGAGGGATCTGATGGGGTGTTAATGGTGTGTAAATATTTTCTCGCGCTCCCGATAAATGACAAAAACACGAGGTACGCGAGAAAAGATCAATACAGCCGTATCAACTCTGCCCAAAAATCACGGCGGAGAAGGGGCGTAATGTTCTATCTGCCAGGGCAGATAATCAACCTGCTGATAATCAAGGCGATGGTTGAAGGATTTCACCAGAACAGGCATGACCTGATCGACTGTTAATCCCGGCTTTTCCAGACTGGCCTGCGTCATTTCAAGGCCAGCATAACCACAGGGGTTGATGCGGTGGAAAGGCTCCAGATCCATATCAATATTTAATGCCAGGCCGTGTAACGAACAACCTTTGCGGATGCGCAAACCAAGCGAACAAATCTTTTTGCCATCGACATACACGCCCGGCGCGTCGGCACGCGGATAAGCGTCGATAGAGAAGTGTGCCAGCGTATCCACCACCGTTTGCTCAATGGCCGTCACCAGTTGACGGACACCGAGCTTTTTTCGTTTTAAATCCACCATCACGTACATTACCTGCTGACCGGGACCGTGATACGTCACCTGACCACCGCGATCGCTCTGGATAACCGGAATATCACCGGGCATCAGAACATGTTCAGCTTTGCCTGCCTGACCCTGCGTAAAGACACGGTGATGCTGAACCAGCCAGATTTCATCAAGCGAGTCGGCATTTCGGTGCTCAGTAAAATGGTGCATGGCCAGAGAAACCGGTTCATAGGGCTGAAGACCAAGCTGGCGCAGTACGATACGTTCTTGCGGATTTTGTGATTGCACGGCAGTTATCGTCATTGAAGAGGGGGAAAACGCGCGACAGTGTTGTGGCTCCCGCGCGGATCGGTCAGAAAGGGCTTACAGCACCATGCGGACAATTTCGATATTGCCCAGTTCATCGTACAGGGTTTCGACCTGGTCGATGTGAGTCGCAGTGATCGTAATCGAAACGGAGTGGTAATTCCCTTTACTGCTCGGTTTTACCTGAGGATTGTAATCGCCAGGCGCATGGCGTTGCACGACTTCCACAACCTGGTCTACCAGCTCGGGTTGTGCCAGGCCCATTACTTTGTAGGTAAAGGGACAAGGGAATTCGAGCAGTTCGTTCAGTTTGGTTTTCATGTGCACTCCAGCGTGTTGTACAGCGTATTAAGTGTTGTCTCTGAAAGTATAACTCCCGCCGTAGCGGGAGCTATAATCTATACCGGTTATATGGGGATTGTTGCAAACTTTTTCAAGCGGGCAACTTAGCCAAACCAGTGGTGGAACATCAGTTTGATGTAATCCACGATGCGACCGAAGAAGCCGCCTTCTTTCACTTCGTTCATGACCACCAGAGGGCGCTCATCAATGGTTTTGCCATCAAGCTGGAAGTTGATCGACCCAACCACCTGATTTTTCTGCAAGGGCGCATGCAGTTCCGGTGTGTTCAGCACGTAGCTGGCTTTCAGATCTTTCATACGACCACGCGGGATCGTCAGGTAAGCATCTTTCTCAACGCCCAGTGCGACGCGGTCGGTATCACCGAACCAGACAGGTTCTGACGCGAACTCTTTACCGGCTTTCAGCGGAGAAACGGTTTCGAAGAAACGGAAGCCCCAGGTCAGCAACTTTTTACTTTCAACTTCACGGCCTTTATACGTATGACCGCCCATCACTGCGGAGATCAGACGCATCTGGCCTTCTGTCGCAGAAGCTACCAGGTTATAGCCCGCTGAATCAGTATGACCGGTTTTAATGCCGTCAACATTCAGGCTGTTATCCCACAACAAACCGTTACGGTTCATCTGGCGGATATTGTTGAAGGTGAATTCTTTCTCTTTGTAGGTGGCATATTCTTCCGGTACATCACGGATCAGCGCCTGACCAATCAGCGCCATATCGCGGGCTGAGCTGTACTGGCCAGCGGCATCAAGACCATGAACGGTGCCGAAATGGGTATTTTTCAGACCCAGCGAGTTCACGTAATTGTTCATGATGGCAACGAAAGCATCCTGACTTCCGGCCACATGGTCGGCCATTGCCACACAGGCGTCGTTACCGGATTGCAGAATGATCCCGCGGTTGAGTTCAGAAACCGGTACACGGTCGCCGGGTTTGAGGAACATCAGGGAAGAGCCCTTGAACACCGGATTGCCGGTTGCCCAGGCGTCCGGACCCACGGTAACGATGTCGGTCGGAGAGATTTTGCCGGCTTTGATGGACTGACCGATAACATAACTGGTCATCATTTTAGTCAGGCTGGCTGGGTCGCGGCGCGCATCGGCATTCATTTCTGCCAGAACTTTGCCGGAGTTGTAGTCGATCAGGATATAGGCTTCAGCATCAATCTGCGGAACGCCAGGGATCATTGTTTTTAAATTAACATCGTCGGCATAGGCGGACGCTGCACTCAGAGTGATTACGGTGCCAAATGCGAGGCTTTTGACTAAACGTGAAGTATTTACAAGTTTCATGATCGGGACAACAACATCCGTGGGAGTAAGTGATAAACGTGCGCCACTATAGCAGAAGAGTCATAAGTCAGACATCTTCGATTACCGGCGCTTACTGACTTTTACTTATAAGACAGGGGACTTATAAGAACGGGGCCGATGCCCCGTATTTTGAGATTACATGCCAGCAGTGACGAAAGACTGCTGCTGAGCTTCGTTGGCCAGTCGCTGTTTCAGCTGTTCGGCCTGCTGGCGGGTGCTGAACGGACCAAGCTGCACGCGATAGGTGCTGCCATTCGCCTGTACTTTACCGGGTACAGAGAAGCGCTGGCTGAGGCTTTTTTGCCACAGTTGCGCGTTCTGAGGATTACTCAGTGCGCCAACCTGTACCATAAATCCCGAGGAAGGAATGGCAGTGGTATGCGCAGGCGCTGCGGAGGCCGCAGCAGCTGCTACTGGCGCGGCACTGGCGACAGCAACCGGTGCTGTTACCGGTTCGCTGCCTTCTAACACACCCTGACGCAGAGGTGTTGGCGCGCTCAGAAACCCGCCGCTGTTACCGGACATCGTGGTCGCTGCTGGCGCAGAGGCTACGGTGCCGTTGTTATCTTCGTCATTCGTTAATGGCGCAGCATTAGGATTACTCAGGGTGCTGTTACTGATCGGGCGTACATCTGACGTATTCACCGGCTCTGCTGTCAGCGTAGGCGTACCCATGTTGCTGGCGCCTAAACTTGGACGAGACGGTAATGCATAAGATTGTTTGGCGACGGTCGTACCAATAGTCCCCGGGCCGGAGAGCGTGCCGTCAGGCGCAACGTTGATAAAATCAATGCGTACTTTGGTGCTGTTGGTCAGGTTCAGACGGTCTGCCGCAGCCTGAGACAAATCGATAATTTTGCCCGGCACATAAGGGCCACGATCGTTAACACGCACGACCAGCATGCGTCCTGTCGCCATGTTGGTGACGCGGACATAGCTTGGGATCGGCAATGTCGGATGCGCAGCGGTCATGGCTGTCGGGTCGAATTCTTCACCGAGCGCGGTAGTGTTGCCTCCATTCTCCTGACTGTACCAGGCCGCTTGCCCCACCTGCGAAAAGTTGGACGGGTCTTTGATGATCTTATAGGTTTTACCGTTAACGGTATAATCCTGCATCGTGCCCTGATTATAAGGTTCGTAACGCGGATCAGCCCCGCCGATTTCTACCACAGGGCCATTGTAGGCTTGCTGCGGTGCCGGTTGTTGTTGCTGTGTATCTTCAGTGGCACAACCACTTAACAGCAAACCGATAATGACAGCTCCAAGCCACTCCTTACGCATTGCTCACCTCTATAAGTTTTTCGACAACATTTTTCGATGAGTATGTATCGACATAACGATACCAAACCCTGCCATTAGCACGATGAGTGCTGACCCACCATAGCTGACCAGAGGCAAAGGTACCCCAACTACCGGGACAATACCACTGACCATGCCGATGTTAACAAACACATAAACGAACAGAATCAGCATCAGTCCGCCGGACATCACGCGGCCAAAAGTAGTCTGTGCATGGGCGGCGATCACCAGACCGCGCATGATCAGGCATAAGTACAGCCCAAGCAGCACCAGAACACCAATCAACCCCAGTTCTTCGGCGAGTACAGCGAAGATAAAGTCGGTATGTCGCTCGGGCAGGAATTCCAGCTGAGACTGCGTGCCATGCAACCAGCCTTTGCCGGAAAAACCGCCAGAGCCGATGGCAATTTTAGACTGAATAATATGATAGCCCGCACCCAGCGGATCGCTTTCAGGATCAAGCAACATCATGACGCGGTCGCGCTGATAGTCGTGCATCAGGAAGAACCACAGGATCGGGATAAATGCGGCAACCAGCAGGGCGGCGACGGCAATCAGTTTCCAGCTCATGCCCGAAAGGAACAGCACGAATAAACCGGATGCGGCAATCAGAATCGAGGTGCCCAGATCGGGCTGTGCCGCGACCAGCAGGGTAGGGATGAAGATTAATGCCAGGGCAATCGCGGTATTTTTAAGTGAAGGCGGGCAAACGTCGCGATTGATAAAGCGCGCGACCATCAGGGGCACGGCGATTTTCGCCAGTTCTGACGGCTGGAATTTAATGATCCCCAGATCCAGCCAGCGCTGTGCACCTTTACTGATACTGCCGAAGGCATCCACCAGCACCAGCAGGAAAACGCAGAAGATGTAGAGATAAGGTGCCCAGCTTTCGTAAACGCGCGGCGGGATTTGTGCCATGACCAGCATAATCACCAGACCCATCAGGATCTGGCCGATTTTACGTTCCATCATGCCCATGTCCTGACCACTGGCGCTCCACATCACGAACGCACTGTAGGTCAGCAGCGCGAGCACGATCAGCAACATCGTCAGGTCGATATGCATTTTCGACCACAATGATCTTTTTTGTTGGTTCTCAGTCATTGACGGTTAATCACCTTCGGTTCCCGGTGGCGCTGGCGCGTCAGCCGGTAATTGTGTCGTGTTGTCGCCCAGTAAAATGTGGTCGAGTATCTGGCGTGAAATTGTCCCCACTGCCGGACCCGCACCGCCATTCTCCAGAACCACGGCCACGGCCACGGTCGGTTTGTCATAGGGTGCAAAAGAGGTCATCAGCTTGTGGTCACGCAGATGCTCAGCGATTTTATGCGCATTATAGATTTCATTGGCTTTCAAACCGTAAACTTGTGCAGTCCCGGATTTTGCGGCGGCTTTATAAGGCGCGTCAGCAAAGTACTTGCGGGCCGTACCGTTCGGACGGTTTGCTACGCCATACATACCGTCTTTGGCAATTTCCCAATAGCCGGAATGAATATCGCCAATCTGGGTCGTTTCCTGTTGTTTGTACGGCACCTGCTGGCCGTCAACTTTGGTGCTCAGCAACAAATGTGGCGTTTTGACATTGCCGTCATTAATCAGCGTGGTCATGGCTTTCATGATTTGGATTGGAGTTGCGGTCCAGTAGCCCTGACCGATACCCACCGGAATGGTGTCGCCCTGATACCAGGGTTTTTTGAAGCGTTTAAATTTCCAGTCGCGGTTTGGCATATTCCCGCTACGTTCTTCTGATAAATCGATACCGCTGTACTGGCCGTAACCAAATTTGCCCATCCACTCGGAAAGACGGTCAATCCCCATATCATAAGCCACCTGATAGAAGAAGGTATCAGCCGATTCCTCAAGGGCTTTCGTCACATTCAGGCGACCATGCCCCCAGTGTTTCCAGTCGCGGTAACGCTTGTCTGAACCCGGTAACTGCCACCAGCCCGGATCAAACAGGGAGGTGTTTTTATTGATAACACCCGTTGTCAGCGCAGAAACTGAAATATACGGTTTCACAGTAGACGCTGGCGGATAAACCCCCTGCGTTGTCCGGTTGATCAGCGGCTTATTGGGGTCGTTAAGCAGCGTGTTGTAATCTTTACTGGAGATGCCATCCACAAACAGGTTCGGGTCATAACTCGGGTTAGACACCAGCGCACGGATGGCGCCATCGCGCGGATCGGTAACCACCACAGCGGCGCGGCTGCCGGTCAGCAAGACTTCAATATATTGCTGTAATGGCAAGTCGATCGTCAGGTAAATATCTTTGCCCGCCTGCGGCGGTTCTTCGTGTAGCTGGCGGATAACGCGGCCACGGTTGTTCACTTCAACTTCTTCATAGCCGGTTTTACCGTGAAGCGTGTCTTCGTAATAGCGCTCAATGCCGAGCTTACCAATGTCGTGCGTGGCGGCATAGTTGGCCAGAATGCCATCTTTATCGAGGCGTTCAACGTCACGGTCATTGATTTTCGATACATAGCCGATAACGTGCGTCAGCGCTGAACCATACGGATAGTAGCGACGCTGATAGCCTTTGACTTCAACGCCGGGGAAGTGGAACTGGTTCACGGAGAAACGCGCAACCTGAACTTCAGTCAGGGCCGTTTTGACGGCAATAGACGTAAAGCGTCGCGAACGCTGGCGTTCTTTTTTGAAGTTATCGATATCTTCCTGCGTGAGGTCAACTATCGGTTTGAGGCCTTCAAGCGTGGCCTGCAAATCGTCCACTTTTTCCGGCACCAGTTCAAGCTGATAGATCGTGCGGTTCAGCGCCAGCGGCGTACCGTTGCGGTCATAGATAATGCCGCGGCTGGGCGCGATCGGCACCAGCTTGATACGGTTATCGTTAGAACGGGTTTGGTAATCCTGAAAACGGACAATTTGCAGATTATAAAGATTAAAAGCTAAAACGCCGCTAAGTAGCAGAATGCCGATAAACGCCACCAGTGCACGGCGCACAAAGAGGGCTGATTCAGCCGTATAGTCGCGAAAAGGGTTACGATCTATTTTCATCCCACTACTTAATTCATGTTGCTGACATTCACCACCCGTTATTCGCGGTGATATGGATGATTAGTGGTAATACTCCAGGCGCGATAAAGACTTTCCGCGACCAGAACCCGCACCAGCGGGTGAGGAAGCGTCAACGGAGAGAGCGACCAGCTCTGTTCCGCTGCGGCTTTACAGGCCGGTGCCAGCCCTTCCGGACCGCCGATCAACAGGCTGACATTGCGTCCGTCCTGCTTCCAGCGTTCCAGTTGTTGTGCCAGTTGCGGGGTTTCCCATGGTGTCCCTGGAATATCCAGCGTCACGATGCGATTCCCTTTACCGACAGCGGCCAGCATCTGCTCGCCTTCTTTTTCAAGAATGCGCTTGATGTCTGCGTTCTTCCCACGTTTCCCGGCCGGAACCTCTGTCAGTTCAAACGGCATATCTTTAGGGAAACGGTGCAGATAATCGTTAAAACCGGTTTGCACCCAGTCAGGCATTTTTGTGCCGACGGCGACAAGTTGCAGCTTCACGCATCAGCCCCAGAGTTTCTCAAGCTCATACAACTGACGGCTTTCTTCCTGCATAACGTGCACGATCACTTCGCCCAGATCGACAACCACCCAGTCAGCTTCATTAATGCCTTTCACACCCATGGCATCAAGGCCAACGGCTTTAATTTCTTCAACCAGATGCCCGGCGATGGACATGACATGGCGGCTTGACGTGCCGGTACAGATAATCATGCAGTCAGTAATACTGGATTTACCTTTAACATCAATGGCGATGATGTCTTGTGCTTTCAGGTCATCGACTTTATCGACAACAAAATCTTGGAGCGCTTTACCTTGCAAAGGTTCCCCCTGGGGATGTTTGAAACAATTGACCTCACGAGATGTCCGCCGGTGTGGCACCGAAGCAATGATCAATCTCATGAAGGATAAACATAGCGGTTGTCTGGAAAACAGCTTAAAACGTTTAACAATCAATACATTGTATCGGTTGATTACGCAGCGTTATCGAGAGCCGAAATTAAGCGGCGCAGTATAGCACGCGTTAGCTACTCGCGGTACAAGCCCTGTGATTCTATATAACGCTCAACGGCGGAAGGCAGTAAATCTGAGCAATCAAGACCCGCATGACGGCGTTCACGGATTTCAGTCGCTGAAATATCCAGCAATGGGGTATTGGCCTGATAAATGAATCCGGCCGGTTTTTGCTTAAGCGCATTGGCATCATTCACCCGATGGGCGTCATACCATTTCTGCAGTTCCGGTGTATCAAGTTGTTCCTGATAACCCGGACGTGCCATCACCACGATATGACAGAAATCCAGTAACGATTCCCAGCGGTGCCACTTATGCAGCGTCAGTAACGAATCCTGGCCAATGATAAACGCCAGCGGGCATTTGTCGCCATGTTCTTTACGTAACGTTGCAAGTGTCTCAATCGTGTAGGAGGGCGTATCAACAGCCAGCTCGCGGGGGTCGACTGAAAACAGCGCGTTATCCGCCACAGCCAGCTTCGCCATATGCAGACGTTGCTGCGGCGTGGCTTCGGGTTGTGGCCGGTGGGGAGGAACGTTGTTGGGCAGCAGGATCACCTGATCAAACCCTGCCTGTGCTGCCAGCGCCGCAACGGGTTTCAGATGACCATAATGGATCGGGTCAAACGTACCGCCAAAAAAAGCCAGCAGCTTTTCAGCGGTTGCAGAAGAATGTGCGGCGCGGCGCGGCATAACGGTGTCCTGCTTCAATACGAACCCAACTCCGTCAATCCGGTGGGTAAGGATTTCCCACAGAGTAGCATAGACAGGCTTTCAAGCTCGGCCCAGACTGACTGACCGTAATCCTGTTTGAGCGTGATTTCCATCTGGGTCAGTAAGCGAACGGCCTGAGACAGCTGGGCAAGAGACAGGCGTTGCAGTGCCTGAGTCACCAGCGCCCGGCGGTTTTGCCAGACTTTTTGCTGATCAAACAGGGTCCTGATCGGCGTCGTGTCCATTTTCCGTTTCAGATTGAGCAGCATCAGCAGCTCACGCTGTACGGTTCGCAATAAAATAACCGGCTCGCTGTCTTCCTGTTGCAACTGACGCAAAATATGCCAGGCTCGCTTACTTTTCCCGGCCAGTAACGCATCCAGCCAGTGATAAGGTGTGAAATGTGCCGCATCGTTGACGGCCTCTTCGACGCGCGGTAGCGTGAGTTTGCCATCGGGATAGAGCAGGGAAAGGCGCTCCAGCGACTGCGCCAGCGCCAGCAAATTTCCTTCGTAGCAGTAGCACAAAAGCTGATTAGCTGGTTCATCGAGTTCAAGTGAAAGTTCTTTGGCGCGACGGGTCACCCAGCGGGGAAGTTGTGCCTGTTCGGGCGTCTGACAACTGACGAAAACACCTTTGTCACTTAACGCTTTAAACCAGGCGCTGTTTTCCTGCGCTTTGGTCAGTTTTGTACCGCGCAACAGCAGAAGAATATCGTCGTGGAGCAAGGTGGTCAGTTTGAGTAATTGTTCTGCCATCGGCGCCGTCGGGCCATTTTCGGGCAGAATAAGCATCAGGGTCTGCCGGCTGGCAAACAGGCTCAGGGCCTGACAGATGCTGAAGATGGACTCCCATTCGGTATGGGCGTCAAGAATATACGTGTAGTGCTCCTGGAAGTCAGCCTGCTGGGCAGCGTGACGTATGCTGTCCTGGCTTTCCTGCAAAAGCAAAGGGTCGTTTCCACATAACACATAACAAGCGCGCAGCCCCTCACGGAGCTGCGCGGCAAGTTGTTCCGGATAAACTCGGATCATTGTGCGGAAGGGGTGGCCGGTGCCGTGGAAGATGCCGCAGAGGCATCAGACGACGTCGTGGCTGATGAACCGGTAGAAATGACTTCTACCTGACGCCCGCCGACATCCTCTGCTTTCTGCAATTCTGAAGCATGGACGGTCAGCAACTTACGGATCAGTTGCTGCGCAGCCTGCTGGCGCATTTCCTCGATAATGATGTCCTGTTCGTTATCTTTGGCCAGCGCCGTTAACGGGTTGTCAAAGAAGGAACGGAACACTTTTACATGGATAGGATACAAATCCTTGCCAGGCATCAGAACTGTCGCATTAATGTTCATTTCCATCTGATATTCCGCAGTCTTACCGTCCTGGAAGATTGATGCGGTAGTCTGACCCACTGACTCAGCCCCAATGCGCAGCGACGGAATATCCTTACGCTGTTCTTTGGTCGGATCATCAACAATGGTCACATTACTTAGACGCAGCTGAGTCCTGATATTACGAGTCAACGGACCATACGGATCCCCACTGTCCAAAACGATTGTTTTCAGTTCGTCAGGAACATTGGTTTTTCCACGTAAATGGAATCCACAACCTGCTGTAACCAGCACTGCTGCGGTGAGCAGCAGTGTCATTATGGGATGTCGCACAGATCCTCCTTGACTCAACCTACAACCAGGTTAAGCAGTTTGCCCGGGACGTAGATTACTTTGCGAACCGTAACCCCATCCAGATATTTTGCGACCAAATGTTCTTCTGCCGCACGATCGCGCACTTGTTGCTCGGTAGCATCAGCGGCTACGGTGATTTTAGCACGCACTTTACCGTTCACCTGTACAACGACCAGCTTGGAATCTTCAACCATTGCCTGCTCATCAGCTTGTGGCCATGGCGCGGTATCCACGTCACCTTCTCCTTGCAGCGACTGCCAGAGGCTGAAGCAGACGTGCGGAGTGAATGGATAAAGCATACGGACAACTGCCAGCAAGGATTCCTGCAGCAGCGCACGATCCTGTTCGGTATCCTGAGGTGCACGGCCCAGCTTGTTCATCAGTTCCATGACTGCCGCGATAGCGGTGTTGAAGGTCTGACGACGACCGATATCATCGGTCACTTTGGCGATGGTTTTATGCAAGTCACGACGCAGATCTTTCTGTGCTTCATTGAGAGAAGCCACATCCAGAGCGGCAACAGGACCTTTTTCTGTGTGCTCGAAGGCCAGTTTCCAGACACGTTTCAGGAAGCGGTTTGCCCCTTCAACGCCGGACTCTTGCCATTCCAGCGTCATTTCTGCCGGAGAAGCGAACATCATAAAAAGACGCACGGTATCTGCACCGTATTTATCGACCATCACCTGCGGGTCGATGCCGTTGTTTTTAGACTTGGACATCTTGCTCATGCCCGCGTAAACCAGTTCGTGGCCTTGCGGGTCAGTGGCTTTGGTGATGCGACCTTTTTCATCACGTTCAACAATGGCATCCGCCGGGGAAACCCAGATACGTTCGCCGCTGTTACCGGTGTAGTAGAACGCGTCAGCCAGAACCATACCCTGACACAACAGGCGCTTGGCCGGTTCGTCAGAATCCACCAAACCTGCATCACGCATCAGTTTGTGGAAGAAGCGGAAATACATCAGGTGCATGATGGCGTGTTCAATACCACCGACATACTGATCGACTGGCAACCAGTAGTTGGCGGCTGCAGGATCCAGCATACCTTCGTCATATTGCGGGCAGGTGTAACGCGCGTAATACCAGGAAGATTCCATGAAGGTGTCAAAGGTGTCGGTTTCACGCAGACCCGGCATACCGTTGACGGTAGTTTTCGCCCACTCAGGATCCGCTTTAATCGGGCTGGTGATACCGTCCATGACCACATCTTCCGGCAAAACAACCGGCAGTTGATCTTCAGGCGCAGGAATAACGGTGCCGTCTTCCAGCGTGATCATCGGAATTGGTGCGCCCCAGTAACGTTGACGGGAAACCCCCCAGTCGCGCAGGCGATAGTTCACTTTGCGCTGACCGACACCCTGAGCAACCAGTTTATCGGCAATGGCATTGAAACCGTCTTCGTGGTTCAGACCATCGAATTCACCTGAGTTGAACAGCGTGCCTTTTTCCGTCATCGCTTCTGCGCTGACGTCAGGATGGCTGCCGTCCAGATTCAGGATAACCGGTTTGATCTGCAGATCGTATTTGGTGGCGAATTCCCAGTCGCGCTGATCGTGGCCAGGCACGGCCATCACTGCGCCGGTACCGTATTCCATCAGCACGAAGTTGGCAGCCCAGATTGGCAGCTTCTCACCCGACAGCGGATGAATGGCAAACAGACCGGTTGCCATGCCTTTCTTTTCCATCGTCGCCATTTCTGCTTCGGCAACTTTGGTGTTACGGCATTCGTCGATGAAATCGTTCAGCGCAGGATTATTCTGTGCGCCCAACTGTGCCAGAGGATGACCGGCAGCCACAGCGACGTAGGTCGCGCCCATAAACGTATCAGGACGAGTGGTGTACACCGTGACTTTTTCATCGCTGTCAGCCACATCAAAAGTGATTTCCACGCCTTCTGAACGGCCGATCCAGTTGCGCTGCATGGTTTTCACCTGCTCTGGCCAGCTTTCCAGCGTGTCCAGATCGTTAAGCAGCTGATCGGCGTAATCGGTGATTTTGATAAACCACTGAGGAATTTCTTTACGTTCTACTTTGGTATCGCAACGCCAGCAGCAGCCGTCGATAACCTGTTCATTCGCCAGAACGGTCAGGTCATGCGGACACCAGTTCACTGCGGAGGTCTTCTTATAAACCAGACCTTTTTCGTACAGCTTGGTGAAGAACCATTGTTCCCAGCGATAATAATCAGGCTTACAGGTCGCGATTTCACGATCCCAGTCATAGCCGAAGCCCAGCAATTTAAGCTGGTTCTTCATGTATTCGATGTTTTCGTAAGTCCACGGCGCAGGTGCGGTGTTGTTTTTAACCGCTGCCCCTTCCGCTGGCAGGCCAAACGCATCCCAGCCAATCGGCTGCAGAACGTTTTTACCGAGCATGCGCTGGTAACGGGAAATCACGTCACCGATGGTGTAGTTGCGCACGTGTCCCATGTGGAGACGGCCTGATGGATAAGGCAACATGGAGAGGCAATAATATTTCTCCTTGCCAGGCTGTTCGGTAACTTTGAAGGTTTGCTTCTCTTGCCAGTGAAGCTGAACGTGTGACTCGATGTCTTCTGGACGGTATTGCTCTTGCATGGCGGCCGGTGGTCCTGTGAGTGAAAACAGCTACGCCTGTAGCTCAAAAAGTTTTAATCAAAAGATCCGCATAGCATAGCTGATAAGCGGTTGGAGCAACAACACCCAGCGAAGGCTAAAGGGAATTTCTGTCCGCTTCTGGCGCAATATTCATAATCTGCGAGTCAGCGCGAGATAATCTGCGCAACGGATCAGGGATTTACGACTAAAATAAAGGCAGTGCGTTCCCGCCGTGAAAATGGTTATGACAGTTCAAGGAGAGGAAATATGAGCAATATTACGCAATCTTACCGGCAGTTGGTGACATCACTGACCGAGCGGTTAAAACACGGTGAACGTGATATCAGCGCGCTGGTACAGGACGCCCGCGTCAGACTGCAGGAAGAGGGCAAGCTGACGGAAATCCAGATTGAACAGTTAACGTCGGCGGTACGCCGCGATTTGCACGAATTTGCCCGTAACTATGAAGAAAACCAGCAAGCCGTGGCAGAAGAAGATGACGGCACGGACAGTGTGTTCATGCGGGTCATTAAAGAAAGCTTGTGGAAAGAGTTGGCCGATATGACCGATAAAACCCAGCTGGAATGGAAAGAGGTTTTTAAAGATGTCAGCCATCACGGGATTTATCACAGCGGAGAAGTCGTCGGTCTGGGCAATCTGGTGTGTGAAAACTGTCATTTTCACTTAGCGGTGTATACGCCGGAAATTCTGAGTAAATGCCCGAAATGCGGTAACACTGAGTTTACGCGTCGTCCGTTTGAACCTTAAGCGTCAGACACCTGCCCCGGAGAAGCGGGGCAGGTGTGCTTTCTTTTCTTCAGTGCCGGTCAGTGCAGGATCTTAGCCAGGAAATCCCGGGCGCGATCGGATTCCGGATTATTGAAGAAATCGTCTTTATTGCGATCTTCTACAATCTTGCCTTCATCCATGAAAATCACGCGGTTGGCCACTTTACGGGCGAAGCCCATTTCGTGCGTCACCACCATCATTGTCATACCTTCGTTTGCCAGCTCAACCATAACGTCGAGCACTTCGTTGATCATTTCCGGATCAAGAGCGGACGTCGGTTCGTCAAACAACATCGCGATCGGATCCATACACAATGCACGGGCAATCGCCACACGCTGTTGCTGACCACCGGAAAGCTGGCCGGGGAATTTATTGGCGTGCGCGGACAAACCGACACGATCCAGTAATTTCAGGCCTTTGTCTTTCGCTGCTGCTTTATCACGTTTTAAAACTTTGACTTGCGCCAGTGTCAGGTTATCGATGATGGAAAGGTGCGGGAACAGTTCGAAATGCTGGAAAACCATGCCCACTTTTGCACGCAGTTGCGCCAGATTGGTCTTCTTGTCATTGACCGGCGTCCCGTTGACCAGGATCTCACCTTTCTGAACCGGTTCGAGTCCGTTAACGGTTTTGATCAGCGTCGATTTCCCTGAGCCTGAAGGCCCGCAAACCACCACAACTTCACCTTTTTTAACTTCGGTGCTGCAATCGGTAAGCACCTGAAAGTGCCCGTACCATTTAGAAACATTCTTCAGTGAAATCATGAAACGGTCCTTTTCTTCAAATAACGCACCAGCAAGGAAGCACAAAGGCTGATAACAAAGTAAATAAGTCCTGCAAACAGCACCATCTCAACCAGCGTACCGTCACGGTCACCAATATTAGATGCGCTGCGGAAGAAGTCTGCGAGGCCCAGAACGTACACCAGCGAAGTATCCTGGAACAAAACGATCGCCTGCGTCAGCAGTAACGGCACCATCGCGCGGAAAGCCTGCGGCAGGATAACCAGCTTCATGGATTGCCATTGCGTCATACCCAGCGCCAGCGCTGCAGAAGACTGACCGCGTGCGATGCTGATAATCCCTGCGCGGATAATCTCCGAGTAATACGCCGCTTCAAATAACGCAAACGCGACCATCGCAGAAATCAGGCGGATGTCGGTTTTAGGTGACAGTCCGAGCACTTTTTGCAGAAAGCCCGGCACAATCAGATAGAACCACAACAGCACCATGACCAGCGGAACCGCGCGGAAAAGGTTGACGTAAGCCGAGGCAAACCAGCTGATCGGTTTGAACGTTGACAGGCGCATGACCGCCAGCAGGGTGCCCCACAAAATACCGACCACAATCGCCAGCGACGTAATCTTCAGCGTAATGACCATACCTTGCCACAGATAGGGCAGGCCGGGACCAATAGAACTCCAGTCGAATTCATGCATGCTTATTTCCCTCCCATGTTGCCCGGCAGGCGGACTTTACGTTCTACGAAATGCATCAGCAGCATGATGACGGCATTGATAAGGACATAAGCAACGGTGATTGCAGTGAATGATTCATACGCATGCGCGGAGTAATCCAGCAGCTTACCGGCTTGTGCGGCCATATCCACCAGACCAATGGTCGAGGCAATGGCGGAGTTTTTCACCAGGTTAACCATCTCAGAGGTCATTGGCGGCACGATCACGCGGTAAGCATTGGGTAACAGCACATAGCGGTAAGTTTGCGGCAGCGTAAGGCCCATCGCCAGTCCGGCATTGCGTTGTCCGCTTGGCAGGGACTGGATGGCTGCACGCACCTGTTCGCATACACGGGCGGCGGTGAACAACCCGAGGCAAATTACCGAGGAAGTGAAGAACTGTACGTCAGGCGCCAGTTCGGATTTAAACCACATGCCGATATTTTCAGGCAGCAGTTCAGGGACCACCAGATACCAAATGAAGAATTGCACGATTAATGGCACGTTACGGAATAATTCGACGTAACAGGTACCAATACCCGAAAGGATGCGGTTGGGGACGGTACGCAAAATACCGAACAGAGAACCGATGAGGAAGGCGATTATCCATGCGCAAATTGACAGTGCGACAGTGACCTGAAATCCATTCCAAATCCAGCCCAGATAAGTGGTGTTACCGAAGGGGGCTTGTTGCAGAAAAATGCCCCAGTTCCAATCTATTGACATAAAAACTCCGTAAAGCGGGTAAAGGCTTACCCATCTGAGTGATGACGCAATTCGCCTAAAGTGAATGGGAAAGAATGCGGGGTGGGGAACGACCACCCCGCATCTGTATCATCACAGGTTGGTGGTCCAACCTTGTATTTTAGTCACTTTTCACTCTTCTCTTGGTTATACCCGTCCATTTGGTATGACTTACAGCGCCTTATCGTTTGGCGCTTTGAACAGAGCTTTCATGTCATCGGACAGCTCAAAGTTCATATTCAGGTTTTTCGGAGGAATTGGTTTTTTGAACCAGGTTTCAAACCATTTGCCTGCTTCACCGGAGGTTTGTGCCTGCACGATGGTGTCATCAACCAGTTTTTTAAACTCAGCATCGTCTTTACGCATCATGCAGCCATAAGCTTCTTTGGATTGCGGCGTACCGACAATTTCCCAGTTGTCTGGTTTCTTGGCTTTCGCACGTTCACCGGCCAGCAAGGCGTCATCCATCATGAAGGCCACTGCGCGGCCGGTTTCCAGCGTACGGAAGGAGTCACCGTGGTCTTTGGCACTGATGATGCGCAGATCCAGTTTTTTCTCTTCGTTCAGCTTGTTCAGCAGAACTTCTGAAGTCGTACCGGAGGTTACAACAACAGTTTTGCCTTTAAGGTCAGTGAAATCTTTAATCTCTGAACCTTTTTTCACCAGCAGACGTGTACCGATCACAAAGATGGTGTCAGAGAAGGCCGCTTGTTGCTGACGTTCCAGGTTGTTGGTGGTTGAACCACATTCGAAATCGTAGGTGCCGTTTTGCAGCAGCGGGATACGGTTCTGCGAAGTGATTGGCATCATTTTGACCTGCAGGTCAGGCAGGTTCAGTTTTTTCTTCACTGCGTCAACGATAGCGTCAGAATAGTCCTGTGAATAACCCACAACTTTTTGTTCGTTGTTGTAGTAAGAGAATGGCACTGAGGATTCACGGTGACCCACCACGATAACGCCATTGTCTTTAATTTTTTTCAGGGTGCCGGTCAGTTCTTCTGCGTGAGCAAAGCTGCTCACGGTAACGCTTGCTAACAGTACTGATAACGCCAATTTGCGCAATTGCATGTCCAACTCCTTGCTGTCATTAGGGATCCAAACTCAGGGATCAGAAAGTACTAATGCCTCGTCATATGAAGCTAGAAAATAGCTGAATGTGAATATTATGAAACCACATTGTTTCTTTTTTGAGACGAGACACGCACCAAATCAAAGCAATCAAACGGCTATGCACCCGGAAAGTGCATGAGGAGCAGCCTGTTTGTACCAAAATGATGCATCCCGTCATAAAAAGTAACTAATCAGATATCTTTCAATCAGATGTAGCAAGAGTCGTGCCAAATGGCCTGATTTAACTTCATAAGCGGGCAAATCGGCAGCGCTTAATGCCGCAGTCGAAACAATCGGCAGCAGGTAAAAGGGGAGGGGTATTGAGATTAAAAAGGGGTGCTACAAAAAAGAACAGACACCCGAGGTGCCTAATGCCGGTCACTTAAGGTGACCGGCATTGTTTTTTAAGGGATATTTCGACCTTTTTTCTCTCACTTCCCTGACATATTCACGCTCACGTCTCGAGGGCAGTTTTAGCATCGCTGCGTTGCTGT
>NZ_CAWOJA010000001.1:0-193873 GCF_963881615.1 Rahnella sp. CJA17(1/100) | reverse complement strand
GCTGTTCCAGATATCGAGAGAATAGCGGGAAAGTGTGTTCATTCCGGTCCCTGGCTGACATGTGAAAAGCATCCTGCTTTTCGGGGTGTGAGGAAACTGTATTCACATGGTGAAATTGTGGGAATAGTTTAATGGAATTTACGTATTCACAAAGAGATATATGAAGGGAGATGAAGAAAAAAGGCGCAGTTGCCCGCGCCTTTACGATCACTTTTTACGGAATCAGATTACAACGCGACGTCTGCCACTTGCTTCTGCTCTTCACCCTTTTTAGGGGCTGAAGAATTGTCCGCCGCCGGAGCCGGTTCCGCCGCTTTCGGTTGCGGGTTGTCGAGCATCAGAACGCGGCTGGTGTCGCCCAGTTCTTTCTCGGTCGCCGCCACGTTGCCGTTCAGTTCAGTGCCGTATGAAGGGATGATTTCCTTCAGTTTGGCCTGCCACTCCGGTGTGGCGACTTTGTCTTTAAACACTTTTTCCATCAGGTGCAGCATGATCGGAGCCGCAGTGGATGCGCCCGGAGAAGCGCCCAGCAGCGCGGTAATGCTGCCGTCTTTCGAGCTGACCACTTCGGTGCCGAGACGCAGAACGCCGCCTTCTTTCTCATCTTTTTTGATGATCTGCACGCGCTGACCGGCTTCCCACAGACGCCAGTCTTCTTTCTTCGCATCCGGGAAGTATTCACGTAATGCATCGAAACGGTCGTCGTCGGAGAGCATCACCTGGCTGACCAGATATTTCACCAGATCAAAGTTGTCGATACCCACGTGGGTCATCGGCATGATGTTGGAGAAATTCACGCTGCCGAACAGATCCCACAGGGAACCGTTTTTCAGGAACTTGCTGGAGAAGGTGGCGAACGGCCCGAACAGCAGAACCTGTTTGCCATCCAGAATACGGGTATCGAGGTGCGGAACGGACATCGGCGGTGAGCCGACAGACGCTTTCCCGTACACTTTCGCCAGATGACGTTTCACCACGTCCGGGTTTTCAGTCACCAGGAACTCGCCACCCACCGGGAAGCCGCCGTAGTTGTCCGCTTCAGGAATACCGGATTTTTGCAGCAGCGTCAGGGACGCACCGCCCGCACCGATAAACACGAATTTCGCTTTGATAACGCTTTCTTTGCCGTCGTTTTTCAGGTCGGCAACGGTCACGTTCCAGGTGTTATCCGGGTTACGTTTAATGTCACGCACTTCATGACCGAGGCTCAGGGAGAAGTTAGGCTTCTTCTGCAACGAGGCCACCAGCTGACGGGTGATTTCGCCGAAGTTTACGTCGGTACCAATCGGAATGCGGGTCGCAGCGATTTTCTGCGCCGGATCACGCCCTTCCATCACCAGCGGGATCCACTGTTTGATTTGCGCCGGGTCTTCTGAATATTCCATGCCACGGAACAGCGTGCTTTGTTGCAATGCCGCAAAACGTTTACGCAGGAAATTGATGTTGTCATCACCCCACACAAAACTCATGTGCGGCGTGCTGTTGATGAAGGAACGCGGGTTGTGCAGTACGCCGTTCTCAACCTGATAGGTCCAGAACTGACGGGAAATCTGGAAGGATTCGTTGATTTCGACCGCTTTGGAGATATCGATACTGCCGTCGGCTTTTTCCGGTGTGTAGTTCATTTCTGCCAGCGCAGAGTGGCCGGTACCGGCGTTGTTCCAGCCGTTGGAGCTTTCCAGCGCTACGCCGTCCAGGCGCTCAACCATGTCGATTGACCAGTCTGGCTCTAATTCCTGAAGGTATGTCCCCAGCGTCGCGCTCATAATGCCGCCGCCGATCAGTAACACATCAACGGGCTTTTCATCTTCTGCCAACGCTGACTGGCTGAAAGCAACCACGTTAAGGCAGAGGATCATGGCGAGTATCTTTCTCATGACGTCTGTTTCTCTGAATGTTTAGTTTTAGTTTTGCAGGTGAAAGCTATCCAGATTTCCTCTGGATAAACGAAATCAACAACCCGGCGGTGCGGTGGGAAATAAGCGATTATTTCCACAGAGTATGAAAGGACAATAATGGGGAGCAACGAAAACCGCGGCGAAGAACGACAAATCAACCACACAAATGTTACCGAATACTCATATTATCGAGATTTCGTAAACAATTTAACATTATCGTTACGTGCATTAAAAATAGTTTAATACTTTAAATAATTACATAAGTTAGTGACGTGACGAAATCATTCAGGCCAGATTCGCCTGTAAAGCCGCAGCATGCGCGGCCAGAGCCGGTGCCGGACTGTGGCCGATCAGCATGAAGTTGTAACCGGCATTGCGCCAGTAAACCACGTTCATTCCCCGGCGGATTTCTCGCTGCAATGCCGTATTGTCGCGGTGCTCGCTGCGCGTAATACACAGCGCCATCGGGCCGTAACGCGCGTCAAGATAGGTAATTTGCGCGATGTCATATTCGTCATAATGCAACATACGGGCATCTTTCAGATCCGCGCCCTGCACCGCCAGCGCCGCCGGGCTCAGTGCGATGCCTAAGGTGTTTTGCACCCGCGCGAGCTGGATTTTTTGCTGTCCGGCAGAATCATCCACATCCGCCAGCGTCTGCGCGGTATACAGCGACATGTAATCCGCCACGCGCGCACGCCAGTTATCGTCAGAAGCAAAAAGCGTGGAATAACGTCCACCCAGCAGCCCGACGGCCAGAAAACTTAACGACGCGGCGAGCAGTGCGCGACGGCTGAATCCGGACGAACCGGCAATCCGTGCATCAGGGATAGCGTCGAGCGCAGCCTGTAATTTCCCGACCGGAGCTTCCTGCAACATCGCGCCAAAGGCGTCGTGGAACGGTAAATTGCTGCGTGACATCTGCGCCAGCCGCTGCGCCAGCACGTCGTCCTGCGCCAGTTGTGCATCAAATTTTGCACGCTGAGATTCGCTTAGCTGGTTATCGAGGTATGCCACCAGAACTTCATCGGCGTAAGGCGCAGCCGGGATTTCACGGGTCATTTTTTCTCTCCCTGCTGCGGTTGGGTGGCGGTACCGGCGTCTTTTGCCAGCGTCAGCCGGGCGGTCGCCAGACGGCTCATGATGGTACCGATGGGGACGGAAAGCGTCATCGCCGCCTCCTGATAGGTGAAACCTTCGACATACACCAGAAACACTGCGTTGCGCTGGGCTTCCGGCAGCCGGTTCACCCGCTGCATAACCTGCGTATGCCAGTGACGCTCCTCGAAAGACAGCGTATCGGCGGGCGCCTGCGTTTCATCAACATCAGCAAAACCCTGCCCCTGACGGACGTACTGCGCCCTGAGTTCGTTAACCCATATGGAGTGCAGGATAGAAAAGAGCCAGCGGTCCACACCGGTGCTGTCCTTAATCTGCGCGCAGCGTTCCAGCGCCCGCACGCAGGTGGATTGCACCAGATCGTCCGCCACATCATGCTTGCGCGACAGCACCATCGCGTAGCGCCACAGACGTGACAGGCACTGGCTCAGTTCAGAACGTAAGTCTGCCGGTGAGATTTATCGATTCTCCGTGATCAGGATTCCGGATGACCGTCGATGGCGGCGCTCAGGTCGCGGTATTCTTCGCAGCCGGTGCCGCACAAGCCTTTGATGGTCGCTAACTGGGCTTTGGCGAGATCAGGACGCCCTTTAATCATATAAGCCTCGCCGAGATATTCCCGGACTTTGGCATACTTCGCGTCAATCGCAATCGACTTCTGATAATAGCTGATACCTTCGTCGGTGCGCCCGAGTTTACGGGTGGCATAGCCGCGATAATTCCAGGCTTCTTTGGTGTTCTGATCTTTCAGCGTATTCAGCACCGTCAGCGCTTCCTGATAACGGCCGGTTTTCGCCAGATGATAAGCGTACTGCGTTTTATCCTGATCGGAAATCATGCTGCCTTTATCCACCATGCAGCTCTTAGTTTTGCTGTCGTAGATTTGCCCCTTCGGGCAGTCCGGCGTTTTTTTAGCGTCGGAATCATCACCCATCGCGTTAGCGGCGGCGCTGAAAAACAGCAGATTGCCCGCCAGACACACAACCGACAGCGCCTGTATTACCGTTTTTGTCTTCATAATGATGTCCTGTAGGGAATTAACTGATGACTTACGGGCGGCTTGTGCTGCCCGGTAACATGCGGCGCAAAATGCCGTCGCGGAGAACGTAATGGTGAAAAAGTGCCGCCAGCGCATGTATACCCGCGATAATGATCAGCGCCCAGGCGACGTTGTTGTGCAACGAACCGAAAGTTCTGGTCATCACACTGTCGAAATTGAACACGTCAGGAATGGGGAATAAACCGAAGAAGTAGAACGGTTCGGCCTGCGACCAGCGGAATAAAAAGCCCAGAATGATTTGCGCGACCAGCAATAGATAGAGCGCCAGATGGGTCAGGTGCGCGGCGGCTTTCATCAGCGTCGGCATGGTGACCGGTTGCTGTTTACTGCGACCGGTGCTGACGGTAAACAAACGCCATAAAAGACGCCCGATGATAATCGCCGCCAGCAATATCCCCACCGAGATGTGCACCGATTGCAGCCCTTTGCGCAGCGGCGTGCCGCGCTCCAGCACTTCCCAGATATGCGCGCTGGCAAACAGGAAGATGACGGCCAGCGCCGTCAGCCAGTGCAGCAAAATAGTCAGGCCGTCGTAACGGCTGCGAAGAACAGAAGATGAAGTTTGCATAAAAACCGTGCCCGTCAGTGTTCGATATAAAGGTAAACACCTGAGCAGCGATTTTTATTCGCCGTGAAGGGAAATAATTTTCTCCGGTGAGGTTTTAAATGAAAAAATTGAGGAGAAAATAGGCATCAGAACGCGAAAAGATAGCCTATATATAAATCAGAGACGCGCAAACAGCGCCCTCCGCGCCCGGAATGTCCCTTTTTGCGGGTCAAAATAGACGTTATTGCGCGATAAAGTTTTGCTCTGAGTGGCCGATAATCCGTATTGGGCGCCTTATACGTCAACGGCTGCGCCATAATTTTGCATTTATTTCTTATGAGGTGTGGCAGGTGAGCGAAGTATCGAAAGAGTCGTTTGCGAAGCGGAACACGCTGGCAATTTTGTCCGTTCTGCGAGACTTAAAGAAGAACCAGACCCTGATCATGGTCAGCCATTCCCGCGGACAATTTATCAGTAAAATTCTGGACGTTGATGCTGACAACCATCAGTTCTTGTTCGATCTGGGCAGTTCAGATTACGAGAACACTCTGGCCGCTGAAGCCGGCACACTGACGTTTGTGGCGGAACCGGCCGGTGCCAAGGTTGAGTTTTCCTGCAGCAGAGTCCGCCAGGTCAGCTATGAAGGTTTGCCGACATTTACCTGCGATCTTCCGCCCGTGTTGTATTTCATTCAGCGCCGTGAGTATTTCCGCGTGAGTGTACCGCGGATGTCGGATTTCCGTTGCAGCGGAATATTGCCTGATTCCTCTGAGTTTGCTTATCGCGTGCGTGATATCTCACTTGGCGGGCTGGGGCTGGAGATTGAAGGGGCTACACCGCCGGAAATCACCAGCGGGTCAATGCTGAAAGATTCGCTGATTCAGCTAGCGGAGCTGGGAACCTTTACATTAGATCTGCAGTATCTCGGCGCGATGGTGCGTAAATCGGTGAGCAATAAAGGCGAAACCGTGACGTCGCAGCGGCTGAGTTTTAAGTTTCCGAATTTATCACCCGCGCAGGAACGCGACCTGCAACGGGCGATTTTTGAGCTGGAAAAACAGCAGCATATGAAAGCGAAGCGTTTCCAGCACGATTAACGTTCAGATAAACATACCGCCTGAGGCCTCAACGCGCTGGGCGGTCATCCAGCCCGCTTCATCACTGAGCATCAGCGCCACCATATCACCGATATCATCCGGCAAACCGGCGCGGCCCAGCGCAGTATTGCTGGCAACCAGTCTGTTCACATCCGGATTATCGCGCACCATACCCCCGCTGAAATCCGTTTCAATTGCGCCAGGAGCCAGCACGTTGGCGGTAATCCCGCGTGCGCCGAGTTCTTTCGCCTGATAGCGGGTCAGCACTTCGATGGCCCCTTTCATCATGGCGTAAGCCGATGAGCCCGGCAGAGCAAAACGCGCCAGCCCGCTGGAGATATTCAGGATGCGGCCACCGTCGGCCATCAGCGGCAACAGTTTTTGCGTCAGGAAGAACGGCCCTTTCAGATGGACATTCATCATCAGATCAAACTGTTCTTCGGTAGTATCGGCAAAAGATTGATGTAAACCTACCCCGGCATTGTTGATCAGAAAATCAAAAGTATCGCGCTGCCAGACCTGTTGCAGTTGCGCTTTTACCTGCACAACAAAGCCATCAAAACTGCCGGACTCACCGGTATTGAGCTGCAACGCAACGGCCTTTCCACCCTGTGCTTCGACAGAAATCACCACTTCCTGTGCCGCAGCGGCCTGATTGTGGTAAGTCAGAATCACGTCAACGCCCTTTTTTGCCAGCTTTTCAATGGCATTCTTACCTAAACCACGGCTTCCGCCGGTCACTATTGCGATTTTACGGTTCATATCTGACCTCATTGGCTTTTTGTACCTTCTGCATCGGATGAAACACAGCCTATTGGATTACCGCAGAGTGATAAATGAGCCATAATGATTTTCATTGTCTCAATCTCAACAACAATCAGGCAAATTGTGGATAAAATTCAATCAATGCAGGTGTTTGTGCGCGTCGCTGAACTGAGTAATTTTACCCGCGCGGCTGAAAGCCTGGGATTGCCCAAAGGCAGTGTGTCGCGGCTGGTGCAACAACTGGAAACGCGGATGTCGGCACGTTTGCTGCACCGCTCAACGCGCCGCGTACAACTGACGCAGGACGGACAGGTGTTTTATCAGCGCTGCAAAGAGTTGCTGGCCAGCATGGATGAACTGGAATCGATGTTTCAGTCGAATCCGGCCAGTGTCAGCGGACGTTTGCGGGTTGATATGACCACCGGTATGGCGACGCATCTGGTGTTACCGCGTCTGGCGGAGTTTCTTAACCGTTATCCGGCGCTGGAAATTGAACTGAGCTGCACCGATCACCGCGTGGATGTGGTGCGGGAAGGGTTTGACTGTGTGATCCGCTCCGGCACCCTTAAAGATTCCGGGCTGATTGCGCGTCCGCTGGGGCATCTCAGCATGATTAACTGCGCCAGCCCCGGTTATCTGCGCCGCTACGGCACGCCGGATCACCCTGACCAGCTGGCACAACACGCCATGGTGCATTATGAACAAATCCTCGGCAGCCATACGTCGGCCTTTGAATATCTCGACGGCAAACAGGTGAAAACGGTCAAAAGCGGCGGCGCGGTGACGGTTAACAGCACCGAAACCTACGTCAGCGCCTGTATCAACGGCCTCGGCATCATTCAGGTTCCGCTGATTGGTGTACGTGACGCGCTGGCGGGTGGTCAGCTGGTCAGTGTTTTGCCGCAGTTCCGTGCACCGCCAATGCCGGTGACGCTGGTTTATCCGCATCGTCTGAATCTGTCACGCCGCGTTAAAGTGTTTATGGACTGGCTGACCGATATCACCCAAACGTTCATTGCCTGAGCTTTCAGACGCCTCTGGCTTAGCCCTCACCGCTCAGGCGTCTATACTTAAGGCCGGATGAATTTTTAAGGACAACATGGATCAATGCCCATCATTTCAAAACAAGAACCGGCCACACAGGAAAAACCGACCCCGCTGATCAACATCAAAACCGGCAATCAGACGGTGGATAAAAACATCAGCAGATTTTCACGACTCGTGGAATACGTGCAGTCCTGGGGCTGGGTGGCACATTTGCTGCGTGCCACGGAACGCTTTAACGATCGCCTTGGCAGCCAGTTTGGCGCGGCCATCACCTATTTCTCCTTTCTGTCGCTGATCCCGATTCTGATGGTGTCCTTCGCTGCGGTCGGTTTTGTGCTGGCCTCAAATCCTGATTTGCTGGCAGAACTGATCAACCGAATCGTCAACAGCATCAGCGACCCGAATCTGGCGAATACGCTGAAAAGCACGGTAAACACTGCCATCCAGCAGCGTACTGCCGTGGGGTTATCCGGTTTGCTGATTGCGCTTTACTCCGGCGTGAGCTGGATGGGGAATTTGCGCGAAGCGATCCGTGCCCAGTCGCGCGATGTCTGGGAGCGTAATCCGCAGGATCAGGAGAAAATTTACCGCCGCTATATTCGCGATTTTATTTCCCTGACCGGGCTGGTGCTGGCGCTGATTATCACGCTGTCGCTGACGTCGATTGCCGGTGCCGCGCAAAAAACCATTGTCGATGCGCTGGGTCTGGGTGGCATTGACTGGCTCCGCCCGGTGATGACCAGTATCACGCTGGTGATTTCCATTGCCGCTAACTATTTGCTGTTCCTGTGGATTTTCTGGATGTTGCCGCGCCACAAGCCACGCAAAAAAGCGCTGCTGCGCGGGACGTTGCTGGCGGCGATGGGTTTTGAGGTGATTAAATTCGTGATGACCATGACACTGCCGAAGCTGGCGACCTCACCTTCCGGCGCAGCCTTTGGTTCAGTGATCGGCCTGATGGCTTTCTTCTATTTCTTCGCCCGCCTGACGTTGTTTGTCGCCGCGTGGATAGCGACGGCGAAATACAAAGATGACCCGCCGATGCCGGATCCGAAGAAAAAAGCCGCCAAAAACGCGAAAAATGCCACGGAAAACGACAGTGAATACACGCCGGACAACCTCATCGTGCCAGACGAAATGCATATATCCACAGTTAATGCTGAAGATGAAGTTAAAAAGCAGTGAATAATGCTAAATCAGGCATAGCACCGCCGTGAAAACCAGAATAACTGACTGAGAGCCGTACTTTTATTTTGCGGTTTTGCAGTCAGTTGCTCTGCCTTTTACCCATTCGCCAAACTTATGACTGGCGAAATCCTGCCCTGATAAAATAATCCCCCGATCCGGCTTTAAACGCCTTTTTTCGCGGCTTCCGCTGCGTTGAAATACCGCCGCGCTCTGCATAAGATGCCTTTTCGATATACATTTATTTACATTAGATCCCTCCCACTCATTACAAATAAGAAACACTTATGCAAGCCACTATCACTCCAGAATTAGAAGCTGACGCGCAATTGGTGAGTCAGAACTCCCGCAGCAAAGTCATCGTGGCATCGCTTATCGGTACGGCCATTGAATTCTTCGACTTTTATATCTATGCCACTGCTGCGGTGATTGTTTTCCCGCACATTTTCTTCCCGCAGGGTGACCCGACGGCGGCCACGCTACAGTCTCTCGCGACCTTTGCCATCGCCTTTGTCGCCAGGCCGATCGGTTCCGCGCTGTTCGGCCACTTCGGCGACCGCGTCGGACGTAAAGTTACGCTGGTGGCCTCTTTGCTGACGATGGGCGTGTCTACCGTGGTGAT
This sequence comes from Rahnella sp. CJA17(1/100), assembly GCF_963881615.1. Classification (NCBI taxonomy): domain Bacteria; kingdom Pseudomonadati; phylum Pseudomonadota; class Gammaproteobacteria; order Enterobacterales; family Yersiniaceae; genus Rahnella; species Rahnella sp. CJA17(1/100). The sequence continues at coordinate 184,533 of NZ_CAWOJA010000001.1, read as the reverse complement.
CGGCCTGCTGCCGACCTACGCAACCATTGGCGTTTTCGCACCGATGCTGCTGGCGCTGGCGCGTTTTGGTCAGGGTCTGGGCCTTGGCGGTGAATGGGGTGGCGCGGCGCTGCTCGCCACCGAGAACGCACCGGCGAAGAAACGCGCCCTGTACGGTTCTTTCCCGCAGCTTGGCGCACCGATTGGCTTCTTCTTCGCGAACGGCATGTTCCTGCTGCTGTCGTGGCTGCTGACCGACGAACAGTTTATTTCCTGGGGCTGGCGTGTGCCGTTCCTGCTTTCTGCGGTACTGGTGATCGTCGGTCTGTATGTGCGCGTTTCCCTGCACGAAACACCGGTATTTGCCAAAATTGCCAAAGCCGGTAAACAGGTGAAAGTGCCAATCGGCACGCTGTTCACCAAATATAAAAAAGCGACGATTCTCGGCACCTTTATCATGGTTGCGACTTACACGCTGTTCTACATCATGACCGTGTATTCACTGGGTTACGGCACTGCCGCAAAGCCGGTCGGGCTGGGCATTCCGCGCAATGAATTCCTGCTGATGCTGATGATCGGCGTGGTCGGTTTCGGCGTGATGGTGCCGGTTGCCGGTCAGCTGGCGGATAAGTTTGGCCGTCGCAAAACCATGATTTGTATTACGCTGCTGATGATCGTCTTCGCCCTGTGCTTCCCGACCATTCTGGGTGCCGGTTCACAGGCGCTGGTGATGGTATTCCTGCTGTGTGGTTTCATGGTGATGGGGCTGACTTTCGGTCCGATGGGTGCGCTGCTGCCGGAGCTGTTCCCGACAGAAGTTCGCTATACCGGCGCGTCCTTCTCCTATAATGTGTCTTCGATACTGGGCGCATCTGTCGCGCCGTACATCGCCACCTGGCTGGCAACCCATTACGGGTTGTTCTATGTGGGCGTTTATCTGGCCTCAATGGCAACGCTGACGCTGATCGCGCTGCTGCTGTCCAAAGAAACCGCCCATCAGTCATTGTAACTGACCCGGATACCGTGCCCGGTTTGCGCCCGGCACGGTGCCTTCTGCGAAGGTCTCTTATGCGCTTGCGTCGATTTATCCTGCCTGTTCTGATCCTGCTTATCCTTATTACTGCGGCCTTCTGGTATTTCTGGCCACACACCTCCAATCCCAACGCTCTGTGGAACATCATCAGCAAGAAATGCGTGCCGAATCAGCAAAGCACGGGCAAACCTGAGCCCTGCGCGCAGGTCGATGAACAACAGGGTTTTGTGGTGCTGAAAGATCTGAACGGCCCGCTGCAATATTTGCTGATGCCGACCGCGAGGATCACCGGTATGGAAAGCCCTGCGTTGCTGGAACCGTCAACGCCAAACTTTTTCAGTCAGGCATGGAATGCGCGGCATTTTATGGCGGATAAATACGGTAAACCGATTGATGACAGCAATGTCTCGCTGGCGATTAACTCGCAATACGGACGGTCGCAGAATCAGCTGCACATCCACATCTCCTGTCTTTTGCCACAGGTAAAAACCACGTTGAGCAAAGATGGCGGGCAGATGGGATATAACTGGCAGGAACTGCCGGATAAGCTGCTCGGACACACCTATCTGGCGCGTAAAGTGACGCAGGCCGAGCTGAATGAGAAAGGCGCTTTCCGGCTTCTGGCCGAAGGTGTGCCTGAAGCCGATAAAAAGATGGGACATTTCGGCATGGCGATGGTCAGCCTGCCGGGCGGCGATTTCCTGCTGCTCGCCAGCGAGCGTGACTTACTCAAACTCAATAACGCCTCCACCGAAGAAATCCAGGACCACAAATGTGCGGTACTGGATCCGATGCCTCAGTAATACAGATACCCGAAGGTGATTAATGCCAGCGCTTTCCCCTCTCACGAGGGGAAGGAGCTTACTTCTGTTTCATCTGCTGCAAGATCGGGCCGCACTGGTTTTCTTCATTATCACTTGGAGAGATCAACGCCAGCAGCGCGGCAGCCGGGGCAACGACAGCGCCAAGCGCGACGGCTGCGGCACCGCGGGCAATCAGCGGCCCTGGTTTCACGCCGGCATCCGGATTTTTATAGGTGCCACGAACATACAGCGGTGAACGTAAGGTCAGGATACGCACGCCCTTGCTTTCAGGGTTGATCGACAGATCCAGCCGTTCGGTTGCCATATTGGTGTTGCCGGTAATGTTAATCACCGCATTCTCAGTATCGAACACAAACAGCCGTGGCGTGACCAGTCCGTTCTTCACATTGACGTTGGCGGCCGCGCAGTTGATCGCCACTTCATCATCACCGAACAGTTTACTCACCACGTAATTACCGACATTCAGCCCTGCCAGTTCCATCAGGCCACGGCTGATCACGCCATCGTTAATAAGGATTTTCATATCACCGTTGCTGGTACCGAGCAGCGCTGCGACCGAATTCCCGGTGCCGGTCAGCGTGGCGTCACCGTTCAGGTCGCCCAGACTGCGCTCCATTGACTGTACGTTTGGCAGCAATTGCTTGAGCTTCAGTTTGCGGGCATGGATATCGGCGCGCGCCTGCATCGGCGATTTGTCACCTTCGAGGCGGATGGTGGAATTCAGATTACCGCCAGCCAGACCGAAACGCAGCGGGTCGAGCAGGATCTCGCCGTCGGTCAGTTTCAGGTGAGTACTCAAATCGCTCAGCGGCAGGGATTTACCATGCTCGATACGTTTGGCGCTGAATTTCACATCAGCGTCCATTACCCGCCAGCTTTTAGTATCGAATTTCTCCACCGGCAATACTTTGTCGGCAGGCTGCCGGGTAGTTTCACCACGTTTGGCTTTGTCCTGGTTAGAATCGGCACCAATCAGCGGAGCCAGATCAGCAAAGCGCAGCTGTTTTGAAACTACCTCACCGGTCAGTTTAGGTCGCGGTTTAACGGCCTGATAAGTCAGTGAGCCGTGAATATCGCTGTCGCCGATTTCACCGTTAAAGTTCTGATAACGGTAAATTGCGCCGTCTTTATCATGCAACGTCGCCGATAAATGCCCGTCGGTGGAATACGGTGGCGTTTGCGGCAGCAGCACGCCGGTCAGACCATACAAGTCAGACAGCGTCTGGCCGGAGAATTTCAGACGTAAATCCAGCCCCCCGAGATTCATCGGATCCTGCAATGTCCCCGCGACGGCCACCCGCGTATTCCCGGAACGGACATCTGCCTGTAACGGGAACAGCACATCCGGGTCTTTCAGCGCCAGCATGCCACCGATTTTGCCGCTGCCGGAAAGCGATTCACCGTTGTATTTACCGTCAACTTTCCAGCCAAACACATAAGGCGGGGTTTTGGTTTTCGGTGCATCTTTCTTATCACCGACCACTTCCGTGAACGGCAGCGGTTTGCCCAGCGGGTCAATCACGGCGCGGAAATCAGCTTTCAGTTTCGCGTCTTTATAGTCAATCTGCCCGCGATCAAACACGATATCATTGAGCGTAAATGACCAGGCAGACGGCGGCTGCGCCGGATCCTGTGTATCGCTGTTGGCGAGATTGAACGTCCAGTTATTTTTGCCATTATCCAGACGCAGCAATGAGGCATCAGGCTGTTTCAGCCAGATACGCGGGATCAACACTTCTTTATGCAGTAAGGCGAGTGGCGCAATGCTGGCGTCAACGCGGGTGAGTTTCACCATCTGCGCGTCTTTTTCGCCGGTTTGCACATCGGAAGGGTTACCGAGCACGATATCTTCAGCATGAATATGCGGCCACGGCACCCACGCGCGCCACCCCGCTTCGTCTTTCTGACGCGACCAGTCCACGCCTAAATCACCGCGGATCGCGAATGCGCGGTTCAGTTCGGTGCTGACTTTTTGATTGATGGTCGGTTTGAGGCGGTTCCAGTCGAATGTCGCAATGAAAATCACGACAGCAATCAACACAATGATAATCACACCCACAACCCAGGAAATCACTTTACCTGTGCGCGTCATAAATCTGTTCCTTTCAGACAGTTAACCAATTCCAAGTTTTAACCATAGTAGAATTCTCAACAGCTTGCAGGAAGGGGCATTCGTGAAGGGGGCATATCAGGCAGGAAGTCGGAAGGTAATGCTTTTTAAATCAGTGAAATGAAAATGCATCACACCACAACGAGTCACCAGCAACTTTGAGAGTTTGCCTCAGCAGGTCAGGCGTGATCCATTATCCTTTGAAATGTATGGGCAGATTATCCAGATTGTCGAAAATGGTGGGACGCGCCAGATAATAGCCTTGTGCCGCCAGCGCATCAGAATTGCAGACCATCGCCCATTCAGAGGCCGTTTCAACGCCTTCAATAATCACGCCTTTGCTATAGCGGTTCATCAGCGTCACCAGCGTGTAAAACAGCCGTGACCCCTCTTCACTCTGGCCAAGCAAAATAAACAGATCGCGGGCGATTTTGATGTATTCGTAATGCCAGGTGGTGAAGGAAGAGAAGTTAGCGATACCCTGACCAAAGTCATCGAGCCACAACCGGTCAGATTGCTCGATTTGCGACAGCGGGATACTCAGCGCATTTTCGGCGCTTTCAACCAGTTCAAAACGGACATACGGCATCGCGCTGATTTGCGCGCGCAGCGCCGAATCAGATTGCAGCATTTCCAGTACCTGACCATCTACGTTAATCGACGCCAGTAATTCGTTTTCAATGAACAGATGCTGCCAGCGCTGCAACAGGTCGAGCTGCTCCTGCACGATTTGCAAACGTTTGCCCACAGCGATCGCGACAAAATATTCTTCCGGCGAAATGAATTTGTGCGGGTTCGCAGGGTGAAAAATCCCTGTCAGCAATTCAATTCCCAACAGCTTTCCTGTGGTGCGATAAATAGGCTGAAAACGGTACACTCTCTGACACTGACGCCAGTAAGACTGTGCTTTTACGCGCTCTATGGCGGTAAAAGAAGGCGTAATCAGCCCTAACATCATCTTAGTTATCATATTTTTCTGCCGTCATGAATAAGAATCAGATAATCAGGGGGACATGCGGCAACATGTGTCGCGTGACTACAATGTGATTCATGTCAACAGCGTGTGTTCGCAGAACACTGTGTTTCATGGAGGCAAAGTAGCCCGGTTTCCTGGCTTTCTTTAGTAGAGTTATCTATCGGCGCTGCGCGGGGAAACTTTAATCACTCCATATAACCTTGCAATCCATGTGGCTAAATCAGCCAAAAAGCCGGGCTGGAAGTTCTTTTACACAGGCTCTACAGTGGAAGCACTGAATATTTTATTGACGCCTCATTCACAAGCCGGAGAAAAAAATGCCTTACGTTAATATCAAAATCACCCGCGAAGGCGCGACAGCTGAACAGAAGAAAGCGCTGATCGCCGGGGTGACACAATTACTGGTGGACACGCTGGGCAAAAATCCGGCGACGACCGTGGTCGTCATTGACGAGGTCGACACCGATAACTGGGGAGTGGGTGGCCGTCCGGTGACCGAACTGCGTCAGGAAAATAAGTAACTGCCTCAGGTGGAAGTGCTGACGCTTCCACTTTTCCCCTCGTTTTTTCTTCGTTTTTTTGCCTGCCGCCTACAAAAATAAAACCTTGTTTTAATTTATTTGACTGACCGCATTCTTATGAAGAGACTAGAGCGTAATAATGACGGTCTTTTCTTTCCTTTCGTTTTAATGCTTCAGACATAGGCCAGGTACCATGACCAGCAAAAACATTGCCGTTATCGGCGAATGCATGATCGAATTATCTCAGAAAGGCGATGCGCTCCACCGCGGTTTTGGTGGCGACACGCTGAACACGTCTGTTTATATCTCCCGCCAGGTTTCCCCTGATGCACTGAACGTGCATTACGTCACCGCGCTCGGCAATGACAGTTTCAGCAATGAAATGTTGCAGGCCTGGCAGCAGGAAGGGGTTCACACGGATCTGACCCAGCGCCTTGAAAACAAGTTACCCGGTTTGTATGTGATTGAAACGGACAGCACCGGCGAGCGCACCTTCTATTACTGGCGCAATGATGCTGCCGCGCGCTACTGGCTCGACAGTCCGCAATCCGAAGAGATTTGCCGGAAACTGGCAGAATTTGATTATCTGTATCTGAGCGGTATCAGTCTGGCGATCCTCAGCGACGCAAGCCGTGACCGTCTGATGACCTTGCTGAAAGCCTGCCGTTCACGCGGTGGCAAAGTGATTTTCGATAACAATTACCGTCCGCGTCTGTGGGCCAGCAAAGAACAGACGCAGGCCGCGTATAACGCCATGCTTTCCTGCACCGACATCGCCTTCCTGACCCTCGATGACGAAGATATGTTGTGGGGCCAGAAGCCGTACGACGACGTGATTGCGCGCACCCATGCGCTGGGTGTCAGCGAAGTGGTCGTCAAACGCGGAGCCGACAGTTGCATCGTCTCCAGCGCTGAAGGCGAGTTGCATGATGTCCCTGCGGTGAAATTGCCGAAAGAGAAAGTCATTGATACGACGGCAGCAGGAGATTCCTTCAGCGCCGGTTATCTGGCGGTGAGGCTCACCGGGGGCAGCGCGGTGGAAGCGGCGGTGCGTGGACATGAAACAGCGAGTACGGTTATCCAGCATCGCGGTGCGATCATTCCGATGGAGTTTATGCCGGGGCGGGCATAAGGGGAGTTTTTCTTTACTCCTCCCCCTGCGAAGGGGGAGGCTGGGAGGGGGTTTTAATGACTAACTCTTTGCTAAAGCACACTTAAAATTTTTGATTTAGACCTTAATACCCCACCCCAACCCTCCCCTTCGCAGGGGAGGGAGCCGACCGAATTCTTACTCAACGATCTACTTATTGCGCAGTCGTCGCCGATGCCGCCGGCACATCCCCCGCAGGGGCATCAACCGCAGGCGCGGTTTCCACCGGTGCCATTATCTTGTCATAAACCGCCCGCAGCTCTGCGGCATTCACCTCAGGTTCCCCTTTTGGCTGCGCCACTAATAACGCAGGAGCGCGGGAAAGCTGTTGCTTCAGTTCCTGATTCAGCACCGGCAGGGTCAGCGTGGAAAGGAACTGCTGACGCAATTGCTGATACTGTTCTGGGGCGATATCTACCACACCGTTTTGCTGGGAACGCAAACGCTGGCTCATCAGCACATCGGTATCGGTACGGGCGTAAGTCGCGAACAGTTTGCTCAGCTGATCGTTTTTCTGCGCAATCAGTGCATCAAATTCAGCCTGAGAAATGCCTTTATCGCGAACAGCCAGGAGTTCTTCTGACAAACGTTTAAACAGCTCCGTCAGCTTAGCCTGCGGTGCTTCAATGCGGATTGCACACTGCGCGCGCTGATATTGCACATTACAGTCGAAACCCAGCCCCGGGCCAGGTGCCGGGGTGTCTTTTTTGGTTTCAAACGCACTTTTCAGTTGTTGCTGCAAATGCCAGAACAACGCTTCGCGGGCTAGATCACTGCGCCAGTATGCGGCAAGTGCCTGTGAATCCTGAATGGGCTGCCAGGCGTTATCCCACATTAATGAGACGCGATCCTGAGTCAGATTTTCATCCATGACGGTCATGGATTTTGTCGTCACTTCAGACAGCGTGGGCAACGTCTGCGGCGTCTGGCGGCTGCCTTTGAGTGACGAGAACGTGCGATTGATTTGTTCACTCAGGCCACGACTGTCGACATTACCGACGACAAATAACGTCATCGCATCAGGCGTATACCACTGATGATAAAATTTGATTAATGCGTCGATATTGACAGGTTTGGTGGGTAAATGGTTTGGATTGTGACCAACCAGCGTCGAACCGGCCATCCGCGCACGCCACCAGGCATCCTGCGTATTTTGAGGCAGAGAACCTACCGGATCCTGAGATTCCTGACGGGCTGCACTCACCAGCGCCGGGGTGACAGACACTTTGCCCGCCGTATTTGCCAGCCAGTTCAGAGCATCTTTCAGAAGCTCAGGACGGTTATTGGGCAGGCTCAGGTTGTACATCGTGAAATCATAAGAACTGACCGCTGGCGGCAAGGGCCGCTGCGGATTGATACTTTGCTGCCACAGAGACTGGAGCTGAGCCGTGCTGAAGCCTTCGCTGTGCATCAGCGCAAGGCGGGGAAGGAAATGGGCATAGCCCGTTTGCTGGGCTGATTCCGCCAGCGAGCCGGTGCGAACCACCAGGCGTAATTCAATGCGATCGCTCGGGCGTTGCGGCGTGGTCAGCAACTGCCAGGTAAATCCATTGTCCAGTTTCCCCTGCTGCCAGGCCGGATCTGGTTGTAATGCTTCAGCTTGCACATGACTTGCGGCTGCTGCCAGCAGCAATCCACCAATGAGTAAACGGATTTTGGTGCCCTGCATGTGAACCCCTACGTAATGACAATCCAATTTTCAATATGCTGTCCTGCCGGTGTCGGTCGACTGGCCCACAGGAATTGAATGCGTAAGTTTAAGGACGAAAAATACAGCCCTTCGTTAGACCGCGCATTTTTCGCAATGTCACGCAGCCCGCAAAAATATTATGGGAACGAACGCCAGATGAGGCATTTGAGGGACATATTATGAAGATAATCCACCGGTTGCATCAAGTAACCGGTGGATATTAGGTGGGTTTGGGGCTAAATAAATGCGTTTTTAGAAACCTTTCTCAATATTTTCATCCATTCAGTCACCATTTTTCAGAAATTTCAGGCGGACTTTTCGGCTTCTGTCAGACCTTTCTGGCCGTTTAAGGTCGCTTTTAACTGCCCTTCGTCCAGCTGATCACACCATTTTGCGACCACGATGGTGGCGACGCCGTTACCGACCAGATTGGTCAGCGCACGCGCTTCGGACATGAAACGGTCAATGCCCAGAATCAGTGCCAGTCCTGCAACCGGTAAATGGCCCACAGCAGACAACGTTGCCGCCAGCACGATGAATCCGCTGCCCGTTACGCCTGCCGCCCCTTTTGAAGACAACAGCAGCACCACAATCAGGGTGATCTGATGCCAGATATCCATATGGGTATTGGTCGCCTGCGCGATGAAGACTGCTGCCATCGTCAGATAAATCGAGGTGCCGTCCAGATTGAAGGAATACCCGGTCGGAATGACCAGCCCGACCACCGATTTCTTACAACCCAGACGCTCCATTTTATCCAGCATGCGCGGCAGCGCTGATTCAGAAGATGACGTGCCCAGCACGATCAGCAGCTCTTCTTTAATGTAATTCACAAACTTGAAGATGCTGAAACCGGTGAAGCGCGCGATAAGCCCGAGCACCACCACCACGAACAAAATACAGGTCAGGTAGAAGCACAGGATCAGTTGTCCCAGTTGCACCAGCGAACCGACGCCGTATTTGCCGATGGTAAACGCCATGGCCCCAAATGCGCCAATCGGTGCGAGGCGCATGATCATATTGATGATGCCGAAAATGACCTGAGAGAAGCTTTCGATCACATTGAAAATCAGCTGGCCTTTGTGGCCCAGACGGTGCAACGCAAAGCCAAACAACACAGCAAATAGCAGCACCTGAAGAATGTTCCCGCTGGCGAATGCCCCAATCACGCTGGAGGGGATCACGTCCAGAAGGAACGGAATGATGCCCTGGCTTTGCGCCTGCTCGGCGTAAACCGCTACCGCTTTGGCATCCAGCGCGGCAGGATCCACGTTCATCCCGGCTCCCGGCTGTACAATATTGACGATCACCAGCCCGATGATCAGCGCCAGTGTACTGACAATTTCAAAGTACAGCAGCGCAATCGCACCGGTGCGGCCGACCGCTTTCATGCTTTCCATACCCGCAATACCGGTGACGACAGTACAGAAGATCACCGGCGCGATGATCATCTTGATTAATTTAACAAAACCATCACCAAGTGGTTTCATTTGAGCGCCAATCTCAGGGTAGAAATGCCCCAGAAGAACACCGACGGTAATAGCCAAAAGCACCTGAAAATACAGGCTTCTGAAGAGTGATTTTTTCATGAATACCCATCCTGAAGTGATTGCGCCGACTTCTATTTTTTGTAAGGTCAAAGGTAATGAGTGGCAGCAGGTAAATAACACAAGCACAACATGATGGAAATATTTCGTTTCCCTCCGCAATCACGAGTCATGAAAAACCGGAGCGGAAAGGATTCAGCAGGAAGTAATGTAAGTAAAAAAATCGTCAGGAGGGGGAAATGCCGGACAAGAAGAGGTTTTCCTGTCCGTGGTACAGGTCAGGAAGGCTGGCAGAATTTCCGTTCGAAGTCAGTTTTGGAAAGCGGCGCGGAAAATAAATAGCCTTGTCCGAGCTGAATATTTTCCTTAAGCAGCCACTGACGTTGTTCCTCAGTTTCTACGCCTTCGGCTACCAGCTGAATATTCATGGCGCGACCAATCGAGGCCACAATATTCACCATCACTTCATCCTGCGGCAGCACGCTGACGAAGCTGCGGTCAATTTTGATGACATCAATAGGCAATGTGCGCAGCCGGTTGAGGTATTCCAGCCCGGAGTAACCCAGACCAAAATCATCAAGCTCGATGGAAACACCCACGGCGCGAAGTTCGCTGAGCAACAGCAGCGCGCGATCGAGATCATCAATGCGGGCCGTTTCCGTGATTTCCAGCACCAGTTGTCCCGGATTAATTTTGTAACGGCTCAGCAGGCTGCGCAGTTCCGGCAGGAAGTTACGCTGCTGTACCTGCGCGCCGGAGAGATTGACTGACAGCGGCAGGGGAATGCCACGTTGCTGCCAGTCCGCCAGGATCTGACAGCCCAGCTCAAGAATTTTGTAACCCAGCTGACTCATGACGCCGATTTCTTCGGCCAGCACAATAAAATCGCTTTCCAGGCCGTAACTTCCATCGGCCATTTTACGACGCAGCAGGGCTTCCGCCCCGACCACCGTGTCGGTTGCCATATTCACCTGCGGCTGGATAAACAGCGTGAAATCATTCTGTTCCATCGCATGCAGGATTTCGTTTTCCTGCAGTAAGCGTTTCTGAATTTTTTCGGTCAGTTGCGGCTCGAAGAACAGGATTTGGTTTTTCCCCTGCTGATAGGCCGAGACTCTGGCCGCACGACCATTCACCATCAGTTGCTGCGCACTCACCGGGAATTCGCCGGTGTATTGCACGATGCCGATGCTGCCGGTCGGATGCAGAGACATATTGCCAGCATGACTTTCCTGCGGCGCATTGATGCGCTCCATGATTTGCCGCGCCAGACGCATCGCCATAAAGGGCCGCGGAATATCCGCCGCCAGCAGAGCAAATTCGTTATAACTCAGGCGCGCCAGCAGGCAGTTCTCAGGCAACACATTCATGATGGAAGAGATCAGCGGGCAATCCACATGGCCGTCATCGCGCAGGCTTTCAATGCCGATTAACAGCAGGTGGAAACTTTTTTGCGGTTCAGCGCAATGCAGGCGGTGTTCCAGATGCTGCATAAACTGTTCTTCATTATTCAGCATGGTTTGAGAAGGCAGCAGTGCTTCACGGGCAGTGCATTGCGGCTTCTCCCGCTGTTGCTGATTGCGGTTGTAGCTGCGCACCAGCATGCCGATCTCATCGTCTTCGTGGCGTTGCGGCAGGGTTAGCTGATGGCCTGGCACCTCGCTTTCCGGCAGGGATTCCAGATCGCTGGCAATCGCGCGAAGCGGTTTCACGATCAAACGGTTGATAACCCAGCTCACGGAAATGGTCAGGATCAGCGCCAGCAACAGATATGTTGTCAGCATGGTCGAGAGCGCGCTGATGATGAACTGATACATGCGGTAGGAATCAGCCTGAAGGACCAGATAAGCCAGGGGTTTGGGGGCTTTAGGGCTGGCAGCCGCAGAATAGAGAGGTACGGAGATTGTCACCGGCAGATTGAAACCGCGGGTCACCCATTGCGGCACCGGGCGGCCTGGTGGGAAATGCGTATGCAGTGCGGCGATCTGATTGGGTAACACGACGTCGGCACGGCTCAGAATGCCCACCGGTTGCAGCGTATTCAGAATGTCCTGCGTTTCTTCCAGATCAACATCCAGCACGGCTTGCGAGAGCGGAACCCGAACAGAATGCGCAATATTCTCAAGTTGCTGGGCGTAATCGTCCCTCCGTTGCTGTACAAAGTGGAACAGCTGGATGACGATAAAAATACAAATGGTGATGGCCGCAATGCTCGACACGGCCGCCATCTGTTTAATCGTTAATGAACGCCTGACCCGCAACTTAATTCTCCATCAACCACCGACATGATTTTCCGCGCCCATCCGGGCATAAACGGTACTTGTGCGCAGTATACCTTATAACGTGTTATTTCGAGGTTAAAGACGAAGTTTTGGCTATAAAAAACAACATGTTTGCCGGTACACACCTACAATGAATATTCTTTATGTTGTTCAACTTAGAGAAAACATACATTACTCAGGTTAATCGAATAATTCACAGCATAAGAACATCCTGAGCCCGGCGCACCTGATGAATATTATGTGCTATTCATCACATAAAAAACCAAACATTATACTAATTTAACAAAAACGCATCGCAAAACAACATCAAAAACCTTTTGCGCCAGCCAGTTATGCCCGTGTTGTTTTTTATGCGGGTTAATCCTATTTTTTGTAAAAACTGCTCTATGCTGTAAAAGAACTGATATATTAAGACGAGTCCTATTCCCACATAAAACTTTAAAAATATTCATCTTTTTACACTCTTTGTTAACGGCCAATCACAGTCGTTTTGACGTCCAGAAAACACCGAAATATATAATCCTATCGGGCGGGATTTATGAATAAATATGATGACATTAAACGTTTTATGGATAAGACGAAGTTGGAAAATCTTGATTATAAAGAGCTTAATGAAAAATCAACGGGAGAATCCATAACAGGTTCAATGAATCAGTGGACGTTGATTAAACAAGTCTCAGCCAGCGAAGAGCCTGCCGGTCCACTTGATAACGGCCGTACCACGCAGCCAACGCCACAATCTATTTCTGCGGACGAGTTTTCGCTTTCTGCTTCTCAGTCTGTCAATGAGCAGCAGAAACCGCATGCTTCTGCCGCACAGCCTGTTATGCATACACCAGCCACGCCGATGTCTTCGGAGGTTACTCCTCCGCCAGCCGGTTTTGGTCTGCTTGATGCCCTGCGCGAAACGCTGCCGTCCGCACCCGTTCAGCCAGCCCCCGTGTCCGTGCAGCCCGCGCAACATCAGCCTGTTCATACAGCACCGACATTGCACGCCCAGTCAGTCATTCCTGACAGCGGCTCAGGTTTACTCGATTCATTGCGTAAAGCAATGCCCGAAGCGCCTTCAAAGCCTGCACCTGCGCAGGTTCAGACGCCTCAGCCAGAACAACACCCCGCCGCGCCGGTTTACCACCAGCCGCCGGTACAAAATCCAGTGCCAGTGGTGCCCGCATCCCCGGCGTCTGCTGAGGTTAACCAGCGCTTTAAACAAATGTTTAAACAGCGAGCGCCGCAGCCTGCCAGCGCTTATTTACATCGCGACACACCGCTTCAACCCCTGTTAGAGATGATTGCCTCATGCCGTTAGTTTGCGTTTGTTCACCGAAAGGTGGGGTAGGAAAAACCACGGTGGCCTCCAACCTGGCCTATTCGCTTGCCCGCAGTGGCAGTAAAGTGCTGGTCATCGATTTTGATGTGCAGAACGCCCTTCGCCTTCATTTCGGTGTGCCTATTGCCGATACCCGCGGTTTTGTCGCCGGTTCAGGTAATGAATCCGACTGGAGCCAGTTCATCCTGAAAGCGGGTTCCAATACGTTTGTCTTACCTTATGGCGAAGTGACGGAAGATCAGCGGCTGGAATTCGAACATCAGCTTGCCAGCGATCCGCATTTTTTACAGCGCGGATTAAATACCGTCCTGAATTATCCGGGATTAATTATTATCGCGGATTTTCCTCCCGGCCCGAGTCCGGCATTAAAAGCCGTTCAGGCCATTGCTGATTTACATGTGGTGGTGATGCTGGCCGACACCGCATCATTATCTTTATTACCCTTAATGGAAAAAAACAAATTAATTGGCACCCCTTTGAATAACAAGTTGGGTGAATATTATGTTGTTAACCAAAGTGACACCCGCCGGACATTAAGCCGCGACGTCACCCAATTTTTCGAACAGCGTTTAAATGAAAGATTATTAGGCACAATCCACAGGGATGAATGCGTGCCAGAGGCCAATGCCTCGCAGCGCTCTATTATTGATTTCAGTCCGGTATCGGCTTCGGCATTTGATATTGAACTGATCAGCAAAAAAGTCGCCGCCATTTTAGGGATTAAAGTCGGTGATGGTGAATTACACGCCGCGCCTAAATCTGGCAGTTATTAGCTATCACTGTTAACAGCGACCCCAAAAGCGATGAATAAATTCCTGTTTTCTCTCCTTGTACTTCTGCTGCTGCCGGTGGCAGCAGTCATCATCATTACCCCGATGGACAGCCAGAAGCAGTACATTTTTGGCCTGATCAGCATCGGTCTGTTATTCCTGCTTGGCATCAGTAAAAGCCGACGGATTAGCGTGGTGATGGTCATCATGTCCGTCATGATGTCGACGCGTTATATTTACTGGCGTGCGACGGAAACGCTGCATTTTAATTCAACAATAGAAGCTATTTTAGGGATCGGCTTATTCCTTGCCGAACTGTATGTCTGGCTAATTTTGTTGCTGGGTTATCTGCAAACCACCTGGCCATTAAAACGCACCATCGAACCTTTGCCGGATGACACCACGCTGTGGCCAACCGTCGATGTGTATATTCCGTCTTATAACGAAAGTCTCGACGTAGTACGTGACACCGTGCTGGCGGCGCAGTGCATCGATTATCCGAAAGACAAAATCAAAATTTATGTTCTGGATGACGGTAAACGGGACGAATTTGCGGTGTTCTCCGCTGACGCCGGCGTGGGATATATCACCCGTAACGACAACTCCCATGCCAAAGCCGGCAACCTGAACCATGCAATGAAACTCACCAAAGGCGAGCTGATTTGCGTATTCGACTGTGACCACGTGGCCACCCGCGCGTTCCTGCAGGCGACGGTCGGCAGCTTCCTGAAAGACCCGCGTCTGGCGCTGATCCAGACACCGCACTACTTCTATTCACCTGACCCGTTTGAACGTAACTTGTCTGCGGGCCGCACCATGCCCAACGAAGGTGCCCTTTTCTACGGCCCGGTTCAGCAAGGTAACGACAACTGGAATGCGACGTTCTTCTGCGGCTCCTGTGCGGTTATCCGCCGTGTGGCCCTGGAAGAAGTGGGGGGTTTTGCGGTTGAAACGGTTACCGAAGATGCACACTCCGCGCTGAAAATGCAGCGTCGTGGCTGGAATACCGCGTTTCTGGATATCCCGCTGGCAGCCGGTCTGGCGACCGAACGTCTGGGTCTGCACGTCATTCAGCGTACCCGCTGGGCGCGCGGCATGACGCAGATTTTCCGGGTGGATAATCCGCTGCTCGGCCGCGGTCTGAAATGGCAGCAACGCCTGTGTTACCTGAACGCCATGCTGCACTTCCAGTTTGGTCTGCCGCGTGTGGTGTTCCTGACCGCACCGCTGGCGTTTCTGCTGTTCAACCTGAACATTATTTCCTCGTCCGCCAGCCTGATTTTTGCTTACGCGCTGCCGCACCTGGTGATGTCGTTGTACATCAACTCCCGCATGAACGGGCGTTTCCGCTACACCTTCTGGGGTGAGATTTACGAGACCGTGATGGCCTTCCACCTGATCCTGCCCACGCTGGTAACGATGTTCGCACCCAAACGCGGCAAGTTTAACGTGACGGATAAAGGCGGTTTGCTGGACGTCGGGTTCTTCGACTTCAACATCGTCAAACCTCACCTGATTGTCGCCATCCTGATGATTATCGGCATCGGTTACGGCATCGTGCGCGCCATTTTCCACAATTACTTTGCCATCGACCCAAACGTTATTGCGCTGAATATCGCGTGGGGCAGTTTCAGTGTGCTGATTTTGCTGGCAGCGATTGCAGTAGCGAAAGAAACCCGTCAGGTGCGTAAAACTATCCGTATCGATGTGGCCATCCCGGCGATTATTCATTACGCCAATGGTATTTCACTGCGCACCACCACTATCGATATGTCGATGGGCGGTGTGCAGCTGGTGACGCCGGACGTGCGCTATCTGGATGAAGAAATTGAAGAAGTAGAAATTCAGCTGTCTTCCGGCGCGGAAAGTTTCCCGGTGACGCAAATCAGCGGAGACAAAGAGCGGTTGCGTCTGCAATTTGAAAACCTGCCGTTATCGAAACGCCGCGAGCTGGTTCGCGTGGTCTTATGCCGTGCTGACGCCTGGATTGGCGAAGAATACCCGCCGGATAGCCCGTTCAGATCGCTGGTAAGCATCATCCGTTGCGTGTTCGAGTTGTTCTATAACACGTGGAAGGAACGCCGTGCTAAAAATAAACCCGCTGACGCCACCAGCAAGAGTGAAGCAGCATGAACCGACCTTATAACCTCATGAGTAAGCGCCGTTTATTGGCTGCGCGGGGCACATCCCTGTTCAGAAAAATCACCACCGGTTTGTTGCTGACGTTCAGCAGTCTGCCGTTGTCACAGGCGGAAGACGCGCCGGCACCGGCCGTTGATCCGGCAACCAGCCTGCCAGCCGCGCCGTCATGGCTACCGCCGGTCATGCCGATGCCGGGTGAAACGGCGCCAGCCGGTGACACAACGCCAGCCCCGGCCGCAGATGCACCACAGACGGATACCACGCCGGTGAATAACAGCCCGGCGATGCCTGATGTAACTGCCGATCCTTCCGCTGCCCCTGCGCCGGTAATGCCGCTGGTTCAGCCGGTGACCAGCAACGTCACCGTTGCCGAAATGGGCCAGCCGAACGGGCTGACGCTCAGCGGCGGCCAGTTGCAGTCCGGTATCATTTTCACCCTGCCTGCCGATGAAGTGGTGACCAACGCGCACCTGTCGCTGGCACTGAAAATTTCTCCGGCGCTGATTGCCCGCGATACCACACTCGAACTGATGCTCAACGGCCAGCCGCTGGGTAACCTGCCGCTGAATCAGAGCAGCAACGGCGGCGATGTTTACGATCTCGATATTCCGGCAGCCATGGTGGTATCCAACAACAACCTGAGCTTCCGCGTGCATGACAGCAACACCATGACCTGCGAGAAAGATCAGTCGGATAAATATTGGGTCACTATTTTGCCCACCACCAGCATCGGGCTGGAAGGTCAGCAACTGAATATTGGCCGTAATCTGGGTAACTTCCCGCGTCCGTTCTTTGATGGCCTGCAGATGCAGGAGTCCAAAATCACCATGGGCTTCTCTGCTGCCATGAAACCGGGCGATATCAGCGCTGCGGCGATGGTCTCTTCTTACCTCGGCATGTTGTCCGATTATCGCAGCGTCGATTTCCCGGTCATCCTGAATGATTTGCCGGATCAGAATGGCATTCTGTTCGGCAAGCCGGGAGATAAAATCGGTTCACTGACGTTGCCGGCGAGCAACGGCGCATCGATTCAGATTATCGATAACCCGATCAATCCTGTTTACAAGCTGCTGCTGGTACTCGGTAATGACGATAACCAACTGCGTCAGGCAGCGTATCGCCTGATCAGTGGCGGGATGCCGAACAATACCGACCATCTGGATGTGGCCCAGCAAACCATTCCGTCCAGCAAACCGTATGACGCGCCGCGCTGGATTGACACCTCACGGCCGGTGACGCTGGGTGAACTGGCGGGTAAAGATCAAGATTCGCTGATTTCAAACGGCATTTATCACGACGGCATTCAGGTCGCCTTCCGCGCTGCGCCAGATCTGTTCATGTGGGACGGACACAATATTCCGGTGCGCATTGATTACCGTTTCCCCACCGAAAACTGGATTGATGAAGACAGTTCAAGACTCAACGTCTCCATCAACAGCAACTTCCTGCGCAGCCTGACCGTCAACAAAGTGGGTCTGGTGGAAAATATCTGGCGTCGCCTGGGCGGTGACAGCCGTCAGGAACGCTACACGCTGCAACTCGCGCCCTACCTGATTTACGGCGACAACCAGTTGCAATTCTATTTCGACATCAAGCCGAAAAAAGATGCGCCGTGCAGCATTCTGACCAGCGACAATATTAAGAGCCGTATCGATCCAAAATCTTTCATCGATCTGAGCGGAAGCTACCACTTCGCCCAATTGCCGAACCTGTCGTATTTCGTCGGCGCGTCTTATCCGTACTCCAAACTGGCTGATTTCTCCGACACCTTGATGCTGTTGCCGCAAACGCCGACGGCGGATGAAATCCACACCCTGCTGAACCTGGCCTCACGCGCCGGTAAAGCCACAGGCATGCCGGTGAATCATGTGCAGGTGGCCTTCGGCCTGAACGGTGATGAACAAAATAACCCGCTGTTTGACCGCGATATTCTGGCCGTCACCACGCTGGGCGACACGCCATTCAACCAGCAGTTACTCGCGGATTCTCCTTTCAGCATCAACGGTGGCTCAATGGGCGTAAAAACGCCGACCGAAATGCAGCGCGTTGTCGCCTGGCTGACCGGCGACTGGTACCGCCAGCCGGTCGATGCAGACCGTTATCTGTCCTCAACCGGCGCATGGCGTGGCTTCGTCAGCTACCGTTCGCGCTGGTCTGCCGACCATGTGGTCGTGCTGGCAACCGGTACAGACGATCAGCAGTTGCTGAAAATCCATAACGATTTGAAATCACCCAAAATCAACGCCAACGTGCGCGGCGATCTGGCGATTATTACCGATGAAAATGGCATCCGCAGCTTCTCAGTGGGTCAGCAATTCCCGACCGGGCAAATGCCGTGGTACATGATGGTGCTCTGGTATGCCAGCAAACACATCGTGATCCTGTCGTTGATTGCGACCCTGCTTTCGCTGGTGGTTGGCCTGAGCCTGTTCGTTGTCCTGCGTCGTCACGCGGCCAAACGTCTGGGTCAGAAATGAAAAGCATCGGCTTTAAAACAAAAACAATGAAGATCGCCCCGATTTCGGGCGGCGACTCTCTGGCGATTACCGGAGCTGGAAAATGAAGAAACATAAACTGTCCCTGGCGGTGATCAGGGCTATTTATCTGGTAGGGATCGCCGGAGTAGCGAGTTTTAGTGCCGCCACCTTTGCAGCGGATACCACCAATCCTGCCATGAAAGCGTTGTTTGATCAGGCCGCTTACTGGCATGAACGCGCCCATGACGATCTGGCGAAAGACGCCTTACAGAAAGTGCTGCTGGTTGAGCCAGACAATGCGCAGGCGCTGTACCTGATGTCGCTGTATTCCATGCAAAGTGGCGATAAAACCGCAGCCAGTCAGTGGCGCGAAAAACTGGCCGCTGCCTCGCCGGACGATCCGCGTCTGACATCGCTCAACAGCGCCAAAGCCATGCAGTCAATCCCGCCGGCTCAGCTGGCTTCTGCCCGCCAGATGGCCGCGCAGGGCAACGTCAGCGGTGCGCTTTCGGCGTACCGCACGATCTTTAACGGCAACCAGCCACTCGACAGCCTGGCGACCGAATACTATCTGACGATGGCGGGCGACAAGTCGCTCCAGCCGCAGGCCATTGCCGGGTTACAACAGCGTGTCGCCTCGCGTCCTGACGATACGCAGGCGCGCCTTGGTCTGGGTAAGGTGCTGACGTATCAGGAATCCACCCGCCGCGACGGTATAAAATTACTGAGCACGATGGCCGGTTCCAGCACCGAAGCCGACCGCTCATTACGTCAGGCATTATTGTGGATGACGCCGCAGGAAGCTGACCGTGATTTTTATCAGGGCTATCAGGCGCGTCACCCGAACGACACCGGCGTGATGACTTACTTCCAGAAAAACATCGGCGGCGCGGCGAAAGGTCAGGGCTTCACGGCACTGAACAGCGGCGACGTCAACAGCGCGAAAGCTAAGTTTGAAAGCGTACTGGCCGATAACCCGAATGACGCCGATGCACTGGCCGGTCTCGGTTATATCGCGCAGCGCAGCGGTAACTTTGAGCAGGCGTCACAGTATCTGAGCAAAGCTGCCGCACAGGGCGGCCCGAACAGCGCCCAGCTGAGCAATCAGGCACAGGATTCCGCGTTTTACGCCCAGCTGGCGAAAGCCAAAGACGCCGCCGGTTCCGGCAGTTACGACGCCGCACTGGCGGCCGTCACTCCGCTGACGCAGGTCGGTGGTGAGAAAGGTCAGTCGGCCAGCCTGTTGCGTGCGGATATTCTGCGCCGCAAAGGCGATCTGGCCGGGGCTGAGCAGCAATACAGCGCGCTGGGCGATAATGCCGATGCCCGCGCCGGGTTGTATTACGTGCTGCGTCAGCAGAACAAAACCGCCGAAGCCAGTCAGGTGCTGAAAACGCTGCCAGCCGGGATTCAGGCCAAAATGAACCCGCCGACCGTGGCAGATGTTATCGAGCCAATGCGCCGTCAGGCCGCCCAGGCCGTAGCGAACAACGATCCGCAGCGCGCACTGAATATTCTTCAGCAGGCACGGGAACGTCAGCCGTCAAATGTCTGGGTGAAACTGGATATGGCGCGCATCCTGCAATCGCAGGGACAGACCGCGCAGGCACAGTCAATCATGGCGCCGTCTGCGCGTCCGGGTGCCTCTTCTGCCGATCTGTACGCCGCGGCCCTGTTCGCGTCAGAAACCAAAAACTGGTCAACCGCCAACGCCCTGCTCTCGCGTATTCCGCGCAGCAGTCAGAATCAGGGGATGCGTGAACTGGCGCAGCGCGCCAACTTCAATGCGCAAATGGCCGATGCCGAAAGCTATCTGCAACAGGGCAATGCCGCCGCCGCGTCCAACACCTTGCGTGCGCTGGCACAGAATCCGCCAGCCGCGCCTGCGGATGTCGGCGCGCTGGCGAAAAACCTGGCGGCGGCCGGTCAGCTTCCGCTGGCGGTGCAACTGGTTCGCCAGAATATGCGTCAGGGCGTCACCGGCAATGCCGGGGATTACGCCGATCAGGTCAGCGTGCTGAATCAGGCCGGTCTGAGCAATGAGGCGCAAGCCTTCCTGCAAAATCCACAAATCCAGTCCGGCACTTCACCGACAGCGCTGGCGAGCCTGCGTAACGGTTTCGTGATCACCCAGGCTGATCAGTTGCGCGAACAGGGTCAGTACGCAGCGGCCTACGACAAACTGGTCGTCGCGTTGCAGGCTGACCCGCAGAACCGTGACCTGATGCTGGCGATGGCGCGCCTGTATCAGTCCGGAAAACTCAATAAACAAGCCGGTCAGGTCTATAACTACCTGATGAGCAACGACACACCGACACAGGATGCACGCGTCGGTGCGATTAACGTTGCGCTGGGCGAAGGCGATAACCAGCGTGCTAAAACGCTGATGGAAGGCCTGCGCGGACCGCGTACGCCGGACCGTCTGTTACTCGAAGCGCGCGTCGCCGAAGCACAGGGCGATCATCAGCAGGCGCTGGCGTTACTGCGTTCTGCGAAGGGCAAGATGATCGGGCTGGAAGGCACAGACAGTCAGGCGCAGGTGGCCGGATTGCAGATCAGCGACAACCCGTTCATCAACCGCTCAACACGCACCTCCGCCTCACGACCGGCGACACAATCTTCTTACGGTGCCGTATTGCCGTGGCAGGTATCAGACCAGGTTTCCACGCCGGGAAATATTCCGGCGGCAACGACCGAACCGACAGCGGTCACACAGCGTAATGCCACGGAAAAACAGATCGACGACATGCTCGACGAGTTGCAGGGCAAGACCGCGACCTGGGCGCAGGGTGATATGTCGATCCGTGGCCGTGACGGCGAAAGCGGTCTCAGCCAGCTGACCGAAGCCAAAGCACCGATGACCTTTGCCTTCGTGCCGTTTGATACGTCCCGTCTGAGTATTGGCGTCACGCCGGTTTCCCTCAGCGCAGGCAGTCCGTCCGGTACCGGCAATTCCCGCTTCGGTCAGGGCGCACTGGCTGCAGCACAGTCGGCGCAGAAAGATGTCGCCGCCGCAGCCGCAGCGGCGGGTCTGGATATCGCCAGCTACAGCACCTTTGCCAAATTGCAGGCGGCTGCAGCGGCGAATTCCAGCACCAACTGTACGTCAGCTAACGCAACCTCCGATCAATGCGTGGCCTACAACACCATTACGGGTACGGATCCAACGACTTACGCAGCGCCAGCCGCAGGCAATCAAAGCGCAACCGGCGTAGAAGTGAACGCTGCGCTGACCGGTGACAGCTATAAAGCCGATATCGGCAGTACGCCGCTCGGGCAGGATCTGAACTCGCTGGTCGGTGGCGTGCAATGGGCACCGAAACTGACTGACTTCACCACCCTGCGCGTGACGGCTGAGCGTCGTGCCGTCACTGACAGTATTCTGTCCTACGTCGGCACCAAAGATAATTACAGCGGCAAGGAATGGGGTCAGGTCACTAAAAACGGCGGCAGTGTCAATCTGTCGTACGACGATGGCGACGCTGGTTTTTACGCCGAAGCGGGTTATTACAGCTATCTGGGTAACAACGTGAAGAGCAACAAATCGGTGAACGCCAATGCCGGTCTGTATGTACGTCCGTTCCGTTATGACGATCGTGAACTGAAAACCGGCATCAACGTCGGTTACATGGATTTCGACAAAAACCTCAGCTATTACAGCTTCGGTCAGGGCGGTTACTTCAGCCCGCAAAACTATGTCAGCGTCTCCTTCCCGGTGGAATACACCCAGAAATATGACGACTGGGATCTGAAACTGTCCGGCGCGGTGGGCTATCAGTCTTATTCGCAGGATAAGAGCGCCTACTTCCCGAATAACCCGGACCTGCAGAAACAACTGGAAGATCTGGTGGCTGAGGGCTACGGCACAGAAGCTTATTACAGCGGTAAAACGCAAAATGGCATCGGCTGGAATGCGGGCGTCGGCGGCAACTATCATCTGAACAAAAGCATGCAGATTGGCGGGCAGGTTGGCTACGATACTTTCGGCGATTACAACGAAAGTAAAGCGCAGGTCTACTTCCGTTATCTGATGGGCCAAAATTAATCGCGGTGAAATAAAACCATGCAAGAACATAACTATACTCAGGTCGCGCAGGAATATTACCGCCAGCGCCACACCACACCCGGCTGGCAAAGCCTGGTGCAGGTGCTATTTTCAGGTATTCTGGCGTCCGCCGATGACGAAGACGGTCGCCGCTTTCTGACCCTGATGGGCAATAACCTGGCACGCCAGCATCCGCTTCCCGCCTCTGCGACCCTTGGCGAACTGGAAGACAATATCAACCATATTCTCAGCCGTTTTGACTGGGGTGTCGTGAAGCTGGAAGCGACTTCGCAACAACTGGCGCTGGTGCACATTGCCTGGCCGGCATCACCGCAAGGGCAGGATGATGCGTTGTGGCCTATTGCGCTCATCGCCCTGTTTGAAGGACTGTATGCTGAGTGGTTGTTATCACAAGGCGGGCAACCCTATGTTCCGCTGCGCTGGCAGGAAAGCACACAGGAAGGCGCATTCGTTTTCCGTTATCAAAATGGTTTGTAAGGAATCTCTATGTCGTTATTTCGGCGCTACAGCCTGGTGCTGTGGTTCGGCCTTATTTTCGCGTTTTTCAGTTCCGCTGTAATGGCTCAGGATGCTGGCTGGTCTGCGTATAAAAGTCGCTTTCTGATGCCAGATGGACGAATCATTGATACCGCCAATAAAAACGTCAGTCACACCGAAGGTCAGGGTTTCAGTATGCTGCTGGCGGTGTTCAATGACGATCAGGCGACGTTCGACAAGCTGTGGCAGTGGGCAAACACGACGCTCTATCGCAAAGATATCGGCCTGTATTCATGGCGGTATGACCCGAACAGCACCCCGCATGTGGCAGATATCAACAACGCCTCTGATGGCGATACGCTGATGGCCTGGGCGCTGTTGCTGGCGGGTGATAAGTGGAACGACAGCCGTTACACCAAAGCCTCTGAAAAATTGCAGACGGCGCTGATCAAATACAATGTGATTGATTACGCCGGTTACAAAGTGATGCTGCCGGGCGTGAAGGGTTTCAATCAGACCAGCAACGTGACCGTCAATCCGTCCTATTTCATCTTCCCGGCCTGGCAGGCATTTTATGCGCACAGCCATTTGAAAGTGTGGAAAGATCTGGATGAAAGCAGCACCGCGATGCTCAGTAAAATGGCGTTTGGTGAATTCCGCTTACCGACGGACTGGGTCGATATGCAGGCCGATGGCACCCTGAAACCGGCCAGCCGCTGGCCAACGCGTTTCAGTTACGATGCCGTGCGTATCCCGCTGTATCTCGGCTGGGCGCATCCCGGCAGCCCGCAACTGGCACCGTTTATTCTGTGGTGGCAAAAATCACCGCGTGACGCGACACCCGCCTGGATTGATGTCATGACCGGCACCAAAGCGGGCTACAACATGTCACCGGGATTATTAGCCGTGCGCGATTTCACCATGGCCAACGCTGGCGCCATCAGCCCGAACCTGGCACCGAAAGACGATTACTACTCTTCCACCCTGCAACTGCTGAGCTGGTGGGCAAGTCATAAAGGGTAAGGGAGCAATACTCATCACCACAGAATGGAATGCATCATTCGTTCTGTGGTGACTGTATTATTTCATCATTACCGATACGGATCATTGTTTTACCATTTCTCCAGTTTTGTATTTCCATCACTATATTTTTTTCAATGCAGCTTTCCCGGGAGTCTGGCACCGAAAAACAATAGAGATCATGAGTACCCGAACTAAGGAATGTCGAACCGACAGGCATCTTCCTAAACCCATCATTTCCATCCCAAATGACTATATGATAGTTCCCGTATTTATCAGGCCGTGGTGAGTTGTAGTTTTCCTTTATGATAGCCCTGTTATTTTTCCACCACATCATTTTTCCAAACTGTGTAAGCGGGAAGTTTTTAACGACGATATCCGTAAAGTTATCATCTTGCTGAACAAGCATAATCTCAGGTTTTCTTATAACACTCAAAAAAACGATCAGCACTGTTAAAAAAATTATTAAACCCAATTTATGCTTGCTCATTCTCTACTTCCTGAAATATCCACATCTGTTTCCATTTCTGTCACGAATGGTCTAAACCCAAATTTTTCCCACCGTTGCAAGACAAACCAAATTCTAAAAAAACGCAAAGCTTTGAATGTTGGTTTCGATATATCAATCTTATCTAACCCAAAATGATCCTGAACTTTATAATTGATAACCGCTTTAAAAGCACTGTCTGAAATGGAGAGGGATTTCAAGGTTATTTGCGTAGCGAAAGTGTCGTGAACTGTTATTCCCATTCCATTAAAATTATCTTTTAATCTGTTAAACTTTGGAAGTGTACTTCTTTCAATTGATTTATTTAATTCATATTTCATTATCTGAGGATATGATTCATTCTCCCAATCAATCCACTTTCTTAGTGCTAAACGTATAGCGTCTAAACTGCTGGATCCTGACATGGCATAGCTAATTTGATCTTTAAGCGCCCTATTTAAAAGCCAATTTCTAAATGGCATGCCACTGTTCATTTGCATATGATTTATCATTTTCACAATAAGCTCACTATAAATTCCATAGAACGCAAAAGGACGTGACAAGCTTCTCATCTCATCAAACAGAATATCGGAGCATTGCTGCCGGTTAAGTGTATTCAGCATTTCTTCATGCATGCGACGAAACAAAGCAGGATCATGATCAAACGGGTTAATGATAGAGGTAGACGGAAGATTAAACGCGCTGTAATCCGTGAACGGTGTAAACGATATTTCACTTTTCTTAGTAAAGTTATAAGGGTTCACTTTCGATGATACATCATCAAGACCATAAATGGATTTGAGTTCTTGCTCTGTCAGGTCACCATAATTTAAATCATCCAGGGATTTCTTTCCGGGCGGAGTCGAATAAATAAGGGACGGTAATGATATCTGAGACATAGTCATCTCCTCTAAAAGAACGCAGTGGTATAGTTATTCATAGCGCATATATAAAAAATCTAACCATATAAAAACATTGTTAATTACAGAGGTAAATCAACGCATGCGATGATTGCTCACCACATTAATACGACTATTAAATTAATTATTGATCTACATTGTCAAAATTGCATTTCCTTATCAACGGATGCCGACAAAAAATCACGTCAGGGTGATAGGATAAAAATCTCAGCGCATCAAAGAAGAAAATAATGGTGCATTGCTAATCAACAGATCCATCTTCGAAAATATCCTTATCATTTTACTATTAACTTCCCGTCTATATAATAGAATATTTTCTTATCCATTCCATTTTGAATATTCATTAAAATATTTTTTTCCACACATCTTTTTTCTGACTTAATTTCATCAAAACAATAGAGATCGGTATGTTCAAAGCTAAACCAATAGAAATTAGCTTCAGTGTCCTTTTTAAACCCATCACTTTCATTCAATATAGCTATGGAGTAATCACCCTTATTATAATTTCTTGGGACACCATATTTTTCTTTAATAAATTCCTTGTTATTTTCCCACCAGAAGATTTTGCCCCATTGGGTAATTGGGAAATTTCTAACAACGATAACGGTATTATATTCATCTTCATGAACATAGATAACTCTCGTTTTTCTCATAAAAAAGAAGTAAATGAATAAAATCATCATGAATATAATGATGAAGGCGTACTTTTGTTTCATCCAATACCTCCAGAAAAAGAAACATCTGCCTTATCTAAGAGAATAATATCCATTAAGTCCATTTTCCTGATATGCATTGTCGTGAATTTAATCGCTTTCTTTTTGGAGTTACCATGGTTCGATATTAAGCTTCACTATTAGGGTAAGCATCTTGCTCTTCTTAAAATCATTGCCACCAAATAAATTTTTATTATTCATTTCTTTACTTTTTCAATATTTCATCATTATCTATTAAATATGAGACTTTGTTACTTTCATCGTAAATCACCGTCATTAGGATTTCATTCTCAAAACACCTTTCTTCTGATTTTATGTCATCAAAACAATAAAGATTTTTGTGAGAAAAAGAAAACCAATTTGAATTATTTTCTGATAATTTCTTGAAGCCATTTCCGCCATCTAAAATACTGACGTAATAAAAACCATTTTCACCACGCCTGGGGGATCCATATTTTTTTTCAATAGCCGCTTCGTGAGCTTCCCACCATATGATTTTACCTTTCTGGCTCAGAGGAGGTTGTTTAACCACAATATCCATTGTGGCTACATTTTGAACTACATGAATAATTTCAGGATTTCTGGTGGAAAATTGGAACAGATAAAGTACTGCAAGTAGAACGCACACTGTCATGTTTTTTTGCTCATCACTAATTTTCCAATCCCTTGAATACAATGGCGTAAAAATATCCTTATCATTTTTTTATTGAATCCCCGTCTATATAGTAGTCTGTTTTATTATCCCTACTGTTGTGGATCATCATTAAATTATTTTTCACTATGCATCTCCTTTCAGATTTTATTTCATCAAAGCAAATTAGATCATTCTTTGCAAACGAATACCATGATGAAAATCTTGCCTCTGACACTCTTATAAAACCCACACCAATATCTTCTATCCCTACAAAATAATTACCGTATTCATCAACATCAGATATCTCATTTTTTATTAGAGGGTTATCTTTATTATTTTCCCACCAAATTATTTTACCTACCTGAGTCAGTGGGAAATTTCTGACGACAATGTCCGTATCCCCTTTGACATGGTGTACAAATATTATTTCTGTTTTTCTAAATATAAAAAAGCACGCTGATATTACAACACACAGAACAGAGACTAGAATTACCTTCTTTTTCATTGAATTTAAAATGACAGATATATCTATTTTCATTTAATAAATCACTCAAGAAAAGAGTTAAAGTATGATGGTGTGTAGGTATACCTAAACGCCGCATTAATCAACATACCCTCCTTCAAAAATATACCCTATACTTCCATCTAGTCCGACCGTTATCTCCATAAGAACATTTTTTTCAATACATCTTCTTTCTGATTTTATTTCATCGAAACAGAAAAGATCATCTTTAGACAGTGAATACCACGATGTATAATCCGCCTCTGATACTTTTTTAAACCCATGATTTACATCCAGAATAGCGATATAGTAAACGCCGCCATCAGCACGCTTTGGGATATGATACTTTTCTTTTACAACTCTCTCATTTTCTTTCCACCATCTGAGCCTACCTGTTTGCGTAAACGGAAAATCTTTTACCACTATTACAGTCATTTCTTTTACATTATGTACTAAAACAACCTCAGGTTTTCTAAAAAAATTTAAGTAAGTAGCTATTAGAACACCCAAAATGGTGATGGTGAGTATGATTTTTTTCATGTGTCTGCTTTTCTGAAGATCCATTTCCATTTCCATTTCCATTTTAGTCAGTTAGAGTAAGGACTAAAGGGCCACGTTACTAAAAGATGCTTATCCCTTTCACTACTTAATATAATCACCGTCTATAATGCAATCAACTTCCCCCTCTTTTATCCTGATGATTTTCATCAGGATAATATGCTCCACACATCTATTTTCTGACTTAATCTCATCGAAACAGAAGAGATCATTTCCGGAGAAAGAATACCAGGATGGATTATCAGCCTCAGCTGTTTTTTTAAATCCCTCACTTCCATCCCAAATCGCAATAAAGTACACACCATTTTTATCACGCTTAGGTATGCCGTATTTATCTTTAAGAACAAGCTTATTATCTTTCCACCACGATATTCTTCCAATTTTGGTTATTGGGAATTTTTTAACGACTATATCGGTTACCCCTTCTTTATTTAGCACAAATATAATTTCTGGTTCTCTGAAAAAAAGTAAGCAAGATGATATTAAAATACACAGAGCACATAATATCAACTTCTTCATTCTCATGGTTTCCCTCCTGACAGACAAATTTCCGCTTCCATTTCAGTCACAAAAGGTCGGAATGCAAACTTTTCGTAACGTTGCAAAACAAACCAAATCCTGAAAAATCGGAGAGAGTGAAATTTCATTTTAAGGATATCATCTTTATCCAGACCAAAATG
Organism: Rahnella sp. CJA17(1/100); assembly: GCF_963881615.1. Lineage (NCBI taxonomy): Bacteria > Pseudomonadati > Pseudomonadota > Gammaproteobacteria > Enterobacterales > Yersiniaceae > Rahnella > Rahnella sp. CJA17(1/100). The sequence continues at coordinate 155,645 of NZ_CAWOJA010000001.1, read as the reverse complement.
ATCCTGAGATTTATAATTAATACATGCTTTGAATTCGCTATCATTGATAGAAAGTGACTTTAATGTTATCTGAGTGGCATAGGTATCATGAACTGTAATTCCCATTCCATTAATTTTGTCCTTCATTCTGTTAAATTTTGGAACTTTCCCGAAACCTATCTCAGAGGTTAACAACGATCTAGATTCTTCATGTAATACTTTTTCCTTCCAATCAATATTTTTAATCAGAAAAAATTTAATTCTTCTCAAACTGCTACTAGCAGAAAAATCATGGTCAATCTGATCTTTCAATGCCTTATTCAAAAGATAATTCCTGAAAACGGTGCCACTGTTACCTTGTAAATGATTTATCATTTTCACAATAAGTTCGCTATAAGCACCATATAAAGCAAAGGGCTTAGACAACGCCATCATTTCATCAAACAGAATATCGGAACATTGCTGCCGGTTAAGGGTATTCAACATTTCGTCGTGTAAACGCCGGAACAAAGCTGGATCATGGTCGAAGGGGTCAGTAACAGAGGAAGTCGGGAAATTAAACGCGCTGTAATCCATGAAAGGAGTAAGCGATATTTCGCTCTTCCGGGTAAAATTATAGGGATTCACTTTAGCTGATACATCATCAAGACCGTAAACGGTCTTAAGTTCGTGCTCGGTCATATCACCATAATTCAAATCATCCCGAGTCTTATGACCTGGTTGCGTAGCGTAAATAACAGCGGGTAATCTGATCGGCGACATGTAAATTCCTTTTTCATGAAAGCATGCAGCTCAATGAGCAATTCATAACAAGAATGCATAAGAGCTATCCATATAAAAATAAATTAAACTTCGGTAATGATTCACTCATGTAATCATGCCTGACCCTTACACTAATACGAATTTATAACAATATATTGATCTGAATTGTAAAATTCTAAAAATTATGAAAGAACCACAAAAGCATATATCAGGTTACGTGGCACAGATAATAATAAAAAACACCCTGTTAATTAATGCATTACGCGGCACCATGGTGGGTATTATTATCGGTTAAAGTAAACGAAAGGGGTATTTTCAGGGAAAGTCCGGAGCCGTATGTTTTGTTGCGGAGATCAACAGAAAGGTTTTGAATAGAACATCAAAGGAAAACATGGGATGTTTAATATGGCTAACAACTTATACTTAACGATAAAAGGAAAGAATCAGGGGCTCATTTCAGCGGGTTGTTCAGCCTATGATTCTATTGGCAACCGATATCAGGCAGGTCATGAGGATCAGATACTTGTCTACTCTGCTGATCATGATATTAGTCGGGAACAAAACGTTAATCATCACCCATTGATTATTAAGAAACCAATAGATAAATCATCACCATTACTGATGATTGGTGTTTCTACCAATGAAGAAATGGAAGTGATTCTGGATAAATACAGAACCTCCAATACCGGGAAACAAGAAAAATATTATACTGTCAGATTAACCCAAGCGACCCTATGCCATATTTCATCTTATGACCCGGAGAATATTCCAGGTCATGACACGCAATCTTTTGAAGTGATCTCATTTAATTACCAGTCTATCATCGCAACTCATCATACTGCGGGTACGACGGGGTATAGCATTTGGGATGAAAGGGTGTATTAAAAATAGTACGCCATAACCAAATATATAGCACTGTGTATATCTGCCTGCACATCCACTGAGTAAAGGCGTTTAATACAGACACAAAAAAGCCCGCTTTCGCGGGCTTTCTCATATCAGCTGTTCAGCCGGTATTACGCAACGGTCTGCGTCGTACCGGTTTCATCCTGATCGACAGCGAAGCAGGCGACGAGCTGATCGCCGTACTGTTTCAGCTGCGGCTGGAACTGTTTGCAGGTGCCGAACGCACGGCGGCAGCGGGCGTTGAACGCGCAACCGGCTGGCGGATTCAGCGGGCTTGGCAGCTCGCCGGTCAGTTTGATGCGTTCACGGCGTTCGTCCGGGTTCAGACGCGGTGTCGCGGACAACAGCGCCTGTGTGTACGGATGACGCGGATTGCTGAAGATGGCGTCTTTCGGCCCCTTCTCCACGCAGCGTCCCAGATACATCACCATCACTTCGTCAGCGATGTGTTCCACCACTGACAAGTCGTGGGAGATGAAGACGTACGACAGCCCTAAATCCTGCTGCAAATCCATCATCAGGTTCAGTACCTGCGCACGCACGGAAACGTCGAGCGCGGAGACCGGTTCATCAGCGATCACCACGTCCGGATCCAGCATCAGACCACGGGCGATAGCAATACGCTGACGCTGGCCGCCGGAGAACATGTGCGGATAGCGGTCGTAATGCTCAGTTTTCAGGCCGACTTTCGCCATCATCGCCAGGGCTTTTTCGCGACGTTCTTCGCGGCTAAGTTTGGTGTTGATCAGCAAAGGTTCTTCGAGGATCTGCCCGACTTTCTTACGCGGGTTGAGCGATCCGTAAGGATTCTGGAACACGATTTGGATCTTCTGACGGCGCAGCTTTTCCGCCGTCGCATCAGGTTTCAGCAAATCCTGCCCGCGGTAATACAGCTCACCGCCGGTCGGCACTTCAATCATGGTCAGCAGGCGGCCCAGCGTGGATTTACCACAACCGGACTCCCCCACCACCGCCAGCGTTTTACCGCGTTCGAGGGTAAACGACACGCCGTCGAGCGCTTTCACCGTGCGTTCCTGGCCGAAGATGCCCTTCTTCACCGGGTAATGTTTTTTCAGGTCAATCGCGTGCAACAGCGGCTGCGGTTGGGTGTTATCAGGACTCATAAGTAGGTCTCCCGGCATCATCCAGCGGATAATGGCACTTCGACTGACGCCCGTTCGCGAGGTCACGCAGCGCAGGTTCTTCTTTACGGCAAAGATCGGTTGCATACGGGCAACGCGGATTCAGCAGACAGCCGTTAGGACGGTCATATTTACCCGGCACCACACCCGGCAAGGATTGCAGACGCGCTTTATCTGCGGCGAATTCCGGCAGTGAGCGCAGCAGCGCCTGCGTATACGGATGGCGTGGCGCACGGAAGATTTCCGTGGCTTTTGCCGATTCCACTACCTGTCCGGCATACATCACAATAATGTGCTGCGCGGCTTCGGCCACCAGTGCCAGGTCATGGGTGATCAGCATCAGCGCCATGTTTTCGCGTTGTTGCAGATCGAGCAGCAGTTCAATAATCTGCGCCTGAATGGTCACGTCGAGCGCGGTAGTTGGCTCATCGGCGATCAGTAATTTCGGGCGACAGGCAATCGCCATTGCGATCATCACGCGCTGACTCATCCCGCCGGAAAGCTGATGCGGATAGACGTCGAGACGCGAAGCCGGATCCGGAATACCGACCAGATTCAGCAAATCGATGGTTCGCTGACGACGGGTCTTTTTGTTGCCGCCCTGATGCACCTTGATGGCTTCCATAATCTGGAAACCGACGGTGTAACACGGGTTCAGGCTGGTCATCGGATCCTGGAAAATCATCGCGACTTCGGCACCGACAATCTGGCGGCGTTCTTTTTCGCTGATGCCCTGCAGATTACGGCCACCAAACTCGAGTTTTTCAGCCATCACTTTACCGGGGAAGTCGATCAGCCCCATCAGCGCCAGTGAACTGACCGATTTACCGGAGCCGGATTCACCGACAATCCCGACCACTTCGCCCTGCTTCACGCTGTAACTGATACGGTCTACGGCGCGGAACGGCGTCCCTTCGTCACCAAAGTGAACGGAGAGTTTATCCACGGTCAGCAACGTTTTGCCGACCTGAACATCATTCGTTAATGTTGTTTCCATCTCCAACCCCTTACTGCTTAAGTTTAGGGTCGAGGGCATCACGCAGGCCATCACCCATCAGGTTAAATGCCAGCACCGTCAGCAGAATGATCACGCCGGGGAAGGTCACGACCCACCAGGCACTTTGAGCAAACTGTAAGACGTCCGACAGCATGGTGCCCCACTCCGGCGTTGGCGGCTGTGCGCCCATACCGAGGAAGCCCAACGCTGCCATATCAAGGATGGCGTTGGAGAAGCCGAGCGATGCCTGAACGATCAGCGGCGCTAAGCAGTTAGGTAAAATATTGATGAACATCTGACGGGCAGAACCGGCACCGGCCACGCGCGAAGCGGTCACATAGTCGCGGTTCACTTCCACCAGCACCGCAGCACGGGTTAAACGGACATAGTGCGGTAAGGCGACGAAGGTCAGCGCCAGCGAGGCGTTAACAATCGATGGGCCAAAAATCGCCACCAGCACCAGTGCCAGCAACAGGCTTGGCAGGGCCAGCATGATATCGACCACACGCATGATGATGGCGTCAACCACACCGCCGTAGTAACCGGCAAACAGACCGAACACCACGCCGAGGATCAGCGACAGTACGACAACCAGGCAACCGACCAGCAGCGATAAACGCGCGCCGTACATCAGACGCGACAGAATATCGCGGCCGACGTCGTCGGTGCCCAGCAGGAATTTCCAGCTCCCGCCTTCCATCCAGACCGGCGGACGCAGCAGCGCGTCACGGAACTGTTCGGCAGGCAGATGTGGTGCAATCACGTTCGCGCCAATCGCAATGACCAGCATGATAATGATGTAAGCCAGGCCGACAACGGCCCCTTTGTTACGCTTGAAGTAATGCCAGAATTCGCGCAAAGGCGGCATCGGCACTGGCGCAGCCGTCACTAACTCGTTAGCGACCGGCTCAGTGGTTTGAGACATTGTGCGCCCCTTATTTCTTGTGGCGAATACGCGGGTTGACCACGCCGTAGAGCACATCTACCAGCAGGTTAACCACGATGATCAGAGTAGCGACCAGCAACACCCCGCCCTGCACGACCGGATAGTCGCGGCGCTGGAGTGCGTCGATCAGCCACCGGCCGAGTCCCGGCCAGGAGAAGATGGTTTCGGTCAGGATGGCACCGCCGAGCAGCGTACCGACCTGCAAACCAATGATGGTCACCACCGGCAACAGCGCATTGCGCAGCGCGTGGATGACGATCACCCGCATACGGCTGACGCCTTTGGCACGCGCGGTACGGATGTAATCTTCGCCCAGCACTTCCAGCATGGAAGAACGGGTCATACGCACAATCACCGCCAGCGGAATGGTGCCCAGTACGATGGCCGGTAAAATCATGTGCATCACGGCATCCACGAAATCACCCGGTTCGCCCCAGAACAGCGTGTCGATCAGCATAAAGCCGGTCAGCGGCAGGCTGTCATCCAGGAAGACGGTATCGCTTATTCGCCCCGATACGGGCGTCAGATTAAGCTGCACCGAGACCAGCATCACCAGCATGATCCCCCACCAGAATATCGGCATCGAATAGCCGGTCAGCGAGATCCCCACAGCCGTGTGGTCGAATATCGATCCCCGCTTTACCGCCGCCAGCACACCCACCGGAATACCGACAATGATCGCGAAGATCATCGCGCAGATGCCCAGTTCCAGTGTTGCTTTGAAGCGCGGTACGAATTCCTGCCAGACAGGGGTGCGGCTTTTTAAGGACGTGCCCAGGTCGCCATGCAGCACACCGTTCACGTAGTGGAAATATTGTTGGTAAAGAGGCTTGTCGAGCCCCATATCTGCCATCAGCTGGGCGTGACGTTCGGGGGAAACACCGCGTTCGCCTGCCATGATGGTGACCGGGTCGCCTGGTATCATGTGTACGAAGGCAAAAGTCAGCAAAGTAATGCCGATAAACGTTGGGATAACTAACCCCAGACGTCGGAGTATGAACTGCAACATATCCCGTACTCTCTGTATAAAATGCCCGGCGAACCGTAGCTCGCCGGGCTTATTGTGGCTCACATTTCTTTCTTGAGAATCAAGGCTGTACTGAATGGCCCGCGAGCAAGGCGGAGGAGCACAGCAATCAAGACATACCTTCAGGCAGGCGAAGATTGCGAGCACCACACAACGCAGCTCCCGGGTTATTCAGTAAGCGATCACTCCATTGAGACGTTTTCGAAGTGGTGTTTGCCGAGCGGATCGACGACATACCCTTTGACTTCTTTGCGAACAGGTTCGTATACGGTGGAGTGAGCGATGATCAGCGCAGGTGCCTGGTCATGCATCACAACCTGAGCCTGCTGATACAGCGCGGCACGTTTGGCGTGATCAGATTCAGCACGGGCTGGCTGGATCAGATCTTCAAACGGCTTGTAACACCAGCGGGAGTAGTTGGAACCGTCTTTCGCCGCTGCACAGCTGAACAGGGTGGCGAAGAAGTTATCCGGGTCCCCATTGTCGCCGGTCCAGCCCATCATCACAGACTGGTGCTCACCGTTCTTAGCACGCTTGAGGTATTCGCCCCACTCGTAAGTCACGATGTTGGCTTTCACGCCAATTTTTGCCCAGTCAGCCTGGATCATTTCAGCCATACGGCGTGCGTTCGGGTTGTACGGACGCTGTACCGGCATCGCCCACAGGTCGATAGCGAAACCGTCTGCGTGACCGGCTTCTTTCAGCAGCTCTTTGGCTTTCTCAGGATTGTATTCGTAATCCACAACGTCTTTGTTATAGCCCCACATGGTTGGTGGGATCAGGTTTTTAGCCGGCTGGCCAGCACCCTGATAAACCGCATCGATGATGGCTTTTTTGTTCACAGCCATGGTCAGTGCCTGACGCACTTTCACTTCATCCAGTGGTTTCTTCTCAACGTTGAAGGACAGATAACCCACGTTCAGGCCAGGCTGTTGCATCAGGTTGATGGATTTATCTTTCTTCATCGCCGCGATGTCAGCCGGGTTCGGGTATGGCATCACCTGGCATTCGTTTTTCTGCAGTTTCGCGTAACGCACGGAAGCGTCAGGCGTGATGGAGAAGACTAAACGGTCGATCTGCGGCTTGGTGCCCCAGTAGCCCGGGAAAGCTTTGTAGAGAATGCGTGAATCTTTCTGGTATTGCAGAAGCTGGAACGGACCGGTACCGATCGGATCCAGGTCGACTTTCTCAGGGGTTTTCGCTTTCAGCATGTTGTCAGCGTATTCCGCAGACAGGATAGAAGCGAAGTCCATCGCGAGGTCAGCCAGGAACGGAGACTCCGGGCGGTTCAGCACGAACTGCACGGTGTTGTCGTCCACTTTCACGATCTTGTTGATCAGATCGCCCATGCCCATGCCTTCGAAGTATTCGTAGCTGCCGCCGGAAACGCCGTGGTATGGGTTATTTTTGTCCAGCTGACGTTCGAAGGAATACACGACGTCGTCCGCATTGAAATCACGGGTCGGTTTGAATTCCTTGTTGTCCTGCCACTTCACGCCTTTGCGCAGATGGAAAGTGTAGGTTTTGCCATCAGCAGACACGTCCCACTTCTCAGCCAGACCCGGCTGGATTTCAGTGGTCCCGATCTTGAACTCAACCAGACGGTTGTAGATAGGCACGGAGCTTGCGTCATACGTGGTGCCAGAGGTGAACAACTGAGGGTTGAAGCCTTCAGGTGAACCTTCAGAGCAATACACTAACGTTTTTGCCTGGACACTGGCCGCAACGGTCAGCGCAATCAGGCCCATACTGAATTTCAGTAGCCCCGACTTACCTAAAGAGATTGTCATCGCTTCTGCTCCATCGATTAATGGTGATGTGGATGTGTGTGTTGTGTATACAGCTCACGTCACCCTTTATTTTTATTTGCGGGTGACTGTGTTTGCTCGTGTGCTGCAATAAGTCCAACCAGAGCATGGTGAACTGCCATTTTTTTCCTTCGATCTGTAAAGCTGTCTTTACAAAATCTTACCGGAAATAATCACTGGTCTTCCTTGGGGCTATCAATTTGGCAACTCCTTTCCTTGACGTCAATATAACCATCAGGCATTTACACAGACTGTGAGTTACAACAAACAAACATAAAAAAACATTTTGTTAACCAAATCAGGATGAATGTTCAGTTTGCGCAGTGAATAACCAGACAATCCCCTTTGTAAAAGAACATTCCTGGGGGTTTCGCCCATTTTAAATCCCTAAAAATTTCTGGCTAAATGATGAATATATGAACGGTTATTTTTGAGATAGGGGTGGAAACCAGCGGAAAATGCTGACAAGTGCAGCAAACGGCGTCGAGTCATCAGCGAAAGCGTTTGCACTAGCACCCGCAAAATACCCCAAAATAGCGCAATTGCACGCTGGTGGTGCAGGTGATTTAGCGTACTGATGTTGTCTGTTTTTCCGGCATAAGCCGGGTTGCGGGCAGACATGGATTGAAACCAATATGTTAAGCAGTTTTTAAACTCTGGCGCATTTATTGCTTGTTATTACGGGCTTATTACCCGCCAGAGGTTTTCTGATGGAACTGAAGTGGTTTGAAGATTTTCTCAGTGTGTCTCAGTGCTATAGCTTTACGCGAGCCGCCAGTGAAAGAAACATCACCCAGTCCGCGCTGAGCCGACGAATTAAGCAACTGGAAGAATGGCTTGGCGTGCCGCTTTTTGACCGCAAAACCTACCCGATACGCCTGACGCCGGAAGGCCAGGACTTCCTGCATACTGCGGCAGATCTGGTGTTTTCCATGACACAACTGCGCAGCGACCTGCGTGAGCGCCATGCGCAGAAGCACGCCATCGTGCATTTTGCCGCGCTCAATACGCTCTCCCTGACCTTTTTCCCCGACTGGATCAACCAGATCGACCCGTCGCATCAGTACGGCTACATTCGTTTGTGCGATCAGCAGCCGTCATTCAGCGGCAATATTTCCCTGCTGCTGGATGGCGAAACGGATTTTCTGCTGACCTACGCCCATGATTCCGTCCCGCTGATGAAACAGCTCGAACGCTTTCCCTATATTGAACTGGGAAAAGAGAATGCGCTGGCCGTTTGTGCACCAGACGATGACGGCAAGCCCCTGTTCCCGCTGAGCCCCTTTGGCGGCACCCGCGTCCAGCTTCCTTATCTCAGTTACGGCAATCGGTCCTTTTTTGCCCACGCGCTGAGTGCCCTGTTTGCGTCGCGCCCGCTGCCGCTGAAGCCGGTGTATGAAAATCCGATGTGCAGCGGCCTGAAAGCGATGACCATTTCCGGCTGCGGCGTGTCGTGGTTGCCCACCAGCCTGATCTGCGAGGAACTGGCGAACGGCTCGCTTATCCGCGCCGGAGAACGAAGCTGGGATATTCAGGCCAGCATCCGTCTTTACCGGCTGGAAAAATTCCGTACCCCGCAGGCCGAACGTCTGTGGAATAAAGCCAGCCTGCTGCATCAGACCCGCGCCGTCGCCTGACGTTTTCAGGCGGCAAAACATGTTCTGCTCCACGCCTGCCAGCCTGCGGGAAGCTCCCCGCGACCTGTAATTTCTCCTTTCTATTCAGAGAGTCACGCTGACTATTCTGTTTTCGCATATCTCAAAATATCTATGCGGTTTTGGAATGGGTCAGCTGAAAGACTCATTGGATCTTTGCCTTTTCTGCACACATTCTGAACAGGTTCCTCCGACACACTGACCTCATAAAACCGTAGCCACTGGCACAAGGAGTCTCCGTTGAATAACGCATCTGCGCAGAATAAAGAAACCGTCTGGAGCCTGGTCGACACCAAAAAAGCCCTGTTCACCGCCCTGAGCGATCGCGTCTGGGGTATGCCGGAAATTTGCTATACCGAATACCGTTCCGTTGCCGAACACACGGCGATGCTGAAAGAACAGGGTTTTCGCGTCACTGAAAATGTCGCCGACATTCCGACGGCCGTGATGGGCGAAGCCGGTGAAGGCGGCCCGATCATTGCGATTCTCGGCGAATACGATGCGCTGCCGGGGCTGAGTCAGGTGGCCGGGATTGCCCGTCCTGAGCCGCTGCCGGGCAACGGTCAGGGGCATGGCTGCGGGCACAATCTGCTGGGTTCTGCCGCCATGCTGGCAGCTACGGCGCTGAAAGACTGGCTGGCACAAACCGGCACGCCGGGGCGCGTGCGCTATTACGGCTGTCCGGCGGAAGAAGGGGGCGCCGCCAAATCCTTTATGGCGCGCGCCGGGGCGTTTGACGGCGTGGATATCGCCATCACCTGGCACCCGAATGCCTTTACTGAAGTTGCCCGCGCCGAATCGCTGGCCAATACCCGCATGGATTTCGTCTTCCATGGCCGCTCCTCGCACGCCGCCGCCTCGCCGCATCTTGGACGCAGTGCGCTGGACGCCGTTGAACTGATGAACGTCGGCGTTAACTACCTGCGCGAACACGTACCGCAGGATTCCCGCATTCACTATGCGATGCTCGATTCCGGCGGCATCGCGCCGAACGTGGTGCAGGCGCGTGCCGCCGTGCGTTATGCCATCCGTTCACGCGACGTACATGCCATGTTTGAACTCAACGAGCGCGTGAAAAAAGTCGCACAGGGCGCGGCGCTGATGACCGAAACCACCGTCGATATCAGCATCATGAGCGCCGTGGCCAACCTGCTGGGCAACCGCCCGCTGGAAGAAGCCATGCAGCGTAACTTCGAACTGCTCGGTCCGCTGGAATTCGACGCGGCTGACAAAGCCTTTGCCGCTGAAATTCAGGCCACGCTCAGCCCGCAGGATTTGCAAAGCGCCTACCGCCGCATCGGCCTCAAAAAACCGCAGGACGCCTCACCGTTATGCGAATTCATTGTCCCGCTGGAAACCTCCGGCGAACTGATGCTGGGTTCAACGGACGTCGGTGATATCAGTTGGAAAATGCCGACCGTGCAGGCGCATGTCCCGACTTACGCCATCGGGACACCGGGTCACTCGTGGCAGCTCACTGCGCAGGGGAAAATGCCTGCCGCACATAAAGGGCTGGCTTACGTCGCCAAAATCATGGCCGCCACCGCCATCGACACCCTGACCGACAGCGCACTGATGACAGCCGCCAAACAGGCGCATCAGGAACTGACCGCTGAAACCCCTTATGTGTGCCCGATCCCGCCGGAAGTGAAACCACCGGTTCAGCCACGTCCTGAATAAAAGTTTGAAGCACCCTCTCTGATGACAGGGAGTGGGTCTGCTCCTCCCCCTGCGAAGGGGGAGGCCGGGAGGGGGTTTAGCAGGCAACTCCGGCGACGCCATTAATACCCCACCCCAACCCTCCCCTTCGCAGGGGAGGGAGTTGACCGAATACGCCTTCTCTTTCTGCGAAAGGGGCTGACAGAGATTCACTATTTTACGCTCGTTTTTTTTTAATCAAAGGAACCCGATTTATGCTCAACACCAGAACAAAAATCCTCGCCACAATGATTGGTCTCACATGGGGAAGTACGGCTGCACAGTCCGCGACGCCTGCGGATTCGCTGGTGATGGCATGGAATATTGACGCAATCAGCACCTTTGACCCGGCGCAGATCGGCGAAGTGGTCACTAATGAAATCATCAAAAACACCTGCGACACGCTGGTGGATTTCGATCCGAAAGACGAATCCCACGTTATTCCGCGCCTGGCAAAAAGCTGGGATATCTCGCCTGATCGCAAACAAATCACCTTCCATCTCAATACCGGCATGACGTTCCCGTCCGGCAATAAAGCCACAGCGAAAGACGTCGCCTGGTCGTTGCAGCGCGTGGTGCTGCTCGGTTTCGGCAATTCCGCCACCCTGACTGAATATGGCTTTACCAAAGATAACGTCAAAGAACGCATTACCGCGCCCGACGACGACACGCTGGTGATGAAATTCGACCAGCCGTACCCGACCAATCTGGTCTTACAGGCTATCGCCGCCAATAACGTGTCGACCACGCTGGATCAGGCGCTGGTGGAGAAAAATGCCGTTGGCGACGACATGGGCAACAAATACCTGACCACGCACACTGCCTGCGTCGGTGCCTATCAGCTGATGCGCTGGAATGCCGGTGAAGGCGTGGTGTTGCAGGCGAATAAAGATTACTGGGGCGAGAAACCGAAACTGCAACGCATCCTGATCCGCCACGTTGCGGAAACCGGTACGCAGCGCCTGTTGCTGACGCAGGGTGATGTGGATATCGCCCGTGACCTGGCGCCGGACGATTTACGTGATCTGGACAAAGGCGGTCAGGTGAAGGTGGAGAAAGTCCTCAAGCCGCAATTGTTCTTCTGGACCTTTAACAGCGAAGACCCGATTTTCAAAAACCCGAAAGTGCGCCTCGCGATGCGTTATCTGATTGATTATCAGGGGCTGGCTTCCACCGTGATGCCGTATCTCGGTGTACCGCGCGCCAGTTTCGCCCAGCTCGGCGCCTTTGGTGCGCTGGATAAAGATGCCGGACAGCCGTTCAAACTGGATCTGGCGAAAGCCAAACAGTTGCTGACCGAAGCCGGTTATCCCGACGGATTCTCCGCCAAACTGATCATCGGCACCCTGCCGCACTCGGCGCCTATCGCCCAGAGCACGCAGGAAAATGCCTCGAAAATCGGCGTAAAACTCTCCATCGAAAGCATGGCCAATGCCCAGTTATTCAGCCGCGTGCGCGGGCGTGAATTCCAGAGCGCCATGATGGCATGGCAGACCTCGGTGCCGGATGCGCACGGTAACGCCTCGCGTCTGGTCTACAACCCGGACAACAGCAAAGAAGCCAAGAAAACCCAGTATCCGAGCTGGCGTGCTTCGTATTTCGATCCGGCGATGAATAAAAAAGTCACCGAAGCGCTGCTCGAACCCGATGAGCAAAAACGTATTGCCCTCTATCACACCTTGCAGGAAGAGCAGATGCAGCAAGGCCCGATGGCGATCATGTTCCAGATGTACAACACCGCCGGGCTGACCAGACAGGTCAAAGACTGGACGTGGAACGGCTTCCGCGTTTATTACGCACTGGCATCCAAATAAGCCTTCCATAAAAAACCAAGGAGCGCCCGATGTCGCACCTCGATCCGACCACAGCAGGCATAGCGCATGCTGAACCTCTCTGGCTGCGGCTGCGCGAAAGCGCCGCCCGGCTGAGTAAATTGCTGTTTTCCGTGTTCTGCACGTTACTGGGGCTGGCGGCGCTGACCTTTTTTATCGGGCGCTTGCTGCCGATTGACCCGGTGGTATCAGTGCTCGGCGATAACGCCAGTCAGGAAGCCTATCAGAAGATGTATCACCTGCTCGGGCTGGACAAACCGCTGTGGGAACAGTTTCTGATCTACCTGAAAAACGTCGCGATGCTGGATTTCGGTAACGCACTGACTACCGGCAATCCGGTCACCACCGACATTGCCCGCGTGTTTCCGGCCACGCTGGAACTGGCGACGCTGGCGGCACTGATCGCCACCTGTCTGGGCATTCCGGCAGGCGTGTTATCGGCAATGTACCGCAATACCTGGTTTGATCACTGCATCCGCTTTATCGGCCTGCTCGGCCATTCTGCGCCGAATTTCTGGCTGGGTCTGATGGGGCTGGTATTGTTTTACGCCGGACTCGGCTGGATCGGCGGGCCGGGGCGTATCGACTTTATGTATGAATTCGACGTGCAGAAAGTCACCGGATTTTATCTCATCGACACCGCACTGACCGGAAACTGGGAGGCGTTTCGCAACGTTTTCAGCCACCTGATTTTACCGGCATCGATTCTTGGCCTCAGCGGGCTGTCGTACATCAGCCGCATGACCCGCAGCTTTATGATTGAACAACTCGGACAGGAATATGTGATCACCGCCCGGGTGAAAGGGTTGTCATGGGCACGCAGTGTGTGGATCCACGCCTTTCGTAATGTGGCAGTGCAGGTGGTGACGGTCGTCGCGCTTTCTTACGCCTTTTTACTCGAAGGCGCGGTGCTGACCGAAACGGTATTCGCCTGGCCGGGTTTTGGCCGCTATCTCACCAACGCCATGCTGGCGGGCGACATGAACGCCGTGGTGGGTTGCTCGTTACTGATCGGCGTGATTTTTGTGGCGCTGAACCTTATCTGCGACCTGCTTTACCGCATCTTTGATCCGCGAACCCGTCAGGAGCAATCATGACCGACTCCGCTAAACCTCATCTCACGGCGCGCCCGGCGTTTTCCCTGCGGGCATGGCTCGACGCGCCGGTTCCGGCCACACCGTGGCAGGCGCGCGCGCAGCAAAGCCTGAATCAGTGGCGGCGCTTTCGCCGTAATACTTCGGCGCTGTTCGGGCTGATCGTCATCCTGTTTATCGTCACAGTGGCGATTTTCGCGCCGTGGCTGGCGACACACGATATTTACGCGCAAAACCTGCAACTGCGTCTGGCGCCGGTGAGCCGCGAATACTGGCTGGGGACCGACGAACTCGGGCGCGATATTTACAGCCGCCTGATTTATGGCGCGCGTATCACGCTCTACATCACCGGCCTGACGGCGCTGATTGTCGGTCCGCTCGGATTACTGGTCGGCACGCTGGCGGGCACCGTTGGCGGCTGGACGGACACCATTCTGATGCGCATCGTCGATATCTTTCTGGCGTTCCCGAGTCTGATTCTGGCGCTGGGATTTGTCGCCGCACTCGGCCCGGGTATCGAGAATGCGATTATCGCGATTTCACTTTCCGCCTGGCCGCCGATTGCCCGTCTGGCACGCGCCGAAGCCTTGTCTATCCGCAAAATGGATTACGTCGCCGCCGTGCGTTTGCAGGGTGCGTCGCAGATGCGCATCATCCTGCGCCACATCATTCCGATGTGTCTGCCTTCGGTGGTGGTGCGCCTGACGCTGAATATGGCGGGGATTATCCTGACCGCCTCCGGCCTCGGATTTCTCGGCCTCGGGGCACAGGCACCCAGTCCGGAATGGGGCGCGATGCTCTCTTCCGGCCGCCAGTTCATGATGACTCACTGGACGATTGCCGCCATTCCCGGCCTGTCGATTCTTTTCACCAGCCTGGCGTTCAACCTGTTCGGTGACGGCCTGCGCGACGTACTGGATCTGCGCCATGACTGAAACATTGCTTGATGTGCAAAACCTGAACATTACGTTCAAAGGCCACCGGCAGGAAAACCACGCGGTGCGCGGTATCTCCTTCACAGTTGGCCGTGAAAAAGTGGCGATTGTCGGCGAATCCGGTTCCGGTAAATCGCTCACCGGCCGGTCGCTGCTGAAACTGACGCCGCAGGGTGCCAGCGTCAGCGCCGACCGCATGCAGTTTGGCGATATCGACCTGCTCAGTACCGGCGAGCGCCAGATGCGCAAAATCCGCGGCAAACGGATTTCCATGATTATGCAGGACCCGAAATTCTCGCTGAATCCGCTGATGCGCGTCGGTCATCAGATTAATGAGGCATACCGCATTCACTTTCATGTCAGTGAAAAAGAAGCCCGCGTGAAAGCACTGGCGATGCTGGAAGCGGTGAATATCCGCGATCCGGAACGGGTGTTTGACCTGTATCCGCACGAGATTTCCGGCGGCATGGGGCAGCGCATCATGATCGCCATGATGCTGATCCCTGAACCCGATCTGATTATCGCCGACGAACCCACGTCGGCGCTGGACGTCACGGTGCGTCAGCAGGTGCTGAGCGTACTGGACGCGTTGCTGGCACGGCGCAAAACCGGCCTGCTGTTTATTACCCACGATCTCGGGCTGGTGTCGAGTTTCTGCGACCGCGCACTGGTGATGTACGCCGGACGTATTCTCGAAGAAATTTCGGCAGATCAACTGCATAACGCCAGACATCCTTACACCCGCGCCCTGCTCGCCAGTCAGCCGGATTTACAGCATCCGGTGGACATGCTCGCTATTCCTGCACGCGACCCGGCGTGGCTGACCGGCCCGGTATACCGCTACGGAGAAGCCTGCTGATGACCACTTTCATGAATCCCAAGCCGCCGCTGACCGCTGACCGGATGCTCGAAACCGTCGATCTGAGCATCGCTTTCGGCAAAGGCACTCACAGCAAAACCGTGGTCGATAGCGTCACAATGCACATCGCCAGAGGCGAAAGTTACGGGCTGATTGGCGAGTCCGGCTGCGGAAAATCGACCATTCTGCGCACGCTGACCGGCCAGAACACCCGTTACAGCGGCGCGATTTTGTATCAGAACCGCGAACAACATCCGGTGCGCGATAAAGACTATTACCGGCAGGTGCAGATGGTGTTTCAGGATCCGTATGCCTCGCTGCATCCGCGCAAAATGGTCTACCACACGCTGCTGGAACCGCTGGTGATCCACGGCATGGACCGGCGGGAAGCACGCATCAGCGACGTGCTGAATGCGCTTGGCCTGAGCGATGCCTTTCGTTACCGCTATCCGCATCAGCTTTCCGGCGGCCAGCGTCAGCGCGTGGCGCTGGCACGGGCGCTGATCATTGAACCGCAGGTGCTGCTGCTCGACGAACCTACATCCGCACTGGACGTGTCAGTGCAGGCGGAAATCCTCAATCTGCTGAAAAAACTGCGCCGCGAACGCAACCTGACTTACCTGATGGTGACGCATGATCTGGCGGTGGTCGCGCACCTGTGCGACCGCGTCGCCATCATGCATCAGGGAAAACTGCTGGAAGAACTGACCGCCGCCGAAATCCGCAGCGGCGCGGCCCGCGAGCCGTATACCCAACAATTTCTTGCTGCCAGCCGCCACTGAAGCCGTTGAAGGAAACATCATGAATGTGATTGAAGCCATTGCCCGCTGGTGTTGCAGCCAGCCTGATTTCAGCACCACCGCGCGCCGCAAAGCCCGGGAAGCGATCACCGATACGCTGGCCTGCCTGTACGCCGGACAGGATGATTTCTCCAGTCGTGCCGTGCGTGCCGCCAGTGAAAGCTATTTTACCCCGCAAGCCCGTTGCCGTTTAGCCGGTGGCGGACGCGCACCTGCGGCCATCGCCGCGATGGTCAACGGTACGGCTGCGCACGCCATCGATTACGACGATAATTTTGCGCCAGGCATGAGCCATGCCTCCGCCGTTCTGGTACCTGCATTACTGGCGGTCGCTGATGATATCCATGCCAGTGGTGAACAACTGGTGAAAGCCTATCTGATCGGTTTGCAGGCGCAGGCGTTTGTCGGTTCCGGCGTCTCGCCATCACATTACACCGCAGGCTGGCACGGCACCTCGACCGTCGGCTGCATCGGCAGTGCGGCAGGTGTCGCCTGGCTGATGGGATTAGATCAGGCAGGTATCGCCAGAGCGTTAAGCAATGCCGTCAGTTTTGCCTCCGGCACCAAAGGTCAGTTCGGCACGCCGATCAAACCGCTGCACGCAGGATGGGCTGCCCGTAATGCAGTTGACGCGGCGAATTTTGCCCGACAACACATGCAGGGACGCATTGATATTCTGGACGCGCCGCAGGGCTTTCTGGAAATGTTTGGCGGCCTGACGCCGCCGGGCTGGAATATTCCGGCTATTTTGGGCACCCATTTTCACGTCATAGAAACCACCGGCGTGATGCCCAAACGTCACCCGTGCTGCGGCTCGACGCACATGATTATCGACGCCCTGGACGACCTGCGTGCGCAGCATGATTTCAGTGATGATGACGTGCTGACCGTTGATACGCTGGTTGGCATCGCCAATCTGCGCAATCTGGCGTATCCGCTGCCGGTCAATGAAATGCAGGCGCGCTTTTCTATGCAATACTGCGTCGATACCTGGCTGCGCAACGGCTCGCTGAGCGTCGCTGATTTCACGCCAGCGCGGGTCGCAGAACTCACTGAACCGGCACGTCTGGCGCGCATATCCCTGCGCTGCTATACGCCGGAACAGGAGGCAGAAACACCGCCGGGCGATCGCCTGGCACATGAAGTGACACTTACCCTGCGCGATGGCCGCACGTTACAGGCAGGCCGCAAACTGGCGAAAGGCAGCAACAGCGAGCCGTTCAGTGACGCCGACAGACGGCGAAAATTCACTGATTGTTGCACCACGATGAGCAATGCCAGCGACCTTTTTCGTCAGCTCAACCGGCTTGAGGAGCAGGAGGATTTAGGTTTTTTAGGCCCGTTGTTGGGTGAATCTTTGCGGGACGGTGCGCAGGGTTGAGTGCAAGAAAAATGGCGTGCCGGACATTTTTACGTGATGCCTCGCAGGAATGAAAATCCCGCGAAAATGCCCCTTTCTTACGTATGTGACAACGCCTATTCTCGCGGCTCAGGGAAGAAAAAACGGAATGGTTGTTCGCGACAATTTGTTGCATTACGCAATTTTATGGCGCACCCTGCTATCGGGTATAGAAAACGACCAGAGGTAAACCATGGCAACCAGTATTCGCTTAGATGATGATTTTGTGAATGATGTAAAAATACATGCGGAAGCCTCCCACCGGAGCATTCCCAAGCAGATCGAACACTGGGCAAAAATCGGCAGGATCGCCGAGGATAACCCTGATCTGACGTACCGGTTTATTGTGGAAACGTTATTGGCCAAAAGCGAGACAGATAACAACAAGGTAACGCGCTATGTCAGAAGGACTGAGCGGTCAAAGGATTGATACATTTGAATCTCATCGCTTTACCAAAGCTTTTGGACGATTGCCTTTATCACAGCAAATTATCGTCGAAGATGAAATTGAACGCATACAGGATGACCCGCGGCTCGGGGAACTTAAGAAAGGCGATCTCAGTTACCTGAGGGTGCATAAATTTCCGCTGGAAAAGCAGCAGGCTTTGCTGGGTTATTGCTGGCGTGAAGAGAAAATTGAACTGTATCTTCTGAGCCTGGATTCGCATGAGAATTTCTATCAGGATCATAAAAATCACCGCAAAGGCGATTTGAAGATGATGAAGTAAAAAGCAATGCATTTGCATTGGCAATGCAAATGCATTACGCTGACAAAATTGCTCAAATAAGCATCATTATGGAGTCTCATTATGTCAGCCTCGGCACTATGGGGAATAAAATTCGAAGCCGAATCCAAAGTCACCCGCCGCTTCCAGACCACCATTCCGGCCACTATCCGTAAGGCATTAAATCTCACCGAAAATGATCGGATCCAGTACAAGATTTTGCCAGACGGGCAGGTGGTTATTTCGAGGCAACTCGAAGAAGCGGAAGACCCTGTTATCAGTGCCTTTCTCGGTTTTGTGGCAAAAGATATGCTCAATAACCCGGAAAATATGCAGCCGGTAACATTATCCCTGCATGAAAAAATCAATGTACTGACCGCCGGGATGGCTATCGATCTTGAGAGCCCGCTTTCTGACGATGACGAGTAAAGGATTATGCACAATCAGGCCATGGAGATTAACGGATGGACCCTTCTCGCTCATCCTCTGATCCTGCAACAAATACAGGCACTCACTGATCAGGTTGTTTTACTGCGCCGCAAAGATCCGGCGGGCTATAAAAGTAAGAACGCCACCAAACGGCTGGCTGCGATCAATAAGCTGATGTTTGACGTTATCCCGCAGGATCCGGCGCGTGTTGAATTCGGTCAGGGCGATACGTTAGGCGGGGAATTCTCACACTGGTTCAGGGCAAAATTCTTCCAGCAGTACCGTTTGTTTTTCCGCTACAACCTGAAAAGCCGGATCATTATTTACGCCTGGGTGAATGATGATAAAGAATTACGCGCCTACGAAAGCAAAACAGACGCATACCGGATGTTTCGCAAGATGTTGAAAAGCGGTGAACCGCCAGACAACTGGCAGGCACTTTGCGAGGCGTCAGGGAAGGTAGCGGCGGAAGAATTCCCTTAGTCTCCCTCATACACGCCACAAAGCAAAAAGCCCGCAACCAGAAGGCCGCGGGCTTTTTACAGACGAAAAAAAACCTGCTTTAAAAAGCAGGTTTTTCAAATGTGGTCGGCGAGAGAGGATGACACGCATCTTCGATGCTTGCCCTGCGGGCCGTTGCTAAAGCAACGTGGTCTCGCTTCGCTCGGCTCAAACCTCCTTCGGAGGTTCTCATCCTCTTTTACTACAGACGAAAAAAAACCTGCTTTAAAAAGCAGGTTTTTCAAATGTGGTCGGCGAGAGAGGATTCGAACCTCCGACCCACTGGTCCCAAACCAGTTGCGCTACCAAGCTGCGCTACTCGCCGAATGGGGCGCATCTTACTGCGACCCCCTCAGAGCGTCAACGGCTTTTTATAACATCCGAACTGACTGCCCATAAATTATCCGATACGCCGCCAAAATAACCTACAGCTTCTGTTCTGTCTGCGGTTTTGCACACCAGTTATTCGCCGGATTAATACCACCGTCCGGCGACGTATAACCCAGACAGCCTAAAATCGAGTCGAATAACTCAACGTGACGTTTCTTCGCACCGACCCGCTGCTGCGCCTGCAACTGCTCAAACGCCAGCTTGTGGTCCGGTTGTTCGAGGAAACTGTCAGAAGCCCACACCATCATCGGCACGCGGAACTGCTCCGGTGGTGCCATCTCGCGCGGCGTACCGTGCAGATGCGAGTTCTCATCGATAGATTCGCCGTGATCGGAAGCGTAAAACACCAGCGCTTTCTTATCACGCAACTGATCAATCACGCTGTCAATAAAGGTGTCGGTGTACAACACGCTGTTATCGAAGGCATTAATCAGTTCCGCTTTGGTGCAGGTGTTGCTCTTACATTCCGGGGTATAGCGGGCGTAGCTGCGCGGATAACGCTGGGAATACAGATAGTGCGAGCCTTTGGTATGCAGGATCACCAGATGCTTACCTTTCGGATGATTCTTCAGCGACTCCTGTAACTCATTGACCAGCAACATGTCATCAACAGGTTTGCCATCGTTGCGTTTTTCCGAGGCGATAATTTCACGGAAGGAGAAATTATTGGTGTCAGCATTATTGTAGAACCACAGCTCGCTTTGCATCGCGAACAGCTCTGAGGTGAAGCCCAGTGATTTCATCACCGCAAAAATATTCTGTTCTTTCAGCGTACGCTGCGGATTATCCGCCGTACCGCCTTCACGCACGAACATACAACGCAGTGACAACTTGGTGGCCGTATCGCAGGATGTCCCGCGAAACGCCACCAGGTTCTTCTCTTTGGACAGGCGCGGTGTGGTATCCCGCTCGTAGCCCAAAATCCCCATGTGATCCCAGCGGGTGGTTTCACCGATGATAAACACCACGTAGGTATCGTCGATGTCAGCAGGTGCAACGTAAGTGAAGTTCTTCGCCGGATCAAAGTAATTACCGGCATCCTGACTTTCATCCACCTGCGTATAGGCATACAAACCCAGTGCAGCCAGCCAGTTAGACGGCAGATAGGAGTGCGCGACAACACCGCCGTAGCTTGGCAAATCGACGTTAGTTTTCTTCTCATTCACACTCTGCGCGTGATCCAGAGAACGCAGCGGCAACCACACCAGCAATGCCGCCGCCAGCAGCACCGCTAAAGGCAGCACACGCTGCCCCGGCGTTTTCATTTGTTCGATCAACGTCAGACGCAGATTATTTTTCCAGATGAGGAACAGCGGTACCGCGCTGACCAGCGCCATCCAGATAAACAGATGATAACCAATGATCTCTTTGCTCAGATCGATGTCGGTGGTCATCACCGACACCACGATGCCGTAGCCGATCACCACATTGAACATCACCATATAATAACTGGCGGCAACGGAAATCAGCACCAGCAAACTGGCGATAATGCGGAAGAACAGCCTCCCGCCCAGCGAGAGCAAGCGCAGAACAAAGAAGGTAAATAAGACGATGGCACAGACTTCGGTGACGGCCTGAACCAGTTCAGCCGACGTGAAATGATTGACCAATGCAGCAAAGCGGCGCTGGAACACAGAGACATTCAGAAAAATGCCAATGTAAATCGCTAACAATAAAGAGATATTTTGCTGCGATAGAGTCTTCACTCTATTCATGAAAAGTGACTTTCCTAACGTATTTTGAAAGATTTGGAATCATTGTGACATGTTTATGGCGGACTGGTTCACAGATTATGCTGAGAATGCGGTTTTATGCAGCTTTCTGGATTATTCCGCATGCGCAGCGACGTCGTATTTTCTTTCCGAATATTTTCTGTTGGTCTGTGGATAGGCGCTGGTAATGCAAAAAGGAGGCCGAAGCCTCCTGAGATTTTTTGCTTTTATACATCACAACATTCCCCTGGTGAAGGCGTTGTGTATCAGAACATTATTTAACGTTCAGCGTGACGTCGATATTGCCACGGGTCGCGTTGGAGTACGGGCAAACCTGATGCGCTTTTGCCACCAGCGCTTCGGCTTCGCTGCGCTCAAAGCCCGGCAGGGTAATATCCAGCTGTACTTCGATGCCATAGCCGCCCGGGATAGCACCAATGCCTACCGCACCTTCGATTTTAGCGTCAGCAGGGATCTTAATTTTTTCCTGCGCGGCCACGGCTTTCAGTGCGCCGAGGAAACACGCGGAATAACCGGCGGCAAACAGTTGCTCAGGGTTGGTACCGCCACCCATGCCGCCCATCTCTTTTGGTACGCCCAGTTTGACGTCAAGAACGCCGTCATCGGAAGTCGCACGGCCATCACGGCCACCGGTAGCGGATGCATGAGCACGATACACAACTTTTTCAATAGACATATTTCGTTCCTTATCTGTGATAAATACTTATTAGTTTCAAACGATTTAATCGCACACTACTTAATTAACTTTACCTGACGACCCGCAGAAGCACCTTCGGACTCGTCTGGTTAACACTCTTAAGACAATCAGCGCTACGCTTTATCCTGAAGTTTAGCCCGTAATACTTCGAGCTGCTGTTTCAGCGCCACGAGTTCGCCGATATCACATTCCGTCGCACACACAATGGCTTCGGGAATGTCCTGTGCTTTTTCACGTAGTGCCTTACCCGCATCAGTCAGGGAAATAATCACCTGGCGTTCATCTGCTTTGGCGCGCTGACGCACCAGTAAACCTGCCGCTTCAAGACGCTTTAACAGCGGCGTTAAGGTCGCCGAATCCAGAAACAGTTTTTCGCCGATTTCAGACACCGTGACTTCATCACGTTGCCACAGCACCAGCATCACCAGATATTGCGGATAAGTGAGCCCGAGTTCCCCGAGTAACTTACGGTAAACTTTATGCAGTGCCAGATTCGCAGAGTAAAGCGCGAAACACATCTGTTGATCCAGATGCAGCATGCGGTGTTGTGTTGGGTCGCTGTCTGTTTTCATGTTCATGCCGCCAATATATATAGTGCACGATATTATCGCAAGCTATTTCCGTGAATTTAATCAGCAGAAATCAGAAACCTTCAATTCGCTGCAACATATACGGATAAAACGGATTGGATGAAACCCGCATCAGTTGATCCATGCTCACCACCAGCGCGCCATTTTCTCCACGGGCAGCCAGTGTTCCCAGCCGGATGCCAAACTGCGCCGGACCTTGCGGATTGCGCCCGTACAGCGAATCGTCCGTCGGAAAAGGCAGCGAAACATGCGACAGCGAATAGAATTCCGACGGATAATTCAGGCCGAGTGGCGTAACTGACGTGCTGTTTTGCCCCGCCGCAGTGGTTTTCGCGACAGCGGCGGCATCGTCCGGCGAGGCATTGGTGATAACCGTCGTCTGATAAGCGCGCGGGGGCGCAGGCAACAGGCGCTCTGCTGCTGTTTCAGAGGAAGGACGCAGCAGCGGGCCGACATAGGCACTGCGGTTGATATCAAACAGAACCAGCTGGCTGCCATTGGCGGGAAGCTGATTAAACAACGCCGTCACCACGGCACGGGAACTGACGGTGGAGTCAACAACCGACTGAAACGCCAGCAGCGGTGGCAACTGCGCCAGCTTGCCGGATTGCGCATCCTTGCTGATCTGCTGCTGCAAAACATGGGTGAGCAGATAGGACTGACGGGCGGCTTTCACCGGAAAAGAATTGTATTTAAACGGATTAAATTCCGGCATCAGGTTCAGCCAGGCGGTTTTGGCAAAGGCCGGGAAAATTGCCGGCCAGCCCGCATATCCGGCAAAGCGCGCAAAACTGGTCACGCCAATCATCGGGGAAATCAGCACCACACGCGAAGGTTTCGCCAGCGCAGGGTCATCAAGGGAATCCAGCGTGTATTTCATCGCCAGCGCCCCGCCGTTGGAGAAACCTACCAGTTGCAGCGGTACATCTGTCCCGGCTGCGCGACGCGCCTCACGTACCGCCAGCCGCGTTGCCGCCAGCCACTGTTCCCAGTCCACCCGCGTCAGGCCGCCGGGCACGGTGCCGTGACCGGGCAGGCGGATACCGACAACCACAAATCCGCGGCGACGATAATCCTGCGCAATATGCCGCAGGCTGTAAGGGGAATCGGTCAGACCGTGTAACAGCACCACTGCACCGGCTGGCTTACCGTCGGGCATCAGCTCATAAGAGCGGTTCCAGTCCTGTGCAAAATGCTCGGGATAAATCGGGCTGCGATCGTAATAGCGGTTAAGCGGAATACGATCTTCTCTGTCGAGTTTGTCCGTCACCTGCTGCTTCACTTCAACAAACGCCTGCTGCTCCGCGCGTAAATACGCCGGCCAGTCGCTTTTATCCAGTTGCTCCGTACTCAGTTCGTCCGGCACCAGTTTGTGCCACGGTTCAAGCGGCGGCCCTTGTAAGGCGTCATAAGTACGCACAGCCAAAAGCGTGATAATCACCAGAACCAGCGCCAGTAACAGCTTTTTCAGGCGTTCAGAGAGATGACGAAGTTGCATTAAATAGGGGTTTCCTAAAAACAGTTTTGCAGAAAGACAGCCTCTTAAAGATATGTCCTTCCTGAGCATTATTGCGAAAATAATAATGCAATTACCTTGAACGGTGGCTGCACAAAGCGCAAATTTTCGCCCCATTTTTGTTCAGTTGCATTCCGTCCGTGGTGCAACAAATATACAGACCGGTCATACAACGAAACATAAACCCAGCAAAATCAATGAATAATGATGTGGCACAGGCTTTGCTTAGATGAATTCAATCTTGTATACCAGATGGGATTCACAATATGGCTTCAGCTTCAGAAACAGTCGCATCACCTTTTCGCGGTTTTACCCTGCGGGAATGGCAGCAGCATTACCGCAGTGCGCCCGACAGCCTGCGCACTACGCTTTCCCTGGTGTTGGGGAGCCTGAGTGACACAGACAATGCCTGGATTTATCTCGCCACGGCAGAACAGCTTGAAGCACAAATCACCCGTCTTGAAACCCTGCGCGATCAGGCTGAAGGCTCCCTGAGCGCCCTGCCGCTGTTTGGCGTGCCGTTTGCCGTCAAAGACAATATGGATATCGCTGGTTGGCCGACCACGGCGGCCTGCCCTGCGTTTGCTTATACCGCAGAAGCGGATGCCACCGTCATCGCCAATCTGAAAGCCAAAGGTGCGGTGGTGATCGGTAAAACTAATCTCGATCAGTTCGCCACCGGCCTGGTCGGCACCCGCTCGCCGTACGGCGCAGTGCGTAATACGTTTAATCCTGATTACGTCAGTGGCGGCTCAAGCTCGGGTTCGGCTTCCGTTCTGGCACGCGGTCTGGTGGCGTTTTCGCTGGGCACCGACACCGCCGGTTCCGGTCGCGTTCCGGCGGGCTTTAACAATGTTGTCGGGCTGAAACCGACCAAAGGCTGGCTGTCGAATACCGGTGTGGTTCCGGCCTGTCGCCTCAACGATGCCGTCTCGATTTTCGCCCTGACCGTCGCCGATGCCCAAACCGTGGCCCATGCCGCAGGCGGATATGACGCCGCCGATGCCTATTCGCGTAAAAACCCGCATACCGCGCCGGTGGCTTTTTCCGCACAACCGCGAATCGCCATACCTGACCGTCTGGAATTTTTTGGGGACGATCTGGCACAGGCCGCTTTCAGTGAGGCGCTGGATCGCCTGCGCCACCATGGCGTCACGCTGGAAACGATTGATTTCACGCCGTTCCGCGAACTGGCTGAGCAGTTGTATTACGGCGCGTGGGTGGCGGAACGCACCGTGGCGGTCGGCGAAATTTTTGAAGAAAGCCCGGAAGCAATGGATCCGGTCGTACGCGGGATTGTCGCCAATGGCCTGAACTACACCGCCTGCGATGCCTGGCGCGCCGAATATTTACGGGCGGAGCTGGCACGCAAAATTAATCTGGCACTGGAAGGGTTTGACGCGCTGGTGGTGCCGACGTCGCCGACCATCCGCACCCAGGAAGAGCTGGTTCGGGAACCGGTGCTCTACAACTCGCAGTTCGGCATTTACACCAACTTCACTAATCTGGCGGATTTGTCGGCGCTGGCGCTGCCTTGCAGCCTGCGCGCCGACGGCCTGCCCGCCGGGATCACGCTGATCGCTCCGGCCTGGCATGACGACGCACTGGCCAGTTTTGGCCGTCAGTGGCAGCGCAGCCTGAGCCTGCCGCTTGGCGCGACCGGGCTTACGATGAAACCTGAAGAATTCATGACATCCGCGCCGGTCAGTGCCGCCAGCGTGCGCGTTGCCGTGGTCGGCGCTCATCTGACCGGCATGCCGCTGAATTTCCAGCTCACCAGCCGCCACGCGGTACGCGTCGAACAAACCACCACTGCTGCCACCTACAAACTCTTCGCCCTCGCCAACACTAAACCGCCGAAGCCGGGGCTGATGCGGGCTGAGAGCGGCAGCGCAATTATCGTCGAATTGTGGGATATCCCGCTGGCGCGCTTTGGGGAATTCGTCGCTGAAATCCCGGCACCGCTGGGGATCGGTTCTCTCGAACTGGCCGATGGCCGCATCGTGAAAGGCTTTATCTGTGAGCCATGGGCGACTGGCGGAGCCACGGATATCACCGCGTTTGGCGGCTGGAGAAGTTACATCCAGAGTCTGAATTCATCACCGGTAAAAAGCTGAGGAACGCACATGTTTACCACCGTTTTAATTGCTAACCGTGGCGAAATCGCCTGCCGTGCGATCCGCACGCTGAAACGTCTGGGCGTCACCAGCGTCGCCGTGTATTCCGATGCCGACCGCAATGCCCCGCACGTCACACAGGCGGATATCGCCATCGCGCTGGGCGGCGAAAAGGCCAGCGAAAGCTACCTGATGATCGACAAAATTCTGGCCGCCGCGAAAGAAACCGGCGCGCAGGCAATTTATCCGGGGTACGGATTTTTATCCGAAAGCGCAGAGTTCGCCGATGCCTGCGAAGCAGCGGGCATTGCGTTTATCGGCCCGACCGCCGGACAAATCCGCGAGTTTGGCCTCAAGCACCGCGCCCGCGAATTAGCCGGTGCCGCGAATGTGCCGATGACGCCGGGCACCGGTTTACTCGACAGCATTGATGACGCGGTGAAAGCTGCCGCCGAAATTGGTTATCCCATCATGCTGAAAAGCACCGCAGGCGGCGGAGGCATTGGTCTGACGCGCTGTGATAACGAAGAGGCATTGCGTGCCGCATGGGACAGCGTGAAACGTCTCGGCGAGCAGTTTTTCCGTGATGCCGGTGTGTTTCTGGAACGCTTTGTCGATCGCGCCCGCCACGTTGAAGTGCAGATTTTTGGCGACGGCAAAGGCCGCGTGGTGGCCCTCGGCGAGCGTGACTGTTCGTTGCAACGCCGCAATCAGAAAGTGGTGGAAGAAACCCCTGCGCCGGATCTGCCGCAGGCCAGCCGCGAAGCATTGCATCGCGCCGCCGTGCAGCTCGGTGAATCGGTGAACTACCGCAGCGCCGGTACGGTTGAATTTATCTATGACGCCGCGCGCGACGAATTTTATTTTCTCGAAGTAAACACCCGTTTGCAGGTTGAGCATCCGGTCACCGAAATGGTCACCGGTCTGGACTTGATCGAATGCATGCTGAACGTCGCCGCCGGTGAATCGACGGACTGGCCAACAATGGAAAAAGCCCCGCAGGGCGCATCGATGGAAGTGCGTATTTACGCAGAAGATCCACTGAAGAATTTCCAGCCAAGTCCGGGCGTGCTGACCGAAGTGTTTTTCCCCGAAGACGTCCGCGTCGATGGCTGGGTCTCTACCGGCAGTGAAGTGTCGGCGTTTTACGACCCGATGATCGCCAAGCTGATTGTGCATGGCACCGACCGGCAGGACGCGCTGGCGAAAATGTCCGTCGCGCTGGCCGCCACCCGCCTGCACGGTATCGCCACCAACATTGATTATCTGCGTCAGGTCGTCGCCACGCCGGTTTTCCGCAACGGCGAAATGTGGACGCGCATGCTCGACAGTTTTGACTACTCGCCCAACGCCATCGAAGTGATCGCACCCGGCACTTACAGCAGCGTACAGGATTATCCGGGACGCCTCGGTTACTGGGATATCGGCGTACCGCCGTCCGGCCCGATGGACGATTTTGCCTTCCGTCTCGCCAACCGCATTGTCGGCAATCATCCGGATGCCGCCGGTCTGGAATTCACGTTGCAGGGACCCACACTGCGCTTTCATTGCGACGCCGTTATCGCACTGACCGGCGCACGCTGCCCGGCAACGCTT
The DNA here is from genome assembly GCF_963881615.1 of Rahnella sp. CJA17(1/100). Lineage (NCBI taxonomy): Bacteria > Pseudomonadati > Pseudomonadota > Gammaproteobacteria > Enterobacterales > Yersiniaceae > Rahnella > Rahnella sp. CJA17(1/100). Next base: position 127,512 of record NZ_CAWOJA010000001.1, on the reverse strand, counting down.
GATGACGAAGCTGTTTCTTACTGGCAGCCGGTGGATGTGAAAGCCGGTCAGACACTGAAACTTGGCCGCGCCACGCAGGGTTGCCGCACCTATCTCGCCGTGCGTAACGGTTTCGACGTGCCGGTGTATCTCGGCAGCCGGTCGACCTTTGCACTCGGGCAGTTTGGCGGCCATGCGGGCCGCACGCTGCGCGTCGCCGATATGCTGACTGTTTCACAGCCGGAACTCGCGGCCTGCACCACGCCCGCGCCGGTCGGTTTACCGCAGGCGGCGGCGGAAAATATCGTGCCGCCTTACGGCGACATCTGGAATATCGGTGTGCTTTACGGGCCGCACGGTGCGCCGGATTTCTTCACCAAAGACGCCATCGACACGTTCTTCGCCGCAGAATGGCAGGTGCACTACAACTCCAACCGTCTCGGCGTGCGGCTGGTCGGTCCGAAACCGCAATGGGCGCGGCAGGACGGCGGCGAAGCCGGTCTGCATCCGTCGAATGTGCATGACTGCGAATACGCCATCGGCGCGATTAATTTCACCGGCGATTTCCCGGTGATTCTGACCCGCGACGGGCCAAGCCTCGGCGGTTTCGTCTGTCCGGTAACCATCGCCAAAGCCGAACTGTGGAAAGTCGGACAGGTGAAACCGGGCGATAAAATCCGTTTCCATCCGATCAGTTTTGAACAGGCGCAGGCGCTGGAACGGGCGCAACAAGGCACGCTTGATTCGCTGATGCCAGTCAACGCGATGGCGCTGCCGGTGCCATCCCTGCTGCCGGACACCACTGCATCCGCCACCATTCTTGCGGCATTACCGGCCACGGCAGAACGCCCTTCGGTGGAATACCGTCAGGCGGGCGACGGCTACGTGCTGATTGAGTACGGCGACAACGTGCTGGATCTGGCGGTACGCATGCGCATTTATCTGCTGATGAACGCCATCAAAGCCGCCGGTCAGCAGGGCATTGAGGAACTGTCGCCGGGCGTGCGTTCGCTGCAAATCCGCTACGACAGCCGCGTGCTGCATCAGACGGCGCTGCTTCAGCATTTACTGACGCTGGAAAACAGCCTGGCCGATGTCAGCCAGCTCAAAATCCCGACCCGTATCGTGCACATGCCGATGGCGTTTGAAGACTCCGCCACGCTCGGCGCGGTCGAACGCTATCAGCAAACCGTGCGCGCAGAAGCACCGTGGCTGCCGAATAACGTCGATTTCATCCAGCGCACCAACGGACTGGCGAGCCGTGAAGACGTGAAAAACATCATTTTCGACGCCAGCTATCTGATCCTCGGGCTGGGGGATGTGTATCTCGGCGCACCGTGCGCGGTGCCGGTCGATCCGCGCCATCGCCTGCTGAGCTCCAAATACAACCCGGCGCGCACGTTTACCGCCGAAGGCACGGTCGGTATCGGCGGCATGTACATGTGCATTTATGGCATGGATTCGCCGGGCGGCTATCAGCTGGTCGGGCGCACGCTGCCGATCTGGAACAAGTTCCTGAAAAACAAGCAGTTCAAAAACGGCGAGCCGTGGCTGCTGCACTTCTTCGATCAGGTGCGGTTCTATGAAGTCACCGAAGCCAAGCTGGACATTCAGCGCGAAGCCTTCCGCGAAGGACGGGCGCAAATCCGCATCGAAGAGACGGAATTTGATTTTGCGCACTATACGCAATTTCTCGCCGACAACGCCGCCGACATTGCTGATTTCCGCACCCGGCAAACCGACGCTTTTACCCGCGAAGTGGCGCACTGGCATGAGGCTGAAAGCGCCGCGGTGGAAGCGGCAGCCAATGCCGTGCAGTTAGTGGAAGACGACGCGGATCAGGACGGCCATTTAGTCAGCGCTGACCTTAACGGCAACGTCTGGAAAATCCTGGTACAGCCGGGCCAGCAGGTCGAAGAAGGCCAGCCGCTGATCGTCGTCGAAGCCATGAAAATGGAACTGTCGGTGAACGCGCCGTGCGCCGGTACCGTGCTGAAAATCAGTTGCCAGCAAGGCCGTCCGGTCGGGCCAGGTGATGCGTTGTTGTGGCTGGACACAGCCGTTTAAAACTATCGGGAACAACAGGGAATATTTCATGCAACTCACGGGACCTAAATCTTCACGCAGTAAAAGCCGCCCGGAAGGGCTGGCGGAACGCATTTATCAGCAGCTGAAAGACGACATTTTCAGCTTCCGCCTGCTGCCCGGTGACCGGTTCAGCGAAAACGACATCGCTGACCGCATGGAAGTCAGCCGCACACCGGTCCGTCAGGCGCTGTTCTGGCTGGAACATGAAGGCTATGTCGAAGTGTTTTTCCGCAGTGGCTGGCAGGTTCGCCCGTTCGATTTCGACTTTTTCGAGCAGTTGTACGATCTGCGTATCGTGCTGGAACTGGAAGCGGTGAAACGTCTGTGTGCGTTGCCGCCAGCCGCTCAGCCCTTACAACTGGCTGAACTGAAAGCGTTCTGGATCGATCAGCCGCAACTGCAAGATGGTCAGGTGGTCTCGCGTTATGACGAGGAGTTTCACATGACGCTGGTGGCCGCGGCGGGTAATGCCGAAATGGCGCGAATCCACCGCGAGCTGACGGAGAAAATCCGCATCATCCGGCGGCTGGATTTCACCAAAGGTGAGCGGGTTAACGCCACCTATAAAGAACACGCGAGCATTTTGCTCGCCATCATCCAACAACAAACCGAGGAGGCACAGCGCCAGTTACACGATCATATTGCCGTCAGTAAGGCCGAGGTACGCAAAATTACTCTGCACATGTTGCACCGGGCCAGGGCGGAGAGTGACGAGGGCAACCCGTCATGACTTTTTTAAATGTTTTTTCGACTTTCTACATACCAGCGTTCTCTTAACTTTTCTTCAGAGGGTACATCTATGCAACGTCGACGTTTTATTAAAGCCTTTGCTCTTTCCGCTACCGTAGTCAGCATGGGCTTAGCCTGGAGCGCGCAGGCAGCCGAGACCATCAAAGTCGGTATCATGCATTCGCTTTCCGGCACCATGGCCATTTCAGAAACTCCGCTGAAAGACATCGCGCTGATGACCATTGACGACATCAACGCCAAAGGTGGCGTGCTCGGCAAAAAGCTCGAGCCGGTGGTGGTCGATCCGGCCTCCAACTGGCCGCTGTTCGCGGAGAAAGCCCGCCAGTTGCTGACGCAGGATAAAGTCGCGGTGGTGTTTGGTTGCTGGACGTCGGTGTCGCGTAAATCTGTGCTGCCGGTGTTTGAAGAACTGAACGGCCTGCTGTTCTATCCGGTGCAGTACGAAGGCGAAGAGATGTCGCCAAACGTGTTCTACACCGGTGCCGCGCCTAACCAACAGGCAATCCCGGCAGTGGAATACCTGATGAGTGAAGACGGCGGTGCGGCCAAACGCTTCTTCCTGCTCGGCACCGATTATGTCTATCCGCGTACCACCAACAAAATTCTGCGCGCCTTCCTGCATTCCAAAGGCGTGAAAGACAGCGACATCGAAGAAGTCTATACGCCGTTCGGTTACAGCGATTATCAGACCATCGTCTCCAACATTAAGAAATTCTCCGCTGGCGGCAAAACTGCGGTGATCTCCACCATCAACGGCGATTCCAACGTGCCGTTCTACAAAGAGCTGGCGAATCAGGGCGTGAAAGCGACGGATGTGCCGGTGGTGGCGTTCTCGGTCGGTGAAGAAGAACTGCGCGGTATCGACACCAAACCGCTGGTCGGTGACCTTGCAGCGTGGAACTACTTCCAGTCGGTGGATAACCCGACCAACAAGAAATTCGTGGCTGAATGGAAGGCTTACGCGAAGGCGCACAAACTGCCAAACGCCGATAACGCGGTGACCAACGACCCGATGGAGGCGACCTATGTCGGCATCCATATGTGGGCGCAGGCGGTGGAAAAAGCCGGTACGACGGATGTGGATAAAGTCCGCGCCGCGATGGCCGGACAGACCTTCGCTGCGCCGTCCGGCTTCACGCTGACCATGGATAAAACCAATCATCACCTGCACAAACCGGTAATGATCGGCGAAATCGAATCCAACGGTCAGTTCAACGTGGTCTGGCAGACCGACAAACCAATCCGCGCCCAGCCGTGGAGCCCGTACATCGCGGGTAACGATAAAAAGCCAGATACCCCGGTAAAAACGACTAACTGATTGTTTTAGCTCCTTCTTGCGAAGGGGTTGAAGAGTAAACCGGTCGGCTCCCTCCCCTGCGAAGGGGAGGGCTGGGGTGGGGTATTAATGGCAACTGTGTTGTTTGCAAAACCCCCTCCCCGCCTCCCCCTTCGCAGGGGGAGGAGCAAACCAGCATCAACTTTATGCGGCGAGAACATTATGAGAATCCTCATCCGATCACTGCTTTTCCTGCTTTGTTGCCTTCCGTTGCTGGCAGAGGCGGGTGCGGCGAATGACTTTGCTGCCGCCAGCCGCAGCCAGCAGGCCACGTTATTACAGCAATGGGCGGCAGACCCGCAGCCGGAAAGGCTGCCACTGCTCGAGGCACTGAAGCAGGAAAACGTCGTCATCGACGAAGCAAAACATGCATTTGCGCAAAATGGCGATCAGCTGACGCCGCTGGAAGGCGACGTTAAACCGCAGGGTGACACCAAAAAAGTCTGGCTGAACAACCGCCTGCGTATTCTGATTGCCAATGCGCTTTCCGCACACCGTCTGGTGAGCACCGACAGCGCGGTCCGTTTACAGGCTGCCAAAGCCTTACAGCGCGAAGCGCAGGCCGATCAGTTGCCGCTGCTGACCCGTCGTCTTGAACAGGAAAAAGACAGCACCGTTCACGACGCCCTTTCCATCGCGCTGGCAAATTTACAACTGGCTGATGCCAGTCCGCAGGTGCGCCTGAAAGCCGTTGAACTGCTCGGCACGTCGGGCGATCCGGATACTCAGGGCCGCCTGCAAAGCCTGACGGATCCGAAAACCGAGCCTGATGCCACGGTGCGTAATGCCGCGCTCGCCAGCCTGAAAGCGGTGCAGCATCGCCTGATGATTGGCGATTTACTGGGTCAGGCGTTTACCGGCTTATCGCTCGGCTCGATTCTGCTGCTGGCCGCACTCGGACTGGCGATCACATACGGTTTGCTGGGTGTAATTAACATGGCACACGGTGAGATGTTAATGCTCGGCTCTTACTCGACTTACATGGTGCAGTCGCTGTTTCAGCATTATGCCCCTGGCCTGCTGGCGCTGTATCCGCTGGTGGCACTGCCGGTGGCCTTTTTCATTACGGCGGGGATTGGCATGGCACTGGAGCGCACGGTCATCCGCCATTTATACGGTCGTCCGCTGGAAACCCTGCTGGCGACCTGGGGCATCAGCCTGATCCTTATTCAGGGCGTACGTATGCTGTTTGGTGCACAGAACGTCGAAGTGGCGAATCCCGGCTGGCTCTCCGGCGGTATTCAGTTGCTGCCGAATCTGGTGCTGCCGTACAACCGCATCGCGGTGATCATCTTCGTGTTGCTGGTGCTCGGCCTGACCTGGCTGCTGCTCAATAAAACCCGGCTGGGCATGAACGTACGCGCCGTCACCCAGAACCGCGCCATGGCGGCCTGCTGTGGGGTGCCCACCGGGCGCGTCGATATGCTGGCGTTCGGCCTTGGTTCCGGCATTGCCGGTTTAGGCGGCGTGGCATTATCGCAGCTCAGTAACGTCGGCCCGGAACTCGGTCAGGGCTACATCATCGACTCCTTCTTAGTCGTGGTGCTTGGCGGTGTCGGACAACTGGCGGGCACCGTGGTGGCGGCCTTTGGTCTGGGCATCGTGAACAAAATTCTTGAGCCGGAAATCGGCGCAGTACTGGGGAAAATCCTGATCCTTGCGCTGATTATCCTGTTTATTCAGAAACGTCCTCAGGGACTCTTCGCCTTCAAAGGCAGGGTGATTGACTGATGAGCCAGCCTCTGACGATTACCGGCGTACAAAAAGCGCCGAAGATTGCGATTTCGGTGGGCACGCTGGTGCTCATCTTCCTGATTGCGATGCCGTTTCTGGCGCTGTTGCCCGCCAGTAATCCGCTGGCGATCTCCACGTACACGCTGACACTGATCGGCAAGATCCTCTGTTATGCGATCGTGGCGATCGCGCTCGATCTGGTCTGGGGTTATGCCGGTTTGCTGTCGCTCGGCCACGGGCTGTTTTTCGCCCTCGGCGGTTATGCGATGGGCATGTATTTAATGCGGCAGGCCGCAGGCAGCGGATTGCCGGACTTTATGTCGTTTCTGTCGTGGACCGAGCTGCCATGGTTCTGGGCAGGTACGCAGCATTTTGCCTGGGCACTGTGCCTGATCGTGCTGGTGCCCGGCGCGCTGGCGTTTGTGTTCGGCTATTTCGCCTTCCGCTCTAAAATCAAAGGCGTCTATTTTTCGATCATGACGCAGGCGCTGACGTACGCCGGTATGTTGCTGTTTTTCCGCAATGAAACCGGTTTTGGTGGCAATAACGGTTTCACCGGTTTTACTACCCTGCTCGGCTTTCCGGTCACCGCCACTGGCACCCGCGTGGGACTGTTTTTAGCCACGGTTCTGGTACTGGTCGCCAGTCTGGCGCTGGGCTTTGCGCTGGCGAGAAGTAAATATGGCCGCGTGCTGACGGCAGTGCGTGACGCTGAGAACCGGCTGATTTTCTGCGGTTACGATCCGAGAGGTTTCAAGCTGTTCGTCTGGACGATTTCCGCCATGCTGTGCGGTCTGGCGGGTGCGCTCTACGTGCCGCAGGTCGGCATTATCAACCCGGGCGAAATGTCGCCGACCAACTCTATCGAAGCCGCCATCTGGGTGGCACTCGGCGGACGCGGCACGCTGATCGGCCCGGTTATTGGCGCAGGCATCGTCAACGGCGCGAAAAGCTGGTTCACCGTCGCCATTCCCGAATACTGGCAATTTGTGCTCGGCGGCATGTTTATTCTGGTGACGCTGTTCCTGCCACAAGGTGTGATTGGCCTGCTGCGCAAGAGGAAATCCTGATGACCATGACCGAAGACCTGTTTACCCAGCCGCAGCGGGCGGACCGGCACCGCGAACAAACTGACCCGATTTTGCAACTGGAAAACATCAACGTCAGCTTTGACGGCTTTAAGGCGCTGACCAATTTGTCGCTGAACATCGGTGTCGGCGAACTACGCTGCGTGATAGGCCCGAACGGCGCGGGGAAAACCACGCTGATGGACGTGATCACCGGCAAAACCCGACCGCAAAGTGGCCGTGTTTTTTACGACCAGCGTACCGATCTGACGAAACTGGATCCGGTGCAGATTGCGCAGTCAGGCATCGGGCGGAAATTCCAGAAACCGACGGTATTTGAAGCGCTGACGGTATTCGAAAATCTGGAAATCGCGCAGAAAACCAATAAATCGGTATGGGCGTGTCTGCGCGCAAAAATGAACAGCGAGCAGCGTGACCGTATCGATGAAATGCTTGGCACGCTGCGCCTCGCCGCTGAGCGCCACCGACCGGCGGGCCTGCTTTCGCACGGTCAGAAACAGTTTCTGGAAATCGGTATGTTGCTGGTGCAGGAACCGCATCTGTTACTGCTCGATGAACCGGCGGCAGGCATGACCGATGCCGAAACCGAATACACCGCAGAGCTGTTCAAACAACTGGCTGGCAGGCATTCGCTGATGGTGGTCGAGCACGATATGGGGTTTGTGGAAACCATCGCTGACCACGTCACCGTACTGCATCAGGGTCAGGTACTGGCTGAAGGCTCGCTGCGTGAAGTGCAGGCCAACGAGCAGGTTATCGACGTGTATTTAGGGCGCTGAGGAGCCGCATTATGTTGCAGGTAAATGAACTGAATCAGTTTTACGGCGGCAGCCACATTTTGCGCGGCTTGTCTTTTGAGGCAAAAATCGGCGAAGTGACGTGCCTGCTCGGGCGTAATGGCGTCGGAAAAACCACGCTGCTCAAATGCCTGATGGGGCTGATACCGGCGAAATCCGGCACCATCAGCTGGCAGGATCAGGTGATCAATTCCCGCAAACCGCACCAGCGTGTACAGGCGGGAATTGCCTATGTCCCGCAGGGACGCGAAATTTTTCCGCGTCTGACCGTGGAAGAAAATCTGCTGATGGGGCTGTCGCGTTTTTCCGGCAGCAATGCTAAACAGGTGCCGGATGAAATCTATCATCTGTTCCCGATCCTGCTGGAAATGAAGCATCGCCGCGGCGGTGATTTGTCCGGCGGCCAGCAGCAACAACTGGCGATTGGCCGTGCGCTGGCCTGCAAACCGAATCTCCTGATCCTCGACGAACCGACCGAAGGCATTCAGCCGTCGGTGATAAAGGAAATCGGTGCGGTGATCAAACAGCTCTCCGCCCGGGGAGACATGGCGATCCTGCTGGTCGAACAATTCTACGATTTCGCCGCCGAACTGGCCGACAGCTATCTGGTGATGTCGCGCGGCAGCATTGTGAAACGCGGGCGCGGGACAGAAATGGAGGCGGAAGGCGTGCGCGGGCTGGTGGCGATTTAGTCCCTGATAAAGTAACGCTCGCTAATTCATCCCTTCAGGTCTACCATAAACCTAACTGCTAGGTTTATGGATAAACTCATGCCCACAATTCTCCGCTTTTCAGGATGGTTGATTATGGTTTACAGCCATGATCACCTGCCGCGCCATGTTCATTTACGACGCGGAGATCAAAGCTTTGTTTCGTTACTTAGAAGCAAATATCGTCACGCTCAATGCTGAATGGGAGAAGATCCATGGCACCAATGACACGATTTGATGCGGCGTTAAAACGCGGGGAGCAAACGGCTAATGACCCTTCCCGCCCTGTTTCGGTCGAATACCGTCCTGAACAACATGCCTTTATGATCATGCACGGCAACGGCGTCGGGTATCTTATTAACATTGATTTGATTGAAGAACTTCAGCACGCGACGCAGGAACAACTGAACACCGCAGCAGTCGATGGTTTCAGCAAAGCACTGCGTATTCCGGCCTGTAATGTGGATATTTACCTGCCGGGATTACTTGCAAAAATTCTATTTGATGCCAGCGACTTACAGAAAATTGTTGCCTCAATTAACGGTGCCATGCGCAGCGCGGTTAAAGCCAGTGCCAGCCGGGAAAATGGTAAAAAAGGCGGACGTCCGCGTAAAAATACAGAGTTACGTTAATGCCCAAAATCAAAAGTCAGGAAGCCCTGATGCGTCAGCGCAAGCGCTGGATCATGCTGGCGGTGCTGTTGGCGGTGATCGCCGCAGGCCATCAGTGGTGGAAACAAGGGAAACTCGTCTCCGAGCAATGGAGTCCGAACAAACAATATGTGGTGCGCGAGTATAAAACTTTCGAATTTATTCCGCGCATGACCATGCCGGGCGACGGCGGGCATTATTCCGGCTATATGCGTGTCTACAACCGCGACGGTAAACAATTTTACGAAGAGTATTCCGACCTGCTCGACTTTATCGAAGGGCCGTTCTGGGCGAAGGAAGGCGTTTACTGGATGGGCAATGAAAATCAGGACATCGTACGACTGCCGACGTCGCCGGTAGAGTGATTAACAGACACAAAAAAGCCGCGACTTGCGCGGCTTTTCACATCTCAACCTAAGGTCGACACCTTAGCTTCTGACTTTACGGTAGATAAACAGTACGACGATCGCACCAATCACGGCGACAACGAAGCTGCCGAAGTTGAATCCGTCTACGCGACCAAAACCGAAGAAAGTACTGATATAACCACCCACAACGGCACCTACCACACCCAGGACTACGGTCAGAATGAATCCGCCGCCATCTTTGCCCGGCATGATCCATTTCGCCAGAATACCTGCAATCAGACCAAAGATAATCCAGGATAAAATTCCCATTTTCGACTCCTCCGAATAAATTTCCGTTACCGTGAATATTGTTCAGCCAAATTAGCCAAACAAGAGCAGAACGCTTCAGGCTCTGCGAGCAGAACGTGTGTTTTGCACGAACGCCCTCTTCTTGAACTGCAGATAAAGTCTAGCACCCTTTCTACAAAACCGCCCAAAATCAGCAGGAAGGGAAGAAATGCAGAGAAACCTAAGGCAGTTTCAGGCTGTGTCAGCACGAATGCGGTTTCGTCAGCTACCCGCATTCGCACGTAAAATTGCGTAAAAAGTAGGCCAAATATTTTGAACAAGATACTCAAATCAATCCGTTTTTCATCTCCGGGTATCACGCCTATTATACATTCATCGAAAGGCAACCACCTTTCACTCTCATAACCTGAATGGATAAATCATCATGAAAAACGTCAAAATTTTTGCTGTAGCTGCAACCCTTTCCCTGATTTCTTTCGGCAGCTTCGCGGCTCAGCAGATTACTCAGCCATCAAGTGACATGCAGAAAATTGGGGTGATTTCCGCCGCCAACTCCACCTCCATCAGTGGCCTGGAAGCGAAACTTTCACAACAAGCGAAAGATGCCGGTGCCTCTTCTTACCGCATCATCTCCGTGACCGGGAACAACAAACTGCACGCTGACGCTGAAATCTACAAATAATCGTCTGCGCGAAAACCCTCTGAAAAGCCTGTGGAAGCCCGACTTCCACAGGCTTTTTTATTTGCCAGTATTTTTATGCCGAATTTCATTTAAATTCGCGATTGCATCTCTGCCGTCCGCTTCACTATTCTGGTTTTTTCGCTCATCAGGAAAAGCCAATGACCGTTACCGAATCCCTGCTTTCTTACGCGCTTGCCGCTGGCATTTTAACCCTCACCCCCGGTCTCGATACCGCACTGGTGCTGCGCACTGCCGCCAGTCAGGGCAGTAAAAAGGCGCTGTCCACCGCTTTTGGCATCAGCACCGGTTGTCTGGTCTGGGGCGCGATGGTAGCACTTGGCCTCGGTGCCGTGCTCGCCGCCTCTGAAATCGCCTTCAATGTCTTGAAATGGATCGGTGCCGCGTATCTGGCCTGGCTCGGCCTGCAGATGTTGTTCAAACCCCGCAACGAAATGAACATGGATGCGCCGCAAAGCCGCCGCACCGCCTTACGCATCGGGAACTCGCCGTTCGTTAAAGGCCTTTTTGGCAACGTGCTTAACCCGAAAGTCGGTGTGTTTTATGTCTCTTTCCTGCCGCAGTTCGTCGCCACCGGCTATCCGGTCGGGCCGTACATTTTCGGCCTCGCCGCCATGCATGCGGTGATCGGGACGTTATGGTCGGTCACCATGATTTCAGCCACCCGCCCGCTGTCGCGCTGGTTGCGCCGTCCGGCAGTGGTCAGAACGCTGGACCGGCTCACCGGCACCGTGTTTATCGCTTTTGCAGTTCGCCTCGCTACGACAAAACGTTAACGGAAAAAGGAAAAATGTCATGAAGACTCGTCTCACCCATGCCCCGACCGAAAGCGATCTCGAGGAGATCAAAACGGCACTGCGGGATTTCAACAGAAACTTTATCCCGAAACCGACCTTCCGCGAGTTAGGCATTTTCGTGGAAGATGAAAATGGCAAGAAACTGGGCGGTATCGTGGCTGAAACCGTCGGCTACTGGATGTACATAAAGATGCTGTGGGTCGATGAAACGCTGCGCGGCAAAGATGTCGGCACGCAGCTCATCAGGGAAGCGGAAGAGGAAGCCAAAGCCCGGGGTTGCCGTTACTCGCTGGTTGATACGTTCAGTTTCCAGGCGCGGCCTTTCTACGAACGTATGGGCTATAGCATGCAAATGGCGCTGGAGGATTACATCCCTGATTCCCGCGCGCCGGACGATGCGCCCTCGACGCATACGCGGTTCTTTCTGACAAAAACGTTAAGCTGAAAGCGCCAGCCATTCCTTCACCGATGGCCGCTGCCATTGCGCCTCTGCGTAAGCGGCCAGTTTCTCCGGCAGCGGATCGCCGTTCAGATGCAGACGATTAAGCATCAGCGCCAGATCCACGTCCGCAATACACCATTCGCCAAATAAATATTCTTTGTCGCCCAGTAAAAACGCGGCGGCGGCATACAATTTTTCAGCCGCCTGCTGTCCGCTTGCACTGAGCGCCGGACGTTTCGCACCGGCAAACACCACTTCCGTTGAACGCTCTTCGCGAATAGGCATCAGATCGCTGCGCAGCCATGCCTGTACTTCACGGGCCTTGGCGCGGTTTTCAGGGTCAGCCGGGTAAATGGCCGGGAACGTGGGCGCAGGGAACAACTCTTCGACATATTCATCAATCGCAGAAGACTCGGATAACACAAACGTGCCATTGGTTAATGTCGGTACGCGGCGGGTGACGGAAATCGCCGAATAATTTTCCTTCAGGTTTTCCGCGTTAGCCAGATCTACCTTTTCCAGTTCAAAGGGAATGCCTTTTTCGGTCAGCGCGACAAAAGCGGACATCACGTATGGGCTGAAAAAATTGGCATCGGAATACAAAATCAGCGAAGGCTGGCTCATGGCAAACTCCTGAAAGAAATAAAACAAAGGAAGAAAAACATAGCGCAGAAAGAGGGAGGTGTCGTTAAAAACTCATTCAGATGATAAACCCGAGTGGAGTTGTTGGGATACGGGCAAATTTTCTCATTCTAAAGAATGCGTACATCATCTTATACATTAAGCTAATTTTGAGAAACTGATTAAACAAGATATTTTCCGCACCAAACTTTCGCACGTTTTTTAACCATTGTCATTTGGCTTAAGTCAATATATCCTCTAAAAAACCGCCAAACAAACGGACTTCAAAGGGCGTCTTATGGATAATTCAGAAGAGATAGCACAGCGCATTGCCGACATAATTATTTCCCCTGATTCAGCTATTGGTTTGGTACATGGAATACTTTCCGTGCCAGTTGATCTTGGATATCTTGCATATGGTTTTTTCGATACAGATTCATACCACGCGCATGAAACAGAAACAATAAGAATAATAGAAGCGATTAAACGTGGAATACTGGAACATGATCGGATTACGGACGCGATACAAACTATACTTAACGATTTCAATAAATACGTTTCAGAAAGCGAACAAAACAAAACATACAGCCGATCTGTTTTCTCAGTTGTCGGCAGAACTGCAACTAATACAGTTATTGCCGGGAAAGTTGCTATCGCGATAGCTCAAGGAACAAGCTTTTTTGTGAAAGTAAGAGGCGGGGTCATTGGAAACATATTATTAGTCGGAGGAATGAAAGAACGCTGCATTCGGGCATCAGAAAAGCTGAGCGTGGAAGTGCCTGAACTCTACGCTATTTTGCGGTTAAAAGATTATGATCTGCTTTATTTCCTGTTCGAGCCTGCCCTGTCACCTTTTGTTGACGCCCTGTATGTTCGACACCAACAAGGCTCTCCCGCGTTTGATAAGATCCTAAAAATTGTAGATTCAAAAGTTGGAGGCCGTGGATAAGTGGATAAGAAACCCAGTTTTATGAAGAAAGCTGCAAATGCTGCAGTAGGTCAAATAGGCGCTATCCTTGGCGGTGCATCAGTCTGGTTTTCGTTATTCTTTGTATTTTATTTTGATACCTGGCTGGAGAGATTGCTCGCCATTTCAGCTATGGTATTTGTCATATGGATTATTGGTAAACTAGTCGATAAATATTACCCGCAAGATAACTAAACATTAAAAATAAGGATATTTCATGTCAAATCCGGCATATTTATTTCTAACCGGAGTAGATGGTTCACCCATTGTTGGTGGTTCGTTGGTTTCAGGCAGAGAAGGGACGATAGAGTTAAAATCAGTGACTCATAATATGCATATCCCAGCCGACAGAAACACGGGTAAACTAACAGGGACACGAATACATTCTCCGATCACCTTGCAAAAAGAATTCGATAGGACAACGCCGCTTTTGTATCGCGCACTGAGTGAAGGACAAACGCTGAAGTCTGCTACAATCAAAATGTATCATATTCTTGAGGCGGGAATAGAAGCCGAATACTTCAATATCATTTTGGAAAATGTAAAAGTTACATCCATTGCACCAAATTTATACCCAGGCAACCAGACTGGGACACATTTTGAAACTATCCAGCTACGCTATGAAAGCATTACATGGAAGTATGTAAACGGGAATATCATTTATAAAGATACCTGGAATGAACGCATAACCGCCTAATAGATCGGCGACAACCCACTACAGCCTCCATCTCTGCTTCGGAAATCCAAAAACGACATATAAAGTCGGCATTTTTACGCCTCCAACCCACCTCATACTTATTCATTGTAGCAATGAATAAGTATGAGGTCCGCCAAAGATAAACGTTCGCATCCTGCGCACGTCTCCCTATACTGCTGTTATGTCGGCTGATTCAGCACCTGTTCAGGAAACTCCTATGAAGTCATGGCTCTTACCTCTTTTGCTGCTTGCACCGCTCTGCTCGCAGGCGGCATCTACGCCGAAAGAAATCAAAGCGCGGTTCAGCCAGTTTAAGGTCGGCGATAAAACCATTTGCCTGGATGATGTGACTTACGCCAACAACAGCAAAATGAAAGTTATCGAGAACGGCTTCGTGGTTTCGAAACGCAAGAATGTGCTGGTTTATCAGAGCAACACCTTATTTCTGCTCGGTAATGACATCACGGTGAACATCAAGGCCGTGATTGAAAGCAAGGCGGGGGAAACAGGATTCCGTAATCAGTTTAAACAGGCGATGATCCGGGTCGACGGGATGGATGATCCGACGCGCGCCAGTGAAAAAGCCAAAATCATTCAGTCTTTTGAAGACGTGATTTCAGATAAAAATAATGAAACGCCCTACAGTTCAGTGGCGCTGACCGATAAAGGCTACATCATCACGCAGATGGAAAGTCATTCCACCACCATCAGCGAATGCTACGTCACGCCTTATAAGAAGCCGGAAAACAACAAATAAATCAGAGGGAAAGGATGACTATTTTAGCGCCGATGAGTGCTGCGTTTTACCAGGGTTTCGCAGAACAGCTGGCAAAAGATTATGCAGAAGAGAACGTAACAGCCGGTCTTTGGCAGGCGGATACCGCGCTGGAACGGGCTCGCAGTTCTACGCAAAGTGCACTGCCGCAAGGTATTGATACGCCGGATCAGTATCTTTTTGAGATTAAAACCAAAGAGAACGGCGAAACAGCGGGTTATTTATGGTTTGCCAATGTGGAACGTTATGGCGTGCGCAGCGCGTTCGTGTACGAACTGACGGTGTATCCGCAATTTCGCCGTCAGGGTCATGCAGCGGCAGCGTTCAGATTGATGGAAGAACGCCTGCAGGAACAGGGTTGTGTGGCAATTGAACTGAATGTCTTTGCCAGCAATCCCGGTGCGCAGGCGCTGTACGCCAGCCTCGGTTACGTCACAACGAAAATGAATATGCGTAAACCACTTAACGGGAATATTTAATAAATTCGGTCAGCGTACCAATACGATCATACAGTTTGCGGGCAGTATGATTTGAGGTCTGGGTGGTCCAGTAGACGTTGGCTTTATTGTTTTCGTCGGCGTAAGCATAAACCGCTTCAATCAGTTTTTGCCCGATCCCCAGTTTGCGGGCGCGGTCGTCAACGTACAAATCCTGCAAATACACCACCTGCTGCATGTGCCAGCCATGATCGTGATTGATACAGTTCACCAGCCCGACCAGTTTTCCCTCGTACTCCGCCACATAGCCAAACATGCTGGCGTAATCAGGCTGTGATAAACGCTGGAAAGTGTAATCAAATTGCGCCGGATTGAGTTCCGACTGGTAAAAATCCAGATAATCTCGCCATAACACTTCCCAACCTTCGCGGTCTGCGGGGGTTAACAGACGGATCATCACATCTTGCTGCTGGCTCATCGGGCATTCTCCTCAGGAAATGAAAACGTTACGGGCGTGACTGCGGATAATGTATCAGGTCATGGAAACGCACGGAATGACCGCTTTCATTGCGGTAAGCGTGCGGACAATCGGCGACAAAACGCAAAGCTTCACCGGCGCTGAGCACACGCGTCACGCCGTCAACCGTCAGCGTCAGTTCACCTTCGATAACAATCACATGCTCAATCACTCCGGCTTCGTGTGGTGTGGATTCGCTGCATCCGCCCGGCTCGAGATCGATAACAAACATGTCCATACGCAGCGTGGTATCGAACGGAAACAGCGGCACCACGCGCATGCCCGAAGTGTCACTGTTGAACGTAGTCAGTAAGCCATGGCGATGCAACGCCGCTGACTGCGCGGGCGGCGTTTCGAGAAATTCCGAGAACGAAACATTCAGGCCGCTGGCGATTTTCCACAGCGTCGCGACGGTCGGGCTGGATTCGCCGCGCTCGATTTGCCCGAGCATCGCCTTGCTGACGCCGGTATGTTCTGCCGTCTGGCTGAGACTCCAGCCGCGTTCGCTGCGCACGGCTTTCAGCTGGCTGCCAATATGGTGGGTGAGTTCCTGCATCCTGACTCCTCTGGCAATCGTTTTTACCGATCGCGATTGTGCGTTATAACGCACAGTGATATCTTGAGCGCAGCAGATGTGCGCTATAACGCACAACAGCATACCGCCAGCGTCCGCTAACCAGAAGGAATTTCGCCCATGGCCTCGCGTCTCAGTTTGCAGAATTTAACGTTTTCGGCGGTAATCGCCGGATTTGTCGCGGTTTTAGTCGGGTATACCAGCTCCGCCGCGATTATCTTTCAGGCGGCGGAAGCGGCGGGCGCCAGCGTAGCGCAGATTGGCGGCTGGCTGAGTATGCTCGGGCTGGGCATGGGCGTTACCAGCATCGGGCTATCGTTGTATTACCGCACGCCGGTGGTGACGGCGTGGTCAACGCCCGGCGCGGCGCTGCTGGTGACCAGCCTGCCCGGCACTTCGCTTAACGAAGCCATTGGCGTATTTGTGTTTGCCACCGGGCTGATCCTGCTGTGTGGCGTGACCGGCTTATTCGCCAGACTGATGCATTACATTCCTCAGGCGCTGTCAGCGGCGATGCTCGGCGGTATTCTGTTGCGTTTCGGGCTGAACGCCTTTACCTCACTGCAAAGCAATTTTGCCCTCGCAGGGACCATGTGTCTGGTGTATCTGCTGGCAAAACGCGCCCTGCCGCGCTATGCGGTGGTAATGGCGCTGGTTGCCGGGCTGATCGTCGCCGCATTACAGGGGGATATTGCGCTGCACGGGCAGACGCTGACCTTCGCCGCACCGGCGTTTGTGATGCCGCATTTCACACTTTCCACCATTATCGGCATTGGCATTCCGTTTTTTGTGGTGACCATGGCCTCACAGAATGCGCCGGGCATCGCCACACTGAAAGCGCACGGCTACCATCTGCCTGTTTCGCCACTGATTTCCTGGACGGCGCTGACTGCGTTAGTTTTAGCGCCGTTCGGCGGTTTTACCATCTGTATCGCCGCCATTACCGCCGCAATTTGTATGGGTGAGGATATTCATCCTGATCCCAAAAAACGCTATATGGCAGCCGTCTCGGCAGGCGTTTTCTATCTGATTGCGGGCGTGTTTGGCGGTTCCATCGGCATGGTCTTTACTGCGTTGCCGGAGGCGCTGATCCACACCATCGCCGGGCTGGCGCTGCTCGGCACCATTGCTGGCAGCCTGTACCGCGCGCTGGAAAATGAGCGTCAGCGCGACGCGGCAATCATTACGTTTCTGATCACTGCTTCCGGCGTCACGCTGCTGGGAGTCGGTTCGGCATTCTGGGGGCTGGCCGGTGGTGTGATAACCCATCTGATCCTCAGCATTCCGGCGCGCAATCGTGATAAATCTGCCGGGAAAAGTTGAGTCCGTTCAAGTTATGGGTAACAGGTTTTCGTAACACGGCGCAAAGTGACGACGATCACATTTTATGACCGGCAAACCCTCTTTACTGGGCGCAATCAGGCCCTTTAAAGAGCGAGAATTCCATGACTATTGCCACACAATCCTGCGTCGTGACCGGGAAAAAAGACGTTTCGGTGATCAACCAGACCCTCGACTACACCGGAGCAGGTACGCTGGTGAAAATCACCCGCGGCGGCATCTGCGGCTCGGATCTGCATTATTACGAACACGGCGCGGTGGGTGATTTCAAAGTGCGCGAGGCGATGGTACTCGGCCACGAAGTGGTGGGTGTGGTGGAGAAATCGGATAACCCGCGTTTGCAGCCTGGTCAGAAAGTGGCGCTGAACCCGAGTAAGCCGTGCAAAGCCTGCAAATACTGTCTGTCCGGCGACGAAAACCAGTGCACCACCATGAAATTCTTCGGCAGCGCGATGTATTTCCCGCACATCAATGGCGCGTTTACGCAGTATAAGATCGTCGACAGCGACCAGTGCATTCCTTACGACAATCAGGTCAGTGACCGTCTGATGGTGTTCGCCGAGCCGCTGGCCGTCGCCATTCATGCCGTCAATCAGGCAGGCGATATTCATGGCAAAACGGTGTTTGTTTCCGGCGTCGGTCCGATCGGTTGCCTGATCGTGCTGGCGGCGAAAGCCAAAGGCGCCGCGCAAATCGTGGTGACGGACCCGAGCGAACGTTGCCGCACGCTGGCACTGGCGGTGGGTGCAGGTAAAGCGCTGGACGCCGCACAGGGTGATTTCAGTGAATATCAGGCGGAGAAAGGCTTTTTCGATGTCTCCTTCGATGCCTCCGGCCACCCGTCTTCCATCCGCCGTTGTCTGGAAGTGACCCGCGCGCGCGGCACGCTGGTTCAGGTCGGCATGGGACCGGTGGTGAATGAATTCCCGCTGGTGATGCTCATTGCCAAAGAAATTAACTGGGTCGGCAGCTTCCGCTTCACCGAAGAATTCAACACGGCGGTCGAATGGCTGGCGAATAAAACTGTCGATCCGATGCCGCTGCTGTCGGCGGAATTCCCGCAGGAAAGCCTGGTGGAAGCGCTGGAATACGCCCTGGATAAATCCAAAGCCTCGAAAGTGCAACTGGTTTTCTAACCGGGTCTGCAATACCAGTCACAATATCAAAACACCGTTTCATTTTATTATGTCCTCTGATTTTTATCCTCAGAGGACATTTGCATTATGGTAAAGGACAACGCGAAAAAGCAGGTCGCTCTGCTGCTGGCCGACGGATTTGAAGAAGGTGAAGCGGTAATTGTGCTCGATATTCTCGAGCGGCTGGAGATTCAGGTCACCACATTAGCCTGCCAGAAAAGCCTGACGTTGCGCACCTATCACGGCATTCAGATGCAGGCCAATGAATTGCTGTCTGCGCAGGGTGACCGTTTATTCGATGCCGTCGTCATGCCCGGCGGGCCGGAAGGTTCAGTGGCGCTGGCGGCCAGTAAAGAGGTGGTGGAATTTGTCCGCCGTCATGACGACGCCGGTAAACTGATTTGCCCGCTGTGCTCCGCTGCCGCGCGCGTACTCGGCGGAAACGGGCTGCTGAAAGGTCGTCGCTATGTCTGTTCCGGC
Organism: Rahnella sp. CJA17(1/100); assembly: GCF_963881615.1. Lineage (NCBI taxonomy): Bacteria > Pseudomonadati > Pseudomonadota > Gammaproteobacteria > Enterobacterales > Yersiniaceae > Rahnella > Rahnella sp. CJA17(1/100). The sequence goes on along the minus strand of NZ_CAWOJA010000001.1, from coordinate 108,240 downwards.
GATTTATACAAAGACGTGAAAGACGGCGTTTACGTCAATCAGTCGTTTGTAGAAGACGGCAATTTACTCAGCGGCAAAGGATTAGGGCTGGCGTTTGATTTTGCGTTTCAGCTTGCGTACCGCCTGACCGGCGACGCTGAAACGACTAATTTCCAGGCCGACCATATCGACTATCACCACTGGCGCGCCGATCAGCAGCTTTGATCAAAAAATTCTGAACCGACGGCGGATGGCGCAGGTCGTCCGCCCTGGTCAGCATCATGTCCGTTTTTGGCATTCTTCTCATTTCAATTCAGGCGCACACTGGCTTAACACTCACCAGATGGAGTCCGAAAATGACCCAAAGCGCCCTGTTAAACATCGACGTTCAACGTTCCTTCGAACATAAAGACTTCTGGCAGCAGGATGATTTACCGGCTTTCAGCGCAGCATTAACCCGCCTGATTGATGGCTGTCAGGCCCGCAACGTGCCGGTTATCGACGTGTTTCACGTCAATCCTGATGGCGACTTTTCGCTGGCTTCCGGTCTGGTCACGCCGATGACGTTCCTCACACACCAGCCGCAACATGTCGTCCATAAACACGTCCACAATGCCCTGACGGAATCCGGCCTCGACGGCTGGCTGCGTGATAAAGGCATCACGCATCTGATTATCGCCGGTATGCGTACCGAGCAGTGCTGCGAAACCACGGCTCGCGTGGCGTCCGACCTCGGCTATTCGGTGACTTTTGTCACCGAAGCGACACTTACGTTCCCGATGACCCACGCCAGCGGACTCACGCTGAGCGCGCAGGAGATCAAATTGCGTACCGAGCTGGTGCTCGACGACCGCTTTGCCACCCTCACCGACGTGACCGGTGCGCTGGCGGAACTTGACCGCGTTGTGTGAAGATAGCGTTTTCCCCTGCGGACGGATGAAGCACTATGCAGCGAAATGTCTACTTTGTGACGCTCCCCGGCGTGATGTCGTTAGATCTCACCGGCCCGGCGGAAGCGCTGCGCCTGAGCGGGCAATTCCGGCTGCACTACATCGGGCCGCAGCCGGAAGTCATGATGTCTACCGGCCTGATGGTCAGCCATTTACAGCCACTGCCGCAAAGCCTGCCAGAGGGCAGCATTCTGATCATGCCGGGCGTGGCGGAATCCGCTGAAAACTTCAGCTCAATGGTGGCGCAGACGACCTGCGACTGGCTGCATCAGCAGAAAAGCGCCATTGAAGCGGGGAATTTAACGCTGGTATGTATCTGCTCCGGCAGCCTGCTGGCCGGAAAAGCCGGGCTGCTCGACGGCTATCAGTGCACGACACATCACGACGTGATCGGGCAGTTGCGCCAGCAGGTCCCCGCCGCACAGGTCAAAGATAACCGGATATTTGTTGAAGACCGTTCCGTGCTGACCAGCGCGGGCATCAGCGCCGGTATCGATCTGGCACTGCACCTGATCGCCACGCATCTGGGACCGCAGGCGGCGCTGGATGTCGCCCGCGAAATGGTGGTCTATTTTCGTCGTGGCGGTGATGATCCGCAACTCTCTCCGTGGCTGCGTTACCGTAATCATCTGCACCCCGCCGTTCACCGCGCACAAAATCTGATGGCCGCCGAACCGGAATCCGCCTGGCAGGTGGAAGAGGTCGCTGCCAGAGCGCACATCAGCGCACGCCACCTCACCCGTTTGTTCCGCCAGCATCTGGGTATCAGCGTGCGTGACTACCACGAGCAACTGCGTATCGCCGTGGCGCAACAGCGCCTTCAGCAGGGATCAGGCATCGAAAAAGCCGCCCTCGCCGCCGGATTTTCATCCGCAAGACAATTGCGCCGTGCGCAGGAGCGGTGGCGTTAAACGCAAGGCTGATTGCAAGTTGAGCATTAATTGAGTAAAATTTTATCCGCTGACGATTTGTGGGACTGAATGGCTACGCTAAACAGTACGTCGGTGTCTGCCTGTAAAGGCCGCTGGCCGTGCCGCGATAAGATGAAAATCCAAAGACCTCCGCCTGAAGCTGTAAAAACAAAAAAGCGACCCCGTGTCGCTTTTTTGTTATCTGCGCCTTGTTGGTAATTTAAGACCTTTCATCCTCGCATCAAAAATATGCCAAAAACTGAACCATCCATTTACGCCCACCGGGCCAGCCCATTTTTCTCTCGGGTAACTTGTCATCACTTTTAATCGTATGTCACCCACCGGATGTTTATTTTTTGTTATTTCAAAAAACAAACAATAATCCACACCCATATAATGTGCTTCCAGATAATAAAATGTTTCCTGATGCTGATGCAACGTCCGGCCTAATAACGCATTTTCATTAATGAGTTTATTTATAAGCTCGGGTAAGCGGAATGAATATGAATGACGTTGCGGACAAAAATATCGCTGATGCTTTCCGGGAGCATGAGGATAAACCCACAACTCAGATTCTGCCTGATGCGCCGTGAAACAATGATCAGTGTAGACCACAAAAATCCGTAACTTACGGGTTGGAAAATCGTCACTGGCTGGCCTGACAGCAACAATTGTCGATGCCCGAAGATGATCAAGCGTATAAATCACACCATTTATTTGAAAGGGCGGCCAGAATGTCATGATAATTTGCCTGGATAAGTGAAGCGAAATAATATCCGGAACAAAATGACAAAGATAATGAAAGAGATTAATCGTGACGTGCCGATTTAATAAAATGAGGGGAAATAAATTGATAATATCATGCACAACCATTCATGATGTGTATAAATAATCAATATTGTTTTCAGCTCACCCAATTCCGCCGGTCTATTTTCCCCAACCCCATCGCCAGTAATAATCCGCCACCCAGCCCGCAGATAAACAAAAAGGCGATGTTCAGCAGCGGATATTGCGGAAAGTCGAGATGCTGGCTGCGCAGGCCAATGATGATCAGTGCATGAAAGCCGTAGATGGCCAGGGAATGACGGGAGATCAGGGCAAATCCCGGCAGCATGCGGTGTGTCAGCGCGTTTTTGAACACCACGAACAGCGCGATGGCGGAGATAAACACCAGCGGGCCGCTGTAGACGTAAAAGGTGTCGGCGAAATTCTGGTTAATCTGCATCTGCCGGTACGTACCCGTGGCAATCGCCAGCGTGCTGAGGATAAACAGGGCGCTGGCGGTAAGCGTGATTACCATTTTTTCAGTATTGAGCTGGCTGATGGCGCGGCCCATCAGGGCGTAAAGCACGTAATAGAAGGTATCGCCACTGATGTATAAATCCAGCGGCAAAAGATGGATTTTCTGCCATGTCACGGCAGGCAGCTGCGGATTCGCCAGGACGCCAAGCAATGTTCCGGCGATCAGCAGGTATCTGCCGGATACGGCTTTAACATTAATCAGCGGGGAAATCAGGTAAATCACGATAATGGCGTAGAAAAACCAAAGATGGTAAAACACCGGTTTTTCCACAATCAGACGCAAAGACGGCCAAAATCCTATTTCTGTCATCGTGAGGATATACATCAGCGAGACGGCGCTGTAGAACAGCAAGCATAATGTGACGCGCCAAAAATGCCGTTTTTGCGCACTTTTTTCACCCAAAAATAGCGCACCGGAAATCATAAAGAACAGCGGCACACAGACGCGCGAGGCGGAATTGAGCAAGTTTGCCACTGTCCATTCAGCGGTATGGACCGCAGCGAAATTGACCACCAGCGAGGTGCTGGCGTGGATCATCACCACCATCATGCAGGCGAGCGCACGCAGATTATCTATCCAGCTGATTTTTTGGCTCATTCCCTGCAATTTCCTTCTTACCGATGGTTGTTGGCAGCGTAGCCAGCTTTTGGAGGGCTAACAAGGCAAAAGTGCCGTTCTCAGATTGTGCTGAACGTGAATCTGAAGATTGCGTTGCGCTCAAATAATCGGCAAAATAGCCAGCATTACTGCCTCGCTTGCGAAACCCGCCCGGACAGTCTCTTATTTTCTGCTAATTTTCAACCGATTAGCCTTACGTCTGTGAATAACTAAAATGCATAATTCTCCAAATACTGCGTCCCTTCTGGGTCGGCAGGCGCTTTTGTTCCCTCTGTGCCTGGTGCTGTTCGAATTCGCGACTTATATCGGTAACGATATGATCCAACCGGGCATGCTGGCCGTCGTGGCTAATTTTCATGCCGGGGAAGAATGGGTGCCAACATCCATGACCGCTTATCTGGCTGGCGGCATGTTCCTGCAATGGCTGCTCGGGCCACTGTCAGACAGGCGCGGGCGTCGTCCGGTTATGCTGGCGGGCGTGAGCTTTTTCATCATCACCTGTCTGGCCATTTTGTTCGTACAAAACATTGAACAGTTTATGGTGATGCGTTTCCTGCAAGGCATCAGCCTGTGCTTTATCGGCGCGGTCGGCTACGCGGCGATACAGGAATCTTTCGAAGAATCGGTGTGTATTAAAATCACGGCCATGATGGCGAATGTCGCGCTGATTGCCCCGCTGCTCGGGCCGCTGGCCGGTGCGGCGCTGATCCACATTGCCCCGTGGCAGTCGATGTTTGTAATTTTCGCCGTGCTCGCCGCTATCGCGCTGTGGGGATTGTGGAAATCGATGCCGGAAACAGCTTCCCGCCTTGGCGAACCGTTCTCGATGCCAAGCCTGCTGCGCGATTACAAGCACGTGCTGAAGAACCGTCAGTTCGTATGCGGCGCGCTGGCGATTGGTTTTGCCAGCCTGCCGCTGCTGACGTGGATTGCACAGTCGCCGGTGATTTTAATCAGCGGCGAAGGCTTAGCCACTTACGATTATGGCCTGTTACAGGTGCCGATTTTCGGCGCACTGATTATCGGTAACGTTACGCTGGCGCGCCTGACGGGCAAACGTACCGTCGAATATCTGATTAAACTGGGCGCAGGCCCGATGGTGGTCGGTTTGCTGATCGCCGCGGTGGCTACGATGTTTTCTGCGCACGCCTATCTGTGGATGACCGCCGGTCTGAGCCTGTATGCGTTCGGAATTGGTGTGGCGAATGCCGGTTTGTACCGCCTGACGCTGTTCTCCAGCGACATGAGCAAAGGGACTGTCTCCGCCGCCATGGGCGTTATCAGCATGATGATTTTCACGGTTGGGATTGAGCTGGCAAAAGTGGCTTACGTCGAAGGTGGTGCGGGGATGTTTAACATGTTCAACCTGATAAGCGGTCTCGCCTGGCTGGCGCTGGTGGTGGTTTTCCTGCGCAGCCGTCAGGTGGTGCTGCCGCCGAACAGCGTGGTGTGATTTCGATCTGAGTCGCCTGCAAAACCCCCTCCCCGCCTCCCCCTTCGCAGGGGGAGGCGTAAAAACGCCGACCTGCTCCCTCCCCTGCGAAGGGGAGGGCTGGGGTGGGGTATTAATGGCAACTCAGAATCAGAAAAGCCCCATCGGTTTACTCGAATAACTCACCAGTAAACATTTCGTTTGCTGATAGTGATCCAGCATCATCTTATGGGTTTCGCGCCCGATACCGGATTGTTTGTAGCCGCCGAACGCCGCATGTGCCGGATAGGCGTGATAGCAGTTGGTCCAGACACGGCCAGCCTGAATGTTGCGCCCCATATGATACGCCACGTTGCCGTCACGGCTCCAGACACCCGCCCCCAGCCCGTACGCCGTATCGTTGGCGATTTGCAGCGCCTCATCCATATCTTTGAATGTCGTTACCGCCAGCACCGGTCCGAAAATTTCTTCCTGGAAGACGCGCATGTTGTTTTTACCCAGCAAGATGGTCGGTTGCAGGTAATAACCCTCGTTCAGCGAACCTTCAAGTTTCTTCTTCGCACCGCCGGTCAGCACTTCCGCGCCCTCATTTTTACCGATTTCGATGTAATCCAGAATGGTTTTCATCTGTCCGGCAGACACCTGCGCGCCCATCTGGGTTTCCATATCCAGCGGGTTACCGGTTTTGATCGCTTCCACGCGTTTGATTGCCCGTTCCATAAAGCGTTCGTAGATGGACTCCTGCACCAGCGCACGGCTCGGACAGGTACAGACTTCGCCCTGATTGAAGGCAAACAGCGCGAACCCTTCCAGCGCTTTGTCGAAGAATTCGTCCTCTTTATCCATCACGTCGGCGAAGAAAATATTCGGCGATTTACCGCCCAGTTCCAGCGTAGCCGGGATCAGGTTTTGTGCAGCATAGCCGGCGATCCGCTGGCCGACTTCCGTCGAACCGGTGAAAGCGACTTTGGCGATACGTTTGGAGGTCGCCAGATATTCGCCGATTTCCCCGCCCGCGCCGTTGACCACGTTAATGACGCCAGCAGGCAGAATGTCCTGCACCAGTTCCATCAGCAACAGAACCGACAGCGGCGTCAGTTTGGCCGGTTTGAGTACGATGCAGTTACCTGCCGCCAGCGCCGGTGCCATTTTCCAGCACGCCATCAGCAGCGGGAAATTCCACGGGATAATTTGTGCCACCACGCCCAGCGGTTCGTGGAAATGATAGGCCACGGTTTCGCTGTCGATTTCGCTGATCCCGCCTTCCTGTGCGCGTACGCAGGAGGCGAAATAACGGAAATGGTCGATGGCTAACGGCACGTCTGCACCACTGGTTTCGCGGATCGGTTTGCCGTTATCCCAGGTTTCGGCATTTGCCAGCAGTTCAAGATTTTGTTCCATGCGATCGGCGACTTTCAGCAGTAAGTTTGCACGCTGCTGCACCGGCATTTTTCCCCATGCGTCTTTGGCTTGATGGGCGGCATCCAGCGCCAGATCGACGTCATCGGTGCTGGAACTGGCCACTTTACACAGCACTTCGCCGGTAACCGGCGTCAGGTTGTCGTAATACTCTTTTTTTACCGGCGCGACCCATTCACCGCCAATAAAGTTGTCGTATTGTTTTTTGAGTTTCAGCGGGAAACCGTATTCTTCCGGTTTGACGGCATGAGGATTTTTATCATAGGCCATGATGGAACTCCTTTATGCAACAGGGATTAGCAGAGCGCTGCACAAAGCTTAGGCTTTAAAAATCTCACCGGCAGATTGTAAAGAGAAGTCTTCGAGCGGCCTCACACCTTTTTCGCTGCAAAGCTGGCGTTACCACTTCCGGGGGGTGTGGTGCGCGCAAAACTCTCGCGCTGGAACAGGCGTTCAACCAGTTTTACCAGTTCGGGATGCTCGACACACCAGCCCGGCGCAATACGCCGGAAGTTGAGATAGCCCAGACAACAGGCGACGGCAATATCGGCCACGTTGAGGCTTTCAGAATTGAGCAATGTACGGTTTGCCGCATGCTTTTCCAGCGCATCCAGCCCGCGCAGCAGTTTTTCCCGCTGGCGCAAAACCCAGGCTTCGTTACGTTTATCGGCATCGCGGCGGCCTTCCAGCACCAGCGCCACGGCAGCATCAGTGACGCCGTCGGCCAGCGCTTCAATTTGCTTCACGCGTAACGCTTCCAGCGGCTGCCACGGCAACAGCGTGGGCGCGACATTCATCAGTTCGATGAACTGCACAATGATCGGGGAATCATAGAAAATTTCGCCATCATCGGCGACCAGCGCGGGGACTTTTCCGAGAGGATTGTACTGTGTGATTTTGCAGCCAGGTTCGTGGGGGGTGTCATTAATGAAATCAAACGGGATGCCTTTTTCCAGCAACATCACCGAAATTTTGCGTACATACGGGCTGGTATAACTGCCGATCAATTTCATCAGACCCTCCTCGTTTTCGCCGGAACCTCTTTTAAAGCTAGCAGCCATGCCGGGGTTTACCAGTCACGGCTGCCAGATTTACAGGTTACCCGGCGGGAAACAGGAACGGGTTGATGCCGCTGCCGGAAAATCCTTTATCTTCCATCCGGTCATCGAGCAGCAGCGTGGCGAGGTCGTCCGCCACAGCGTCAGCCTGCGGGTCTTTATCCTGATAAATCAGTTTCAGATACGCACCGCAATCATCGCAAGCTTCGGCTTTCACCGTCGCCTGCTCATCATCAATCGACCACAGATTCAGATGCTCCATCTCGTCGCAGTTGCTGCATTTCGCCCGTACCACATGCCACTGGCTTTCACACAGATTGCAGTGCAGATAGCGCAGGCCACCGGCATTGATCACCGCAGACACAGGAATACTGCCGCAGACCGGGCAGAACTGACGATTTTCGCCATAATCCGCCCGCCCGACACCCCGCAACTGCGCCGCCATCTGCGCCCAGTACAGCGACAACGCGGCCCAGATAAACGGGGCTTCATCGGCCGGAACGTGTTTGAAATCCTGATTCAGCAACTGCGTCGCCATCATTTCCCGCTGCAGGCTCGGGGAATGTTCGAGGCGCTCAAGTACGCCGGACACCGGCTCTGATGCGCCATGTTTGAGCACCAGGATCAGCGCATCCAGCAAGGTCAGCCAGTGCGGCGTGCGCGGAAACAAACGGCAGTCGAGTGGCGGTTTACCGGCAGCTTTTTCTAATTCGCCACTCAGGTCGATACTGAGCGGAAACTCTTTCAGCACGCGTTGCTGGGCGTCGCAAATCGCCGCAGCAAAGTTCAGATATCCGTCGAGCGGGCTGTTTTCAGCCAGCGTGCGCAGACGATCGGCGCGGCGCTGATACAGTGTTTTCAGGTTGGCGAACAGTACCGGCGGGATGTTCCCCGCCGTGGTTTTACCGTCTGTCAGTTCGTCCTGTTGAACAATCTGGATGCTCATCCGGCTTTCCTCTTATCTTGTTCTTTTTTCAGCTCTTCAGCACGCACCTGACGATACCAGCGCGGATGGTGATACTTCGCCCATGACGCGGGCACTTTGCCGCCGGTCATGGCCGAAATCGACCCTTTCGCCCAGGTCGCCGCGTAGACGTGCATGATGATCACCAGAATCAGGCCAATACCGGCCAGTGAATGCACCAGCAGCGCCAGACGGATCAGCGGGATCGGGAAGTAACCAGCAAACCACGGACGCCAGATCATGACGCCGCTCGCCATCAGCAGCACAAGGCAACTGATCGCCGCCCAGAACACGCATTTCTGGCCGAAGTTATAGCGGCCTGTGTCGCCGACTTCATGATTGGTCAGCACTTTGCCGATATTTTTCGCCCACACAATGTCATCTTTTTCCGGCAGGTTGTGCTTCCAGTAGCGGAAGAACATGCCGAGGAAAGAGACGAACATCACCACGCCGAAAAACGGGTGCAGGATACGCGCCAGTTGCGGGGTGCCGTAAACGTTCATCAGCCAGTTAAACGACGGGAAAAAGAAGCCGATGCCGCTGAGCGCGAGCGTCACAAAACAAAACGCCACGATCCAGTGATTGAGACGTTCCACCAGGTTATAGCGCTGGATTAACTTCTCTTTTTTCATGGTCGTTTCTCCTCATCGTCATGTTTATCTTCCCCTTCCGTATGCTCTTCCTCTTTCACGTAATTCGGCCCCACGCCGAGGAAGTGGAATGCCGCCGCGGCGAAGGTCACTGCGAAGCCGACGGCGGCCAGCGGTTTCCAGACACCTTTCCACAAGGTAACCGCCGCGCTGATGGCCGGATCTTTTGGCAGGCCGTGATACAGCTCAGGATTGTCGGCGTGATGCAGCACGTACATCACGTGCGTGCCGCCAACGCCCTGCGGATCGTATAAACCGGCATGTTCAAACCCGCGGCCTTTCAGCTCGCTGACGCGTTCTGCAGCCAAATCCTGCATTGCGGTTTTAGTGCCAAAATGAATCGCACCTGTCGGGCAGGTTTTCACACAGGCCGGTTCCTGGCCGACGCTCACACGGTCAACGCACAGCGTGCATTTGTAGGCACGGTTATCCTGTTGGTTGATGCGCGGAATGTTGAACGGGCAACCGGCGATGCAGTAACCGCAGCCAATGCAATGTTCTGACTGAAAATCGACGATGCCGTTGGCGTACTGCAAAATCGCGCCTTCCGCCGGACAGGCTTTCAGGCAGCCCGGATCGGCGCAGTGCATGCAGCCATCTTTGCGGATCAGCCATTCCAGCTTGCCGTTTTGTTCTACTTCTGAGAAACGCATCACCGTCCAGGATTTCGCACTGAGATCCATCGGGTTATCGTAAACGCCGGTATTAAACCCGACGTCATCGCGCAGGTCGTTCCATTCGGAACAGGCGACCTGACAGCCTTTACAGCCGATGCAGGTGGTGACATCGATGAGTTTCGCCACTTCCTGCTGATGATCACGGGCACGCGGCGCTGGCGTGAACCCGTTGGTTGCGGACTTACGAAGTATGTCCTGTGATTGCATTGCCATAATTCGCCTCCGTTAGACCTTTTCCACGTTAACCAGGAACGCCTTAAACTCCGGCGTTTGTGAGTTAGCGTCACCGACTGACGGCGTCAGCGTGTTGGCTAAATAACCTTTACGCGTCGCGCCTTCAAAGCCCCAGTGGCAAGGGATGCCAATGGTATCAACGTGCTTACCGTCGATGGTCAGTGGCCGGATGCGTTTGGTCACCACGGCTTTCGCCACGATGAATCCGCGCTTCGAAGACACTTTCACTTCATCGCCCTGCGCAATGCCCTTCGAGGCGGCCAGACCTTCGCCGATCTCGATAAACTGTTCTGGCTGCGCAATGGCGTTCAGCAACGCGTGTTTGGTCCAGTGGCGGAACAATTCGGTAATTGAATAGGTGGTCGCCACATACGGGAAGTCTTTGGCGGTGCCCATATTCGGCAAATCGCTGGCAAAAATGCGCGCGACCGGATTGGAAATCACCGCCGGATGCAACGGGTTGGTGCCAATCGGTGATTCGATCGGTTCGTAATGCTCAGGGAACGGGCCGTCGGCCATTTTGTCAGTGGCGAATAAACGGCCGACGCCTTCCTGTTGCATGATGAACGGCCCGACACCGGACCCCGGCGCGGCGGCGCTGTAATCCGGGACATCAAAACCAATCCACTTCGCGCCATCCCAGCGGATGATTTCGCGTTTCGGATCCCACGGCTGGCCCTGCGGATCAGCGGACGCACGGTTATACAGAATGCGGCGGTTGAGCGGCCAGCACCACGCCCAGCCGGACGTACAGCCCAGACCGGAAGGATCGGCGTTATCGCGGCGCGCCATCTGGTTACCGGCTTCCGTCCAGCTTCCCGTGTAAATCCAGCAGAAACTGGCGGTGCTGCCGTCATTTTTCAGATGGGCAAACGTCGAAAGTTGCTGGCCTTTTTTCGCCAGCAGATTGCCCTGGTCATCATGAATATCAGCCAGCGCTTTGCCGTTGGCTTCGCGGGCGATTTCTTCCGGCAGCGGGTCGAGCGGATCCTGATAATCCCACGCCATATTCATTACCGGCAGCGGATTGGCACCGCCCTCTTTCTGGTACAGCTCACGCAGTTTCATGAACAGACGGGCGATAATTTTGCCGTCGTGCAGCGCTTCACCCGGTGGCTCAGAGGCCTGGAAGTGCCATTGCAGCCAGCGACCGGAGTTCACAATCGAACCGTTTTCTTCTGCAAAACAGGAAGACGGCAGACGGAACACCTCGGTCTGAATATCGGCGGTCTGCACGTCGTTCATTGCACCGTGGTTTTGCCAGAAGTTTGAGGACTCAGTCACCAGCGGGTCGATCACCACCATGTATTTGAGTTTCGAGAGTGCACGCGAGGATTTGTTTTTGTCCGGGAAGGCCGCCAGCGGGTTGAAGCCCTGCACGATATATCCGTTCAGCTTGCCTTCGGTCATCAGCTCGGCCTGTTGCAGCACGTCGTAGCTTTTGTCCCATTTCGGCAGCCAGTCAAAGCCCCAGTCATTTTCCGCCGTGGCGTGATCGCCCCAGAAGCTTTTCATCATACTAACGAAAAAGTTCGGTGTGTTTTTCCAGAAATTGACCTGTCCGTCCACCAGCGGTGCGGGCGTAATCTGATGCAGATAATCAGTGAAATTAGTCTGTTTTTCCGACGGCAAAGGCATGTAACCCGGCAGGTTCAGCGACAGCAAACCGAGGTCGGTATAGCCCTGAATATTGGAGTGACCACGCAGGGCATTCACGCCGCCGCCCGGCATACCAATGTTGCCAAGCAGCAACTGGATCATCGCCGCACAGCGGATGGTTTGTGCGCCGCCGGTATGGTGCGTCCAGCCCAGCGCATACAAAATAGTCGAGGTTTTATCGCGTGCGCAGGTTTCCGCCAGAATGGAACTGATCAGCAGGAAATCTTCTTTTGAGGTACCGCACAGACGTTCCACCAGTTCCGGCGTGTAACGGGAAACATGCTCTTTCAGCAAGTTCCAGACACAGCGCGGGTCCTGCAACGTTTTATCCTGTTTCGCGAAGCCTTTTTCATCCAGCTGATAGTGCCAGCTTTCTTTGTTATAGGATTTTTTCGCCGCGTTAAAACCGCTGAAAAGACCGTCGTTGAATTCATAATCTTCACGTACCAGCAGGCTGGCATTGGTGTATTCCAGGACGTATTCGGTCTGAATTTTATTGTGGGTGATCAGATAGTTGATCATGCCGAGCAGGAAGGCCGTGTCAGAACCAGCGCGAATCGGCGCGTAGATATCGGCCACCGCAGCACTGCGGTTAAAACGCGGATCGACGACGATGACTTTAGCGTTATTTTTGGTTTTGGCCTCAATCACCCATTTGAATCCGACCGGGTGCGCTTCTGCCGCATTTCCGCCCATAATTAAAATCACATTGGCGTTTTTGATGTCGACCCAGTTGTTCGTCATCGCACCGCGACCAAAGGTTGGCGCTAATGCCGCCACGGTCGGGCCATGACAAAGACGGGCCTGACAGTCGATCGCCACCATACCCAGTGCGCGGGTGAATTTCTGATCCAGCAGACCGGTTTCATTACTGGCCGCAGAAGAACACAGCATGCCGGTGGTCAGCCAGCGGTTGACCGTCACGCTGTTTTCATTTTTCTCGACGAAGTTGGCGTCGCGGTCATCTTTCATCAGGCGGGCGATACGGGAAATCGCCTCGTCCCACGTGATGCGCTGCCATTTATCGGCACCGGGAGCGCGGTATTCCGGATATCTCAGACGGCCTTCGCTGTGGATGTAATCCAGCACGCCTGCGCCTTTCGGGCACAACGAGCCACGACTGACCGGATGATCGGCGTCACCCTCTACGTGGAAGATATTTTCAGTGACGTTTTTCGCGCCATCGCCCTGGCTGTAAATCAGTATTCCGCAACCTACGGAACAGTAAGTGCAGTTGTTGCGGGTTTCACGGGAGCGAAGCAGTTTGTATTGGCGGGTTTCCGCCAGCGCCATGGTAGGAGTAAATCCTAATAATGCCGCCGTGGTGCCGGCCATACCACCCGCACATATTTTGAATAATTGTCTTCTGCTGACTTGCATGAAAGACTCCTTCCCATCATCTGTTAACACATTGCTTTTCAAATTGGCGCTTTCCGCGGCTGATGCGGAAGCGTTAAAATTAAAGCTAAGTACCCATAGTTTTTGTGCGGCTTATGTAGCCGGAATGTTTATAAGGTTATTGCTAATGGATGTCCATCAAGTAAACGAACTGGGCGAAAAAGATGACAAAAAAGTGACTCAGATCATCGGAGCCAGCCAAAAAACGGTGATGCAGCGCGCACATCTCAATGAGCCGGAAGATGACTGGATTGCTCAGGAAGTGCCCGTTGCGCTGGTTTATAACGGCATTTCGCATGTGGTCATGATGGCTTCACCGAAAGATCTGCAGGCCTTTGCGCTGGGCTTTTCGCTGTCAGAAGGGATTATTGAATCGGTCAGTGATATTTACGGGATGGAGGTGACACCAAACTGTAACGGGATTGAGGTTAACATCGAATTATCGAGCCGCCGTTTCGCCGGGCTGAAAGAACGCCGCCGTGCCATGGCAGGCCGCACCGGTTGCGGCGTCTGCGGCATCGAACAGTTAGGCGATTTATTCCGCCCGCTCGCGCCGCTGCCGTTCAGTCAAACCTTTGATCTGGCGAATCTGGACAACGCGCTGCACCAGCTGAAATCCGTGCAGGAAATCGGCCAGCTCACCGGCTGTACCCACGCCGCCGCGTGGATCACATCGCAGGGTGAATTACTGGGTGGCTGCGAAGATGTGGGCCGTCATGTAGCGCTCGATAAAATGCTCGGTATGCGAGCCAGACAAAGCGACTGGATATCCGGCGCCGCGCTGGTATCAAGCCGCGCCAGCTATGAAATGGTGCAGAAAGCCGCGATGTGCGGCATCGAAATCCTGTTTGCCGTCTCCGCCGCCACCACGCTCGCAGTCGACGTTGCCGAAAAATGCAATCTGACGCTGGTCGGTTTCAGTAAACCGGGACGGGCAACGGTGTATACACATCCGCAACGGTTACGTTAACTCTCTCTAAGCACCGCGTGCCTTTAGACAATTTAGGATTGTTTGCGGTTATCTGGTTCTAAGCCCCGTATAACAGGCGCTTACGAGTACCCGCACAAAGCATGGAGCATAGATAATCATTTTCAATATCATTTAATTAACTATAATGATCCGACTGATTACGCGGTGCTCACAATGACGGTGCCGCCCTACACTATGGAGACGATGAACATGAGTTATTCACTGCCATCACTGCCTTACGCATACGACGCACTCGAACCGCATTTCGACAAAGAAACGATGGAAATCCATCACACTAAACATCACCAGGCTTACGTGAACAACGCTAACGCTGCGCTGGAAAGCTTGCCGGAACTGGCTGCACTGCCGGTTGAAGAACTGATCACCAAACTGGATCAGGTTCCTGCAGACAAGAAAGTTGCACTGCGTAACAACGCAGGCGGCCACGCTAACCACAGCCTGTTCTGGAAAGGCCTGAAAACTGGCACCACCCTGCAGGGCGAACTGAAATCTGCGATCGAACGCGATTTCGGCAGCGTTGACGCTTTCAAAGAAACTTTTGAGAAAGCAGCGACCACTCGTTTCGGTTCAGGCTGGGCATGGCTGGTACTGAAAGACGGCAAACTGGCGGTTGTTTCTACTGCTAACCAGGACAGCCCGCTGATGGGCGAAGCCATTTCCGGCGCTTCCGGTTACCCGCTGCTGGGCCTGGACGTGTGGGAACACGCTTACTACCTGAAATATCAGAACAAACGCCCTGACTACATCAAAGCCTTCTGGGCTGTTGTAAACTGGGACGAAGCAGCAAAACGTCTGGCTGAAGCGAAGTAATTTCGCACCGCCGCCCTTCGCGGGCATGATGATGTTTTCGCCAATGGCGGGTCAGTGACCCGCCTTTTTTATGTCCTGAATTTGTATGCATGATCACTGTTTTACAGCGAATTATTCTTCCGTTTCCCGCCATTATTAGACCCCGCTCGCATTAATCAAAAATACGCCACAGATCCTATAAAGTTTATTAAACAACCTACCGATAGATTGTTCACAAAGGCGTCACAAAAACGCATGTCTATTTAAAAGGGATGTTTGACGGAGAATGATTATGAGTAACGGATCGGGTCTTTCGCAGTGGATGAACAATCTCAAGGTCGGCACCAAACTGGGTCTGGGTTTCGGCCTGGTGCTTTTGATCGCGGCCGTCATTACCACTGCGGGAATGATTAAATTTAACGACATCAGTCAGCGTGCGGAAAAAGTCGATTTCAGTAATCAGATGAACGCATTACTCAATGATGCCCGCCTCAGCCGTACGCTTTATCAGCTCAATTACAATCCGGCGTATCTCAAAAAAAATCAGGACAACATTGACGCGCTGTCGCAACTGATTGAGCAGTCGAAAGACAAGCTGAAATGGGATGCCGCTGGCCAGGCAGAACTGGAGCAGGTGCCGGTAAAAATTCATGAATATCAGCAGGCACAAGCCGCGTTTAAAGAAGCCGTCGACCGCAAAGATGCGGTACGCGCCAGTTGGAATCTTTCCGAAACCGAAGCCGTTGTGAAACGTTTACAAGATCAGCTGCGTGTGGAAGATGCCGATCCTTCCATTCGTCTTTCACTGGCCGAAGTCATTCAAAAACTGATCAACGTGCGTTATGACGTGCGCGGCCTGTTGCTCAACATCAACAAGGAATCGGAAGCCAGGCTGTTAAAGTCAATTGATGATACGCAGGCCAATGCTAAAAAGCTGAACGCATTACTGTTGCCGGATCAGCAGGCCACACTCGCCCCGCTGATGAGTGCGCTGGCGACCTATAAAGATCACGTTATGGCCTACATGCCGGCTTACGAAGATGAACAAAAGAACTCGCAGCTGCTGACAGTAAAAGCCGCTGAGATGAACACACTGGTCGCAAAAATATTCAAAAATGAACTGGATAACACGCATAAAGACATCACTAATGCACAGATGATCATGATGGTGATTACGCTGATCGTAATGCTGGTGGGGATTATCATTGCATGGCGAATCACCCGCCAGATTGCCCAGCCGCTGCGCGATACGCTGAAAACGGCGGAGGCGATTGCGCGGGGCGATCTGACTGTCGCGCATCCAACCACACGTCGCGATGAGCTGGGTATGCTGATGAACGCGGTGTCCGCGATGAGCCAGAATCTCAGTACGATGATTTATGAAATCCGCTCCGGCGTTTCACAGGTTTCTCACGCGGCGGCTGAAATCGCCGCCGGGAATACCGATCTTTCCTCACGCACCGAACAGCAGGCCGCCGCGGTTGAAGAAACCGCCGCCAGCATGGAAGAACTGAGCGCGACGGTGAAACAGAACGCCGATAACGCCCATCACGCCAGCAAACTGGCCAGCGAGGCTTCGGGCACCGCAACGCTCGGCGGCAAACAAGTCGGCGAAGTGGTCGACACCATGCAGCAGATTTCCGGCAGCTCAAAACGTATCGCCGAAATTACGTCCGTCATCAACAGCATCGCGTTCCAGACCAATATCCTGGCACTGAACGCTGCGGTTGAAGCCGCGCGAGCCGGTGAACAGGGCCGCGGATTCTCAGTCGTCGCCTCGGAAGTCCGCATACTGGCACAGCGCAGTGCCCAGGCGGCGAAAGAGATCGAAGGGCTGATTGCGGAGTCGGTTGAACGTGTTAACACCGGTGCGAAGCTGGTGGAAAATACCGGACGCACCATGCAGGACATCGTGAAATCCGTCTCGCATGTGCGCGATATCATGGGTGAAATCGCCTCTGCTTCTGACGAGCAAAGCCGTGGAATCAGCCAGATTTCGCAGGCGATTGTCGAAATGGACAGCACGACACAGCAGAACGCCGCGCTGGTTGAGCAGTCATCCGCTGCCGCCGATTCACTCGAAGATCAGGCCGCGACGCTGACGCAGGCAGTCTCGGTATTCCGCCTGGCCGATAACGGCGATATGCTGGCCGCACCGGCATCCGCCGCGCTGCGCCGTCCGGCCCTGCCGCTGCCAGTTCAAGGCAAAACCAGTCAGGATAACTGGGAAACGTTCTGACTGATTAACCTGCGCACCCCGCATGTGCGCAGGTATTCCTTCTACTCCCGCTGCCGAATGCAGGTTATGCTTGAGCGAGTGACATTTCAGCAGCGGAGAGCTTATGCATTATCCCGACGTGTACATCGGTACCATCGAGCATTATCCCGACTTTTCACCCAGTGCGATTGCCAAACGTCAGGTTGATGGCGCGGTCGCTCTGACGCCTCTCGGGCTGGAGAACGATCAGCAGGCCGAAAATTCTTATCACGGTGGCGCTGACCGCGCGCTGTGTCATTTTCCCCGCGAGCATTACGCCTGGTTGCGCCAGCAGTTTCCCGAAGAAGAGGACCGTTTTCATCCGCCTGCGTTTGGGGAAAACCTTTCGACACTCGGCATGACCGAAGATAACGTGTATATCGGCGATATTTTCCGCTGGGGCGACGCGCTGATTCAGGTCACGCAACCCCGTGCGCCCTGCTACAAACTGAACCATTTTCTCGACTGCAAAAACCTGTCGCCGCTGTTACAACAAAGCGGCCGCTGCGGCTGGTTATATCGGGTGGTCAGTACGGGGAATGTCAGTGGCGACCGGCCGCTGGAACTGCTGACGCGCAACAGTGAGGTGTCCGTCGCAGAAGCGATTTCTATCGCCTTCAACATGCCGTTTGATGAGGAACAGTATCGCCGTCTGATGTCTGCGGCAGGGATTTCTGCCAGCTGGAGTAAAACCATGCAGATGCGGCTGGTAAATCGCAAGATCGAGGATTTTGGGCGGAGATTGTTTGGGAAATAAGAAACAGAACGGGTATGGCTGGAGGGTTTTTTCTTTGCTCCTCCCCCTGCGAAAGGGGAGGCTGGGAGGGGGTTATAAAGACAAAACCCGAGTCAAAGCACACGTCAACTCTTTGATTCTGCTTTAATACCCCACCCCAACCCTCCCCTTCGCAGGGGAGGGCGTGTTAGTTCAGAATTCTTTCTTAGCGAAACCGGTCACCGCTTTCAGGCCCATTTCGCGGCCCAGCGCAGTCATCGGGTGAACCACCACGATACCGCGAACGGTTTTCTTCAGCGTGCCCATATCAGCCTGTTCTTTCTTGGTGATTTCACGGCTGAACAGCTTTTCCAGCTTCTGCGCTTCGGTGCTGAGTTTTTTCTCACGCACTTCTTTCAAACGCGCGATCTCGGCAGCCAGTTTTTCTTTCTCTTCTTCGTGCTTAGCGATTAACTCAGCATTACCTGCCTGAATCACGGTTGCATCTTTGTGATTAAGTGCATCCAGCATGTCGCTGAGGCGTTTAATCTCGGCTTTTTCGACTTCTTTCATAGTGACCAATTCGTGTAGTGAACAATTGGGCTAAGTGTAACAGCCCGATGCGCGAGATGCTCGATTTGTGCGGCATACATTTTGTTCTGAGATTTTCAGGATGTTTGCATTTGCACATGGGACTAGGATCACCCCCATCATTTTCCCTCATGGAGAGAGACATCATGAAGCCGACATTCAGCCACGATCACCGTATTGAAATGCATTTGAACAACGGCATGTTCAACGGAAAACCACTGTATATTCACTACACATCAGCTGAAACATTTCCCAAAATTATCGCCAGCCGATGTTTTATGGCTCGCCCAAATTATGACAGACGCGGATCCGCAGCAAAATCAGGTATCTATATGGTGCGAGGCAGGAATGCCTTCAATGCCAGGCAAGCCTTTCAACAACTGTTTCTCGGCGAACCCAAATACCGTGATAGCGCGAAATATTGCTTCGTCTTTACCTTCAACAGCGAACCCTATTTAACCGGCAATTTGATTTCAGCAGGCAGTACGGTCGAAGAACTGATCCATCCGGGCAACCTCTCTTTCTCAAAAATTAATATTATTTATCAGGGAAGGAATCCGTTCCTGTAGCCTCCAGCCCCGGCGGCAAACCACACATCTCACACGCCCGCTCGCCGATGCGGATCATCGCCGAAATATAGCGGGTATCGAAAACATAACAGCACGATAAACGCAGGCCATTGGCGTAGCGACCGCTCGGTGAATACAGTTGTCCCGGCGTCATGCAGATTTTATCTTTCAGTAACTGGCGGAACAGCGTGACGCAATCGACGCCCGGCGGGAAATCCACCCAGATAACAAAGCCGCCTGCCGGTTGCGTGGCGCGGGTGCCCTGCGGGAAGTGACGGGCGATCAACGCGCGCGCCTGTTCCACCTGCGACGCGTAGCGTTTGCGTAAAACCCGCAGATGATGATCGTAACCGCCCGATTCCAGAAACAATGTCAGCGTTTGGGAAAGCAAGGCGGACTCTGCCATTGACGATACCGCTTTCAGTTTATGCAGCTTATCGGCAAAGCGCCCGCCGTCCACCCAGCCGATGCGAAAATCCGGTGCCAACGTTTTGGTAAAGCTGGTGCAAAACAGGATCCAGCCGTCCCGGTCAAAGGCTTTTACTGCCGGAGACAGCGTCGCGCCAAACTGAATTTCTGCGTAAAGGCCGTCTTCAATCAGGGGGACCTGGTGATCGTTCATCAGCCGCGCCAGCCGTTTTTTCGCCGCCAGCGGCATGGTAAAGCCCAGCGGATTTTGCGCCGTCGGCATGGCGATCACTGCATTCAGCCGTTTCTCGGTCAGCAGCATTTCCAGCACATCCAGCGACAGGCCGGTTTGCGGATCGGTGGGGATTTCCACTGCTTTCAGTCCGAGACTCGCCAGCATCGGCAGCAGATAAAAATAGGTCGGCGTTTCCAGCCCGATACTGTCGCCGGGTTTGGTGGTAACGCGCAATGCCAGCTGTAACGCCTCCATACAACCGTGCGTAATTGTGATATCCGCAGGCTCTAAAATCATGCCGAGCGTCAGTGCACGGCGCGCAATTTGCTGGCGTAACGCCGGGCTGCCCGGCGGCAGCGCGTATTGCCCGATCAGATTGGGCTGACGACGCAGCAGTGACGACATAATCCGCCCCAGTTTTCCGGTCGGGTAAAAATCGTTCGACTGCGGACAGGCCAGCGATAAGTTGGTGTAGGTGGGGTCAATTTGCGAGGCGAACACTTTGTCGATCAGATCCAGCACTTCATCTGCCGGTTCTGCCGCTGGCGTCTGCGGCTGTTCCTGCGGCTGGTGATCCAGCGCGGGCAACGCGGCCCGCACATAAAAACCGGACTGCGGACGTGCCTCGATAAAGCCGCGATCTTCCAGCCGCCGGTAAGCGGCTACCACGGTGTTGATACTGACTGACCAGGTTTGTGCGCTGCGTCGCACGGACGGCAAACGACTGCCCGGTGCGAGTGTGCCACGGCGGATAGCGTCCGCCAGTTGTTCCGCCAGTTGGTTATATCGCGTGTCGCTGAAATCCGCTGTATCAGTCATGGTGTCAGTTCCGTGAAAAGTCATGGGTACAGTTTTTAGTAATGCAATCTGTAACCATAACAATAGCGTATTTCTGGTTCTGTTACCTTTCCTGTGCAGTGTTTACTCTGGTTATCTGGAAAACAGGGGATGCAGGAAAACAAAATGATCGATACCGCTTTTGTCAGTTACGTCACCGTGATGTCAATTACACCCGGCCCGAACAATCTGTTGCTGGCGGCTTCCGGGGTGAATTTCGGGCTGCGCCGCAGCGTGCCGATGATGCTGGGAATTACGCTGGGCTGCGTGGTGCAGTGTGCGCTGATGACCTCCATGCTGGCGATTCTGCTGAGCTGGATGACCGTTGTGCGTCTGCCAATGGCGGCAGTGGGCTGTGCGTATCTGTTCTGGCTGTCGTGGAAAATTTACCGTTCCGGCTCGCCGAAAGAAGGCGCAAAACAGCAACCGATGAACATGATTAATGGCGCGTTATTTCAGGCAGTGAACCCGAAAGCGTGGCTGATGGCGACCAACGTGGCGATTCTGTTTACCCCGCCGGATGGCAACATGCTGCATCACACGCTGCTGATTTGTATCGGCTTCGCGCTGATCAATCTGCCCTGCATTCTGGTCTGGGTCGTGATGGGTGACAGGTTACGTCAGGCATTACGTGTGGAATGGAAGCTGAAAATGTTTAACACAATCATGGGCGGCATGATGGCATTAACCGCGCTGTGGTTGCTGGTCGGCGAAGTGCGCCATGCAATGATTTAAGGGATTTATTTTTGCACCGGAGAAAGCCTGGAAGGCTGCTGATTACTGATATGGGCGATCAGCCCTGTCACGGAAAGGACCATGGTGGAGCGGACGATTTGTTGATAGCGCTGACGTTGCATGGCGATCAGCGACTCGTCGGCTTCGCCCGGTTTCAGGAAAGTGGGCGCTGGCGGCAGTTCTGTCACGCAATGCAATTCACCGAACGGGCCGAGAATTTCATCATCGGTAAAACGATACTCTTCGCCGTCGTAATTCAGCTCTTCACGCAGCGCCATCAGTAATTCTGCATCTTCGTATTCATGACGGCTGATCACGCCCAGCGCATAAATCAGTTTGAGACGTACAGACAAATCACCGAGCGGTCCGGTGCCGGTCAGTAACGGTTCGACTGCATATTTCACCGCATAATCATCTTTACGGAAAACCTGCACCACCAGAATATCCAGCGCTTCGGCCAGTAACTCCACAGCGGTCATTAAAAAGCTGCGCACGGTTTTACCCGCATTAAGCTTTTCAAGTACACGGTTTTCAAACGCCTGAGCTTTTTCCATAGGGCTTACTTGCATTAAAGAGCCGATGCTGACAGCGCCCCTGGCGTCATCCATGATGCGCGCATGTCGGGCAGAAACATCCCGCCCGACAGGGCTTTCTTTGCCTGGTGTTGGCGAAATCAAAATAAACGCAGTATCAGTGCATCGATTCGTAGAGAGCGACGGCTTTCGCCACAACTTCGCCATCTTCTGGCAGACCTGAAATCTGGGCAAGGGCGGCTTTTGGCCCGACTTTCTCCAGCAATTCTACCAGTTCTTTAGCTTGCGGATCTTGCTCGCTGCGATAATGCATCGCGGCCGCAATCCCTCTCACCAGATTGTCGTTCGGCAGGCGATATTCCTGCGTGCCCAGCAAGGGTTTGATCAGACGATCACCCGCACTCAGTTTACGCAGTGGCTGACGGCCAACGCGCTCAACATCGTCATGCAGGTACGGGTTTTCGAAACGGGTCAGGATTTTTTCGATGTAAGCGAAATGTTTTTCCGGGTCAAAACCGTAACGGCGGATCAGCACTTCCCCGCTTTCTTCCATGGCACCGCGAACCACCAGACGCACTTTCTCGTCGAGGATCGCATCACGAATTGTCGCGTGGCCTGCCTGCTGGCCGAGATAGGCGGTGATGGCATGACCGGTGTTGAGGGTGAACAGTTTACGTTCAACAAACGCCATCAGGTTATCCGTCAGTTCCATGCCTGCGATTTCCGGCAATTCTCCTTTGAACTGGGTTTTATCCACAATCCATTCGCTGAAGGTTTCAACGGTGACTTCCAGCGGATCGGTGGTGCCCGCTGCCGCAGGGGGAACGATGCGGTCTACGGCGGAATCGACAAAACCGACGTGCGCTTCAACCCAGGCTTTTTCATCTTCCGGCAGGGCGTTGAATACGTGCTGTTTAAACTGGCTGGTACCGCGCACCATGTTTTCGCAGGCGATAATGTTCAGCGGCTTTTCGTTGCCTTGCTGATGACGCAGCACCAGACCTTTAGCGACGTTCGGCGCGATTTTTTCCAGCACGGTCGGACCGACGGCGGTGGTCACCAGATCGACTTCAGCGATCAGGTTGATTGCCTCCTGACCGGCGCTGTTCACGGCATTCACATTACTGACAGGCTCAACGGTGGCCTGTTCACCGACCACGTGCACGTCGTAACCTTTACGGCTGTTCAGCGCATCCAGTAAGGCAGGGCTGACATCCGCAAACGTCAGTTCAATCCCGGCATCAGCAAGTAATTTACCGATAAAACCGCGACCAATGTTACCTGCACCAAAATGTAATGCTTTCATAATATTTCCTTCAAATCGGGGGCCATACTTTATGGTAAAAAGCTTTGGGTAAAGCTGGGAGCCGCCCGGCTCCGAATCAACAAGCGGGTCTTTTATCAAGACCCGCTTAGTAACGCTCTACTGATTACTCAACCTTAGCCGCGAAGAATAGTCAGAACTTCTTCAACGCTGGTGGTGTTCGCCAGACGTTCGATAACACCTTCTTCGTCCAGCGCCGTGGTCAGTTTGGTGATCACGTTGATGTGCTCATTATTGCGCGCTGCGATACCGACGACCAGGCGTGCACGGTCGTCTTCATCATCGCCCCAGCGGATACCCGCCGGATACTGGCAGAACACGATACCGGTTTTCAGCACGCGATCTTTCGCTTCGATGGTACCGTGCGGCACAGCGATGGATTCGCCCAGATACGTCGAGGTCAGCTGCTCACGAGCCAGCATCGCGTCGACATATTCTGCCTGAACATAACCGCCTTTCACCAGTTGTTCACCGGCAAAACGAATCGCGTCTTCTTTGGTCGCTGCGTTCAGGCCGAGGAAGATGTTACTTTCGCTGATGCGGAACAGGTTTTCGTTTTCATTGTCAGTCACGATGCTGTCGCCCAGCGTAGTGGTCACTTTCTCTTTGTACTGGCTGGCTTTGTTCACTTCAACCAGACGTGAAGTCAGGTCCGTGTACAGGCCGCTGTCGAGGAAGTTGGTCAGCGAAATGTGCTGTGCGTGTGGCACCTGGCGCATCGCGCGTTCAGTCAGGTCACGGTGAGTAATCACCAGATCCACATCATCAGGCAGGTTGTTGATCGCGCTGTTGGTGACGCTGATGTTGGTCAGCCCGGCATCCTGCACTTTTTTGCGCAGCACACCGGCACCCATTGCGCTGGAACCCATACCGGCGTCACAGGCAACGATGATTTTACGTACGGTAGACAGGTCGCCAGCCACGCCTGCAACAGCAGGTTTGCCGCCTTTAGACTGGGCTTTCATATCTTGCATACGGCGTGTTGCTTCGTCCAGATCGTCGCCGTCTTTCGCTTTGGTGGTTTTCAGCAGGAAAGAAGAGATAACGAAGGACACCGCAAAGGCTGCCACGATAGCCGCGATGTTAGCGAAGTACGCACCTTTTGGTGTCATCGCCAGAACCGCCAGGATGGAACCCGGAGAAGCCGGAGACACCAGACCGCCGTTCAGCACAGTCAGGGTGAACACGCCAGTCATACCGCCCAGAATGACTGCCAGCAGCAGACGTGGGTTCATCAGAACATATGGGAAATAAATTTCGTGGATACCACCCAGGAAGTGGATGATTGCCGCACCGCCAGCTGATTGTTTAGCACTGCCACGACCGAAGAACATGTACGCCATCAGGACGCCCATACCCGGACCCGGGTTCGCTTCGATCAGGAAGAAGATAGATTTACCGGTTTCAGTCGCCTGCTGGATACCCAGCGGAGAGAAGATACCGTGGTTGATAGCGTTGTTGAGGAACAGGATTTTCGCCGGTTCAACAAAGATAGACGCCAGCGGCAACAGGTTATGAATAACCATGATGTGCACGCCTGCAGCCAGCACTTTAGACAGCGCTTCTACCAGCGGACCGATTGCCAGGAAGGCCAAAATGGCCAGCAGCATACCGATAATACCGGCCGAGAAGTTGTTGACCAGCATCTCGAAGCCACTTTTGATTTTACCGTCAACCCAGCGGTCGAAACGCTTGATGCACCAGCCGCCCAGCGGACCTACAATCATTGCGCCGAGGAACATTGGCATATCCGCACCAACGATAACACCCATTACGGTGATTGCGCCGACCACACCACCGCGATCACCACCGACCAGACGACCACCGGTATAACCGATGAGCAATGGCAGAAGATAAGTGATCATCGGGCCAACCAGTTTCGCTAATGTTTCATTAGGGATCCAGCCGGTAGGAATGAACAGAGCAGTAATGATACCCCAGGCGATAAACGCGCCGATGTTGGGCATTACCATGTTACTCAGGAAGCGACCAAAGTTTTGAACTTTGATCTTAACGTCTGGTGAAAACATAAAACGCACCCCTATTGATACGCGCTGACAATAGAGCGCGTGATATCAGTTAATTATCGGTGACGGTTGTTTCGGTTTTTGTGCCACTGCTTTAAAAATCCGTCCGTCGAATTGCTGTCTGCGAGGCGGACTCTACCACGTGATTATAGGCCTCGCGTAGCCACCCGACAGCCCGTGACACAGATCACACGTATACAGCCATCACCCCCTGCATTTTGGTGATCATCATCACAAAAGCAGCCTGTAACCGAGCTACACTGACGATTATTTGAGCGCGACCCTGCCAAATATGTGACTTAAGTCACTTTTTGTTAACGAGTCTTTATCATTAAAACGTGATATTGATCACAAAGTATTTTTCACCGGACTTGTGTATTTCGCTTAAAAAGCATTCAGACGTGTCTGAGGAAAGGAAAACTGAGTTTACGGGAGAGATGTTGAAAGAAAATTACAGGGGGAGCGGGGCTACAAAAAACTGTAGCCCAAATGCATTGGCAAAATCATGCTGGAGGTAATGAGATTTCTTTACCAATTTTGGTCGTTACATCTTTGACTATTTTCAGTTCAAAATCGGTATAGCTGTAAAGCTGTTGAGAATCGACATGATGTGACGTTCTGATGTCATAAGTGATCGACTTGCCTTGCTGATTTTTCCTTGGTCGATTGTACCCAAAGAACTTAGCGTATCTTCTTGGTGCAGTACCCTCGAAATTATCGAAAACCACTTTAGAAATATCATCACCCGCCGGCTCGCCGTGGCTTATAGAATCTCCATGGAGATCTTCAGCCAGACTTTTTTCATAAGGCTCGATATACACTACACGCTTAATACCGGCGGCTATAATATGCCGCGCACAATTATGGCAAGGATAGGTAGTACAATAAAGCGTCTTACCTACCGTGCTCCCTTGAGCGATTCTTGCCATAGTGGTTATGGCATCCATTTCGGCATGAATTGCTCTTGAGTATTCAATTAACGATTTCAATTTAGTCGTTTTCATTATCTCTTCAGAAATAGTTGTAAATTGAGTTCGGGTACAATTGAATTTCTGAAGTACAACATCAATTTCTTTTCTGACAAGATTTTTGTGCTGATCATTTTGACAGCCTCCATCAGCAAAGCAGCGCTTATCATTATCTACGTTTTCACAGGAGTACAATCCTCCTCCTGCGGTTGGAACGTCATTACAACCGGTTGCCAGAATATTGTTGTTGTCATCCATGATAGCAGCCCCAACTTGTCGTGACAGGCATGCAGAACGTAATGCTGCAGTGCTGGCGTTAAACAGACCCGTTTCATCTCGTGTTGGTGTAAGGTTTTTTGCGCCATGTATCAGATTAACAAACCTTTGGACGGCATTTTCTATACGGATGTCACTGATATTTTTTATAAAATAATCCGAGCACTGCAATGTTTCTTCTACTTGCTGCCCATACTTAAGAGGTGAGCGTCGATCCCTTTCCACAAGCTTGTCTATATCGTCCCGGCTGATCCCGTCTCGTCTAAGGTTACTTCTTCTTTCTTTTAATGTTCGAAGTACGCCAAGCAGGTAGAAATTATTACGATATACCTCTCTCAGTAATTCAATTTCTGAAGGGTGTTTGAATTGATCGATAATATAAGCAACTTTGCTGGTCGTTTTTCCATGAGCCCCTTCTGCCTGACGTAGTTCTAGTAACTTATTGCGCAGGGAACTGATATTACGAATAGCCATTTGAGCGGCAATCATCGCCCCATGCTCTTTTCTCAGGGCATCTCCCAGATCTTGAAGCTGCACGTAATGTTCATAGCCTTTCAGTGAAATTAATTCACTCGCGATATCATGGGGTTTCGTGTTCGCCATTAATGTACTGAGCCTGATATGCTCAACATGGTATGACCCAGCAGTAAGTTGTTCGATCAGCTTTTCTTTTAATGTGTTAACACCGGAGCCACTGGCACCACATAATCCAATAATTAATTCCTGGGAACGGTGTCGTTGCAAAGCATCAATGCTGTCATGTTCAGTAGAGCGGTTTAATTTTTCAATCGGAATAATTTTTTGTGCAGGAACAGTCATAAAAACTCCAATGACTGGACAGACAAGGCCGGGTTACCAGTCGAGTTTAGCGGCAGCTTCCTGTACTCGCGCTTTGGCTTTCTCATACTCGGCAAACTCTTGCCAGGCTGAAAGATCAATCACTTTATGTAAACCCGTCGCTTCTTTTACGCTTCGGTTTTCACGGCGCTCGTTTTTTTTCAACGCAGCATAATCAGCGAATTGAACAATCATAAGCTATCCATGTAATCAGTAAAAAATTGAGTAAACTCTGCTGGCAGATCCCAGAATCAGAGATTGTTTCATTGGATGAATATCCATGAAGAAAAGAAGGTTACCACGTCAAAACCCACGAAGTGAGTAAAAATTTACTCAGTTTCAGCCGTTACATTCGATACTGAGAAGTGCTTTCCAAACTATCCCTGAGAAGAAAATCCGACAGCACAGGCTGCCGGATTGAAACAAAAATTATTTCCCGCCCTGCGCCTTCACGATAGCGGCCTGCAGTTCTTCAGCAGACACAGCACCAGGCAGCACGCTGGTGTTTTCAGCGGTCGCGCCGCTGGTTGGCATCACCACGAACCCTGGCGTACCGCTGAAGCCCAGCGTACGGGCCAGCTCATCGTTAGCGGCGATGGCTTCGTGCGTCGCTTTACGCTGTGCATCGGTTGGCGCTGTCGCTTTCGCGGCTTTCACTGCACCGGCGATATCGGCATCCGTAAGCTTACCTTCGTCATGACCGGTGCGGTAAATGCTGTTGTGGTAATCAAAGTACGCCTGAGCGCCTTTTTCTTTCCAGATAGCCATACCGGTTTCAGCCGCAGTGATGGACGCTTTCCAGCGGTCACCAAAGATTGGCCATTCTTTGAAGACGAAACGTACGTTCGGATTGGCTTTCACGGTCTGCTCAACAACCGGCGCCATGTGGCTGCAATACAGGCACTGGTAATCGAAGAATTCCACGAACGCGACTTTTGCATCTTTCGGGCCGTAGCTTGGGGTCGCAGGGTCGTTCAGCAGAGCTTTAGAATTTGCCAACACCGCGCTCAGGGTTTGCTGTTGTTGCTGATCAGCCTGCTGTGCCTGCAATTTCTGGCTGACCTGCACCAGAATTTCCGGGTGCTGCAACATGTAATCCGCCGCAATTTTACCAATGGCTTCCTGTTGCGCCGGGGTGAAATCTGCGGTTGCGCTGTCGGCAGCAACCGCCAGCGTCGGTGCCAGCACAAGGGAAGCCAACAGAGTCATCATCTGACGTTTCATCAAAAATCCTTAAAGTGAAAGACGGGAAAAAACGGACAGTTACCTTCAAAAGTAGAGGAACTCAGCCGGATTTGCAGGCAAAAAATTGTCATTTTTTATAAACAGGCGGACAGGATCTCAGTCAATAAAAAAGCCACGTACAAGATGACGTGGCTTCGTTGCTGATATCAGTCAGGCTTAGTTGCTAAAATCGCCCTGTGCGACTTTTTGCGCCTGAAGCAATGTCTGCTGTTTACCCACCAGATTCGACATCATGGTGTTGTACTGCGTGGCCTGTTGCTGCGTCGGGAACTGCACGCCGCCGTTGGCGAAAGCAACCTGAGTGCCCTGCTGTTGCAGGAAATCACCCACAGACGCGATATCCTGCGTGAAGCTTTGCAGTGCAGGCACCAGCGGGGTCAGCACGTTTGCAGGCTGGGTCACCACGTTGTTATACACCTGACCGTAAACGGCTTTCAGATCGTCCGGTTGTTTCAATGCCGCCATCGCGGTGTCGGCTTTCACTTTTGAGTCACGCAACTGCGCATTCAGCAAGCTCAGCGTGCTGGCCGCCTGTTGCAACGCGCTGCGCTGAGTCATGTAATCCTGCGGCGTACGCACCTGACCAATCGCGCTCACCACCGGCACCAGGCTACCTTCAACGGCACCTTTCATCTGGCGGGAGAATGACAGAATGATGCCGTAGTCATTCGCGTAATTACCAAAACGTTGTTTCTGATCTTCACTCAGCGACGGCAGATTTTGCCCGCTACGCATCACGGTATTTTGCAAATAATCGATAAAGGCTTTGCGTTGCTCCGGTTCTTTATCGCCGCATGCAGTGAGCTGAAACACCACCAGCAGTGCGATAAACGGCGCCAGCCAGCGAGAAAATGCACCGCTTCTGATCCCTACAGCCATGAGTCCTGACTCCTGATTTCAATGTTCTTCTTCCGGCCAGTTCCCTGCCGATGCTGTGCATTCCATGCGGGTTATAGGATAGAACAATTGGGGGGAGAACGCTTTTTAAAAAAGCGTAGAAATTGGCATCCGATAAGGTGCCTTGCTCCTTCCCCTGCGAAGGGGGAGGCTGGGAGGGGGTATTAAAGACAAAACAAGGGTCAACGCATACTTCAACTTTTTGATGTTGCTGTAATACCCCACCCCAACCCTCCCCTTCGCAGGGGAGGGCGCAAAAGCTAAATTTACTGAAGCAGCGAAATATCCGCCACCTGCAGGAACAACTCCCGCAGTTTGGAGAGCAGCGTCAGGCGGTTGATACGCACCGCTTCGTTCTCATCCATCACCATCACGGTATCAAAGAACGTATCGACGGTTTCACGCAATGCAGCCAGTTCCACCAGCGCTTCTTTGTACTGACCGGCGGCAAACAGCGGTTCCAGCTTGTCGCGCAGAACCACCAGATGCGTCGCCAGTTTCAGCTCAGCAGGTTCTTTCAGTACGGACGCGTGGACGTGATCCAGCAGAACATCCGTGGATTTCGCCAGAATGTTGGACACACGCTTGTTGGCCGCCGCCAGCGTGGCCGCTTCATCCAGCGTACGGAAGTAGCTCACCGCTTTCACGCGCGCATCGAAATCAGCCGGTTTGGTCGGACGACGTGCCAGCACAGCCTGAATGGTATCAACTGCGTGACCTTCTTCCTGATACCACGCGCGGAAACGACCGAGCATGAAATCAACCACTTCATCGACAACCTTGGCGTTAGTCAGCTTGTCGCCGTACAGACGCACCGCTTCTTCGGTCAGGGTTTGCAGATCAAGTGGCAGGTTTTTCTCAACGATAATACGCAGAACACCCAGCGCGGCACGGCGCAGTGCGAACGGGTCTTTGTCACCTTTCGGATGTTGACCGATGCCAAAAATACCGGCCAGGGTGTCCATCTTGTCAGCGATTGCCAGCGCGCACGCTACCAGCGAAGCCGGTAACTCGTCGCCCGCAAAGCGTGGCTGATATTGCTCGTTCAGCGCAACCGCGACTTCTTCCTGCTCGCCGTCGTGACGTGCATAGTGCATGCCCATCACGCCCTGCGTGTCGGTGAACTCGAAGACCATGTTGGTCATCAGGTCACATTTAGACAGCAGACCGGCACGTTTTGCGTTCTCAACGTTGGCACCGATTTTCTCAGCGATCCAGCCAGACAGCGCCTGAATACGGTCGGTTTTGTCGCGCAGCGTACCCAGTTGCTTCTGGAACAATACGGTTTCCAGACGCGGCAGGTTATCTTCGAGACGTTTCTTGCGGTCGGTATTGAAGAAGAATTCGGCATCGGCCAGACGCGGACGCACCACTTTCTCGTTACCGGAAATGATTTGCTGCGGATCTTTCGATTCGATGTTGGCGACAAAGATGAAGTTCGGCAGAAGTTTGCCTGCGGCGTCGTACACCGGGAAATACTTCTGGTCGCCTTTCATGGTGTAAACCAGCGCTTCAGCCGGAACAGCCAGGAATTTCTCTTCGAATTTCGCGGTCAGCACCACCGGCCATTCAACCAGAGACGCGACTTCTTCCAGCAGACTTTCACTCAGATCAGCGATACCGCCAATTTCTTTTGCCGCTTTTTCCGCGTCACGTTTGATCAGCGCTTTACGCTGCTCGTAATCGGCAATGACTTTGCCGCGTTCCAGCAGAATTTGCGGATACTGATCGGCGTTGTCGATGGTGAATTCAGGCTCGCCCATGAAGCGGTGACCGCGAAGAGTGCGGGCAGAATCGATACCGAGAATTTTCGCCGGGATCAGCTCATCGCCTAACAGCAGCGTGACAGTATGCACCGGACGCACGAACTGCACGTCGGAATCGCCCCAGCGCATCAGTTTAGGAATTGGCAGTTTAGACAGTGACGTGGCGATCATCGCAGGCAGCAGTTGTTGCGCGCTTTCACCTTTGACGTGCGCACGGTAAACCAGCCATTCGCCTTTGTCGGTGACCAGACGATCGGCCTGATCAACGGTGATACCGCAACCGCGAGCCCAGCCTTCAGCGGCTTTGCTGGGTTTGCCTTCGGCATCGAATGCCTGCGCCACAGCCGGGCCGCGTTTTTCGACTTCGCGGTCAGCCTGGGATTCATGCAGACCAGAGACTTTCAGCGCCAGACGGCGCGGTGCGGCAAACCATTTTACGTCGCCGTGTGGCAGATTCGCCGCATCCAGCTCCGCAGTCAGGTTAGCGGCAAAAGATTCAGCAAGGCTGCGCAGAGCCTTCGGTGGCAGTTCTTCCGTGCCGATTTCCACCAAAAAAGTTTTATCAGTCATGGATGGCTCACTCATTCTCTAGTTTCGGATGATCATCGTTCTTTTTGCACATCGGGAAGCCCAGCACTTCGCGGGAAGCGTAATACGCCTCAGCTACCGCTTTAGTCAGGGTACGGATGCGCAGAATGTAGCGCTGACGTTCAGTCACAGAAATCGCTTTACGCGCGTCGAGCAGGTTGAAGCAATGGGCCGCTTTCAGGATGCGCTCGTAAGCAGGCAGTGCCAGTGGCTTTTCGAGCGCCAGCAGGGTTTGCGCTTCTTTCTCGTGCTGTTCAAAACAGGTGAACAGGAAATCGACATCGGCGTATTCAAAGTTATACGTCGATTGTTCCACTTCGTTCTGATGGAACACGTCGCCGTAGGTGGTTTTACCCAGCGGACCGTTGCTCCACACCAGATCGTAAACGCTGTCCACGCCCTGGATGTACATCGCCAGACGTTCCAGACCGTAAGTGATTTCGCCGGTTACCGGTTTACATTCCAGGCCGCCGACCTGCTGGAAGTAAGTGAACTGCGTCACTTCCATGCCGTTCAGCCACACTTCCCAGCCAAGACCCCAGGCGCCAAGCGTCGGGTTTTCCCAGTTGTCTTCAACGAAGCGGATATCGTGGATCAGCGGATCAAGACCCAGCTCTTTCAGTGAGCCGAGGTACAGTTCCTGAATGTTTTCCGGTGAAGGTTTGATCATCACCTGAAACTGATAATAGTGCTGCAGGCGGTTCGGGTTCTCGCCGTAGCGGCCATCGGTCGGACGGCGTGATGGCTGAACATAGGCTGCCGCAAAAGGCTCAGGGCCGAGTGCGCGCAGACTGGTCATCGGGTGCGAGGTCCCCGCGCCGACTTCCATATCCAGCGGTTGAACAATGGTGCAGCCCTGCTGCGCCCAATAATCTTGCAGTGTCAGGATCAGGCCCTGAAATGTCTTGGTATCAAACTTTTGCATGTTGGATTCGCACGCGAGAAAGTGGGTGTAAAGAGAGTGCGACAGTATACCCGCTGCACGGAAGATAATCAGCCAGAATGACACATCAGTTCAGCCGGATTTGCTTTCGGGACGCCAGTATTCAGCGCTTCTCAGCCAGTTTATACGCTTCGTTGCCTTCGCGTTTACCCACCGCGACAACGGTCACGATGATTTCCTGATCTTCTACCTGATACACCAGGCGATAACCAAGACTCTTTAATTTGATTTTATAGCGGTTATTTTTGGGGCCACATAAGCGGGCAGAAACCACGTGAGGATTCTCCAGCCGCTCGGCCAGTTTCTTTTTAAATTGCTCCTTGATCGTTGGGGCAAGTGCTTTCCATTCTTTTAAAGCTGATTTGAAAAAATTGAGTTTATAAGTCATCCAGTGTCAGCCTTATCCTTTCTTCACCCTGCCGCGCATCCATTATGCGGTTCAATTCAACGTCTTCTGCAAGACTCAGAAAATAGGCGTAAACATC
This sequence comes from Rahnella sp. CJA17(1/100), assembly GCF_963881615.1. Taxonomy (NCBI): domain Bacteria; kingdom Pseudomonadati; phylum Pseudomonadota; class Gammaproteobacteria; order Enterobacterales; family Yersiniaceae; genus Rahnella; species Rahnella sp. CJA17(1/100). Next base: position 74,972 of record NZ_CAWOJA010000001.1, on the reverse strand, counting down.
GGGCGGAACGCAATAAAAAGCGGGCTCGTTACGATTGAGTATCGCCACCGCTTCGCCTTCGCCTGCACTAAATGTTCCCATCGGGTCGCGTTTTAGTTCAGTAATACTGGCGGCTGAGGAAGTGAGTATTTCAAACGGCATAGTTTTTCTCCTTTTTTCATACTATGCCGTCAGTATAGCTTTTAAAGACATCATTTAAAGCACTCTTAATAATATCTTTTAAAACCGCGCACTCAGCCCGGCGTTGTAGGAAGTTTGTTCGCCGGAATCCAGCCCGGTGGTTTGCGAGATAGCCGCAAATGCTGAAATGCTGTGGGTGATTTGCACGTTTAAGCCTGCGGTCATATCCACCCAGTCGTCGTCCTGTTCGCCGGTGGTGCGGCTGAACCGCGTGCGGGTGGATTTGATCGCGCCGGTGGTGCTGTAGGTTTTATCGCCAAACTGGCGGTCATAGGTGACCTGCGCATACGGATTGACGATGCCGAGTTCGGCATTCACCCGCCAGCCGAGCGCACCGATTTGTGAATGAGAAGTCTGATCGCCAAAACGCATCGAGGTACTGTTGTTCCCCTTCTCGCTGTAACCTTCAACACTGCTGTAATCCCAGCTGTATTGCGCCACCGGCCCGGTCTTCAGCACCGGCAGAACCGGAAAGTCCCAGCCTGCGGTGACGCGTCCGCCGATCTGTTTGCCGTCCGTTTCACCGCGCTCCGTCCGGGTGGTGGGGCCGAGCGTAATGCGGCGTTTGATATCGTCATAATTGAGCGAGCCGTAGTGCACATCGCCGTTGATCCAGCCATTTTCGGCGATTTTAATGCCGGTGAAGGCGGTCGCCATCCAGCCGCGCGTACGGTAGCTGTAATGGTCAGTCGGATCATCCTTATCATCGGAGCCGGAAAGCATAAGCCCCATCATCCAGCGATCGGTCATCTGATAATCCATACCGATATTCAGCGAGTTAGCCGTCAGGTCGCCATCATCCAGCCCCATCGACGGGCTGAATTTGCTGTCCGCACTTTGCCCGGCATAACCGCCAAACATGCCGAAGGTTCCCGCATCGTTATTCTGCGTACGCAACTGCTGATAACGGCTGTCGAGCAAGCCTTGTGTATTTCGCGCCAGCGCCAGTGAACCCTGACTCAGCGCAGAGGCTTCCAGCGGGCCGTCGAGCACCGACTGCATATATTGCGCAATCAGCGCGTGCGCCTGAGGCGTCGGGTGGAAATGGTCAGAAAACAGGAAAGCTTTGCTGCTGTCGAAACCCGGCAGATTCGAAGTACATTCCGAGGCGGATGTCCCGACCGGACAGGCCGTACCGGCAGTATTGGCAAAACCGTACCGCGCCGGATCGGCAACCACTTCGTTGAACAGCCCGTTGATATCCACGCGCGCAATATTGCCGCCGGTTTTCGCCAGCGCGATATCTTCGGTGGTGTTGTATGTGTCGGTCAGGCCGCCCGCCACGTCTTTCAGCGCGTCATACGCGGCCGCCAGCCCTTTGGCGATCACGTCCTGCACCAGCGGAATGCCTGAGCCTTCCGCCGCAGCGGCCGCCAGCGCATTGTGAATGGCCTCGGTGCGGGCATCGGCATCCGGCGTAGTTTGTGCATTCAAATACTGATACGCCGCTGCCAGCGCCTGTTGCTGCACCGGCAACAATCCGACCTGGATCACGCCTTCCATCAGCACCGGTGTCAGACCGATATTCGGCACCGTCGGCACCACAACCGTGCCAGCACCGGCTTTCAGTAAATCGTTTACCTGTGAGGCCGCCTGCGTCGCGCTGTTGGTGGCAATTTCCACCGCCGTGACCGGATTCAGGCTCAGCGCCGCAGCGGCCAGATCGTTACCGCCAATCCAGTGAATATACAGTCCGTTCGGATCGGCTTTGCCGCCAGTCGACGTCAGATAGCTTTTAACCTGATCCTGGGTGGTGTAATCAGAATCCAGCCCCGGCACCGCCACACCGCCACCTTCGGCATAGTTCAGGCCGCCTTTTGAAGAAGGAGCTAAGGTTGTGCCGATGTTGTTCGCCAGGATCTCGTCATAAAGCGGATGCGTGCTGCTGTCGAAGGTCCAGCGACCAATGTTACCGGTGTCGCTCAGGCTGTCGCCGAACACATAAAGCTGGTCAAAAGCCTTCGCGGGAGCCTGTAAACCGAGGCACAGTGCCACGGCAAATGCTCCCTGAGAGAGTCGTAAAATCGACGAATTCTTGCCTGCCATAACGGTGATTTCCCTCAATAATGACGCTCAACGCAAGGATTAAACGTAAGGATTACGTAATGATTGGCTTTAAATATTGTTCAGATCCGACCAGCGTCAAGGTGGGGATTTAGAAATTGCGACGTTGCAGAGTTATCCGAGAAGCCACACACTGACACCACGCATTTAAGCCTCTTATAAGGACGACAGAATGGCGACTACCCGATGCAACTGGGTTTCGAAAGAACCGATTTACCTCGAGTATCACGATAAAGAATGGGGCGTGCCGGTTAAAGATGGCCGCGAATTGTTTGAAATGTTGTGTCTGGAAGGCCAGCAGGCCGGTCTGTCGTGGATCACCGTGCTGAGAAAACGCGAAAACTATCGCCAGAATTTTCATCACTTCGACCCGGTGCGCATTGCGAAAATGACCGATGACGACGTGGAGCGGCTGGTGCTCGACGCCGGGATCATCCGCCATCGTGGCAAAATCAAAGCCATTATCGGCAACGCACAGGCGTATCTGGCGATGCAGGCCGGTGGCGAAGACTTCTCTGAATTCATCTGGAATTTTGTTGGCGGCCAACCGGTCATCAATAATCCGCTTGGTCCGGAAGGGGTTCCGGCGACCACCGCCGTGTCCGATGCCATGTCCAAGGCGCTGAAAAAGAAAGGCTTTAAGTTTACCGGTTCGACAATTTGTTATGCCTTTATGCAGGCAGCCGGGCTGGTGAACGATCATCAGTCATATTGCTTCTGCCATCCGGCGAATCAGCCGTCATGATCCGTGCAGCGCGGCCCGCCGACACCGAAGCCATTCTGATGCTCTGGCTGCGCAGTTCTTTGCTTTCACACGCGTTCATCGCCGAATCCTACTGGATTGAAAGCCTGCAAATGGTCAGAGAAGATTTTCTGCCCAAAGCCAGAACCTGGGTCGATTGCGACGAAGATGATCAGGTTTGCGGATTTATCAGCGTGATGAATCAGCAGTTTATCGGTGCGCTGTTTGTAGAAGCCTCACACTACGGCGATGGCACCGCGCAGCGTCTGATGGCGGCGGCAAAGGAGGAATATCCGGTGCTGCTGCTGGAGGTTTACCAACAAAATGATCGCGCCGTCTCGTTCTATCGCAAGGAAAATTTTGAGATAACCGCGAACACCCGCCATCCCGGCACGGATATGCCAACGTACATTCTGCGCTGGCATCATCCCCTTTCTGAATAAGTTCCAAAAATCCGTAAAAATACAAAAACGGATATCCGGAATTCTCCTACTGCTTAACGTGCCGAAATTGCGCATAAAGAGCGCCAGAACGCCGCAGGACTGATGTCCTCCCGTTGCATTTGTTTATGTTTTGACACCTTTTTCTGTGCAACTTGTCAGAAAGCGCGAAGTCATAATGCAGCGATGAAGTTCTGAATAATAAACATCCTGAAGGAAATAAGATGAGCAAAAGATTAGTTGTGGTTGCGGGCGTACTTTGCGCCACCCTGGGCCTGTCGGCCTGTACCACTAACCCTTACACCGGCGAATCAGAAGCAGGGAAATCCGGCATTGGCGCAGGTCTTGGGGCCGCGCTCGGCGCAGGCGTCGGTATGCTGTCTTCTTCTAAACACGACCGCGGCAAAGGTGCGCTGATCGGTGCCGCAGCCGGTGCCGCACTGGGCGGCGGTGCAGGTTATTACATGGATGTGCAGGAAGCTAAACTGCGCGACAAAATGAAAGGTACCGGCGTCAGCGTGACCCGTCAGGGCGATAACATCGTGCTGAACATGCCAAATAACGTCACCTTCGATACCAACAGCAGCACGCTGAAACCGGCAGGCGCTAACACGCTGACCGGCGTGGCGATGGTACTGAAAGAGTATCCGAAAACCGCCGTCAACGTGATCGGTTACACCGACAGCACCGGCACCCGCGCGCTCAACATGAAACTGTCGCAGCAACGTGCTGACGGCGTGGGCAGTGCGCTGATTACACAAGGTGTTGAAGGCAGCCGCGTACACACCACCGGCGCCGGCCCGGATAATCCGATTGCCAGCAACAGCACCGAAGCCGGGAAAGCGCAAAACCGTCGTGTAGAAATCACGCTAAGTCCGTTGCAGTAAACTCTGAATATCCTTATTCATCACGGGGCCTTATGGCCCCGTTTTGTCTGGCATGTGATATTCTCCCGCAATGTGTCTCCTCAACGGCGTTACGGGTGTCAGTATGTCTCTGAAAGCTATCGCGAAAGATCTCGGTATTTCCGTGACCACCGTCAGCCGCGCGCTGAACGGTTACGATGACGTTTCAGCAGAGACCAAAGCCCGTGTTCAGGCGGCGGCAAATGTGCGCGGTTACCGCCCCAACACCCTCGCCCGCCGGTTGAAAATGGGCAAGATCGACGCCGTTGGCCTCATTTTTCCCTTCACTTCCCACCCTTTAAGTAATTCTGCTTTTATCGAAATGGTCGGTTGTATCACCCGTGAACTGGCCAAACATGAAATCGACCTGTTACTGGTGCCGGATGAACTGGGCACCTTTTCGTGGCGGCGTCTGATTGAAAGCAAGCGCGTCGATGCCATGCTGGTGGCGCATACGCTCGATAACGACCCTCGTCTGCTGGATTTGCAGCAACGCAATTTCCCGTTCCTGGCACTGGGCCGCAGCGGTTGCCTGACGCAGGACTACGCCTGGTTTGATTTCGATAACCGCGCCGGTATGCAGATGGCGGTCGATCATCTCGCCGCACTCGGCCATCAGCGCATCGCATTTCTTGGCGAAAATAATCAGCAATCGTTTATCGGACAGCGTTATCAGGGGTATCTCGACGGGTTGCAGGTCAACGCCCTGCCGGAAAACCCGGACTACATGCATAAAATCAGCCCAAGCCGTCGCGCCGGTTATCAGACCACGCAGGCATTGCTGGCGCTACCGGTGCCGCCAACGGCGATTGTCTGCGACTGCAATATGCACGGCGAAGGCGCTGCACTGGCGTTACATGAAGCCGGTTTACTGCTCAGTGGCGGTATATCACTCATCATTTTTGACGGATTACCCCGTGACAGCGTGCCGGATGTGGCGGTGACCGCCGTCCGCCAGGGCACCCGCGAAGCGGTCGGTTTGCAAATCGCCACCATGACAATGTCGCTGATCCGCAACGAGCCACTGAAAGATTTACAGGTTCTCTGGCAGCCTGAACTGCAGGCGGGCGTTACCGCACATCCACCACGCTGATACTTCCCCTTTCGGTTATTTTTCCACCCTATATCACAAATCTGACGATTTACATTTCCCATCCGAAACGTTTCGGATCAATAGTTACTCCACCTGATCGCGTCTTATCAGCGCAAATCTTTGTTTGGAGCAGCGACTATATGGAAAACCAGATTGTTCATTTAACCGGCGGGAATACCAGCCTGATCGTGCGTTGCATGCCTTACGCCGAAATTCTTTACTGGGGAAACCGCCTCAGCCAGTTTTCAGCGAATGACATTATTTCGCTGAGCCGCGCGGTGCCCAATGGCCGGATTGATGTCGAAGCGCCGGTGAATGTCAGTGCCGACTCAGGGCGCGGTTCATTCGGCACACCGGGCATGGAAGGCCATCGCGACGGGCTGGACTGGTCGCCGGTATTCAATACCACGCAGGTAAAGCACGATGAAAACCAGCTCACCATTACCACCGAAGACCCGATCGCCGGACTGCAATTTCGCAGCGAGTTACGCCTCGATAACAGCGGCGTTTTGCAGGCACGTAACAGCCTGACCAACCTCAAACCCGGCACGTATCAGGTGACGCGACTGGCCGTGACGCTGCCGCTGCCGGAACGCGCCGCCGAAGTGATGGCCTTTCATGGCCGCTGGATCAAAGAATTCCAGCCGCACCGCACACGGCTGGATCACGGCGGCATCATTCAGGAAAATCGTCGCGGCAAAACCTCTTCCGAATATTTTCCGGCGATGATGATCGGTCATCCGGGTTTCAGCGAAGAACAGGGCGAAGTCTGGGGAATGCATCTGGGCTGGAGCGGCAACCACAGGCTGCGCGCCGACATCAAAATCGACGGCCGCCGTCTGGTGCAAGCCGAAGCGTTGTATCTCCCCGGTGAGCAACGACTCGGGCAAGGCGAAACTCTGGAAACGCCCTGGCTGTATGCCAGTTATTCCGCCAGCGGCCTGAACCGCATGAGTCAGCAATTCCACCAGTTTGTGCGTGAACAGATTTTGCGCTTCCCGGCTGAGAAACCGCGGCCGGTGCATCTCAATACCTGGGAAGGGATTTATTTCGATCACGATCCTGACTACATCATGCAGATGGCGACCGAATCCGCCGCGTTAGGCGTGGAACGCTTCATTATCGACGACGGCTGGTTCCGTGGCCGCGACCATGACCGCGCCGCGCTCGGTGACTGGTATCTCGACGAGAAGAAATACCCGAACGGCCTGAAACCGGTGATCGACCATGTGAAAAAACTCGGGATGGAATTTGGCATCTGGGTCGAGCCGGAAATGATTAACCCGGATTCCGATTTATACCGCGCCCACCCTGACTGGCTGCTGGCGTTGCCGGGCTATCAGCAACCGAGCGGACGTCACCAGTTCGTGCTCGATCTGAACAATCCGCAGGTCTTTGATTATCTGCTGGAACGCATGAGCTGGCTGCTTGGCGAGCACGACGTCGATTATGTGAAATGGGACATGAACCGTGAAATTGTCCAGCCCGGCCATGAAGGCCGCGCGGCACTGACGTCACAAACGCAGCAGTTTTACCGCCTGCTCGACGCGCTGGGCGAACGTTTCCCGCAGATTGAGTTTGAATCCTGCGCGTCCGGCGGGGGTCGCATTGACTTCGAGGTGCTCAAACGCAGCCACCGTTTCTGGACATCCGACAATAACGACGCGCTGGAGCGGCAGAAAATTCAGCGCGGCATGAGCTATTTCTTCCCGCCGGAAGTGATGGGGTCGCACATCGGCAACAAGCTGTGCCATGCCACCTCACGCCAGCACAGCATTGAATTTCGCGGCCTGACGGCGCTGTTCGGTCACATGGGGATTGAGCTGGATCCGGTGAAAGAAGGTGATACCGAACGCGCCGGTTTTGCGAAATACACCCGCCTTCATCAACAACTTCGCCCGTTATTACACAGCGGCGACGTTTACCGCGTGGATACACACGACGAGACGGTGCTGATCAATGGCGTGGTCAGTGAAAGCGCCGATCGCGCGGTATTCCTGGTCAGCCAACTGGCGATGCCCACCTGGTCGTTACCCGGTGTGTTGCGGGTGCCGGGGCTAAGACCTGATGCGCGTTATCGCGTGACGGTGCTGGATGAACCGCCATTGCTGGCGGGCGGCGGCAGCGGTCACACCATGCGCGTACAACCGGCGTGGCTGCATGAATCTCCGGTATTGAGCGGCGAATGGCTGGCAAATGCCGGGCTGGCACTGCCGGTGTTGGATCCGGAAAGTGCCCTGCTGCTGGGCTTCGAAGAAATCAGATAACAACAAAAAAACGCCGGTACGACAGTGCCGGTTTTCATGGTTTCGGCAAGGAAATCACTATGAACTCTACACAAACCTCCGATCGTTGCTTCTACAAAAACAATACTAATTTCTGGATATTTGGCAGCTATTTCTTCCTGTATTTCTTCATCATGGCGACCTGTTATCCGTTTTTACCGATCTGGCTTTCTGACGTGATCGGCCTGAGTAAGACGGAAACCGGTATCGTGTTCTCCAGCATGTCGTTGTTTGCCATTCTGTTTCAGCCGATTTTCGGCATCATTTCAGACAAGCTCGGCCTGAAGAAGCATCTTCTGTGGGTCATCGCCGTGCTGCTGTTCCTGTTTGCGCCGTTCTTCATTTACATTTTCGCGCCATTGTTAAAACTGAATATCGTACTCGGCGCGATACTTGGCGGTGCGTATATCGGTTTCGTCTTCGCGGGCGGCTCCGGTGCAACTGAGGCGTATATCGAAAGAGTGAGCCGCAACAGTTCGTTTGAATACGGTAAGGCGCGGATGTTCGGCTGTTTCGGCTGGGGGATTTGCGCCTCGACGGCGGGTGTGCTGTTTAATATCAACCCGGATATCGTGTTCTGGATGGGTTCCGGGGCCGCAATCATTTTGATGATTTTGCTGCTGATTGCCCGTCCACAGGAAAACAAAAACGCACAGGTGCTGGATAAACTCGGTGCCAATCAGCCGCAATTCTCGCTGAAAACGGCGGCAATGTTGCTGAAAGAGCGCAAACTGTGGATGCTGATTTTGTATGTCATCGGCGTGGCCTGTGTGTATGACGTGTTCGATCAGCAGTTCGCGACGTTCTTCAAAACTTTCTTCGCGTCGCCACAGCAGGGCACGGAAATGTTCGGCTACGTCACCACCGCCGGTGAGTTGTGTAACGCACTGATTATGTTCTGTTCTCCGTGGATCATTAACCGCATCGGCGCGAAAAACACCTTGCTGCTGGCAGGCACGATTATGTCGATCCGCATTGTCGGTTCGTCATTTGCCACCACGGCGGTTGAAGTGATTTTGCTGAAGATGCTGCACGCGCTGGAAGTACCGTTCCTGCTGGTTGGCGTGTTCAAATACATCACGCAGATTTTTGATGTCCGGTTCTCGGCGACCATTTATCTGATCGGGTTTAACTTTGCCAAACAACTGGCGGCCATTTTCCTTTCGGCCTTCGCGGGCAGTTTGTATGACCGTATCGGATTCAGTGATACTTATCTGATCCTCGGCGGTATTGCCTTTGGCGTGACGATCATTTCCGCGTTTACCCTGAGCAGCAGGCCGAAGCCCGAAGCGGTTTCCGGGGTGCAAACGGCAGAAGGTTTGCGCTGACTTGCGGATGCAGTCTTTCAGCACTCTGTGCTAGTCTCCGTGGGATGAGCAAGAAGGGAGAAAGGCTGTGAGCAAAAAACAGGAACCGGGCGCTGCGGTTCGCGCCACGATACGTGACGTCGCCAGTGCTGCCAAAACCGGTAAAACCAGCGTTTCACGTTATCTCAACGGTGAACAACACCTGCTGTCCGATTCGCTGAAAGAGCGCATCGGACGGGCGATCTCCCTGCTCGATTATCAGCCCAGCCAGATGGCACGTAGCCTGAAAAGCGGGCAAACGCGGCTAATCGGGCTGATCCTCGCTGATATCACCAACCCGTATTCTGTCGATGTGATGCGTGGCGTTGAAGCCGCCTGCCGTCAGGAAGGGTTGACGCTGCTGGTGTGTAACACCAATAACGAGCTGGATCAGGAAAAGCATTACCTGCAATTACTCAGCAGTTATCGCGTCGATGGCATTGTGGTGAATGCCGTCGGGATGCGTGAGGCGGCGATTTCTACGCTGCAACAGGCCAATTTACCCATGGTGCTGATTGACCGTAAAGTGGCGAATTTCGCCTGCGACGTGATCGGACTTAACAATGTGGAAGCCACTCAGAAGATGACCGGTCATCTTCTGGGGCAGGGTTTTGAAGCCCTGCTTTTCATCAGCGAACCCGCCAATATAAACACCCGCTTCGACCGCTTACACGCCTTTCTGAAATGCATGCAGCAATCTCCGCAGTATATTGCCGAACAGGGTGAAATTGAGCTGAGTAATACCGAAGGGCTGGATAATCTGCTGAAGGACTTTGTGGCACGGCACGCGGATAAACACAAAGCGGTGATGTGTGTGAACGGCGCACTGACGCTACAGGTTGCACGCGCTATGCAGCGGCTGAATCTGCGCTGGGGGCCGGACATCGGTTTATCCGGCTTTGACGAACTGGTGTGGGCAGAACTGGCGGGCGTCGGCATTACGACGCTGAAGCAGCCGACTTACGACATGGGCGTGGCGGCGCTCAGACAACTGGTGACCCGCATTCAGGGCAATACTGAGCCGGTTAAAGACCTGGAGTTTTCCGGCGAACTCATTGCGCGCGGTTCTACAGCAGCGCGCTGATCCCTCTTCTTCCCCCTGAACCTGCCCGTTCTTCGTGAGCGGGATCATATTTTTGCGCTTTTGTCCTGTCGATTGGAACCGGTTCCAATTAGGTTGTATAAAACGAAACAAAACGTTAACAACGGCTCGACCTGTCATTTGTTCCACTAAAATAAGGTTTCGGAAATGATTGCCTGCGCCAGATTACAGGGCGCTTTCACAGGATAAGTATTCATGAAAAGAGAAATCGTCATTGTTACCGCAGCCTACGGCAACAGCGTGGTAAAAGCCCGCGGCGGCCAGGCGGAGCTGCTTTCAGTGATTGCTGATGCTAAGGCCGACGGTGTGGAAATTCGTCGAGAATTGTTCACTGCCGGAGAACTGGATTCGTTGCCAGCGCTGGCAGAAAAAATTAAAAGTCATGGATTGTTTGCGGTGTATTCCGTGCCGTTTCCGCTGTTTTCAGCCGGTGGCAAGCTTAATTCTGATGCATCACAATATTTTGAAGAGGCGCGCATTCTCAATGCCCGCACCATAAAGTTTTCTCTCGGCGAATTTATGCCGGGCCAGGATCTGACCCCGCTGAAGGTTGTACTGGCGTCAAGCCCGGTGAAGCTGGTGGTTGAGAATGACCAGTCGCCGGATTGCGGCATTCTTTCACGCATTAATGCTTTTATGTTTGCTGCTGAGTCGCTGCATCTGCCGTTAAGCATGACGTTCGACATGGCCAACTGGCTGTGGGTCGGGCAGGATCCGGCCGTGGCCGCTGAGCGTCTGGCGCGTCATGTGGGTTATGTGCATGTCAAAGCTGCACAAAAACGTAGCGGAAAATGGCATGCCGTCGCGCTCGACGACAGCGATGGCAGTTGGGAACCTTTATTGAAAAGCCTGCCTCAGGATGTGCCACGCGGTATCGAATTCCCGCTTGAGGGTGATGATCTGACCGCGGTGACGCGCCATTACGTAGAACTGTTACGTCAGTAAGCGCCGTCGGGACCGTGCTGATGCACTATCAGGAGAAACAGTTATGAGCCAGTCCAGGATCGCCGCCCGCCGCTGGTGGTACATCATGCCGATCGTGTTCATCACTTACAGTCTGGCGTATGTCGACCGCTCGAACTTCAGTTTTGCCTCAGCGGCCGGTATCAACGACGATTTGGGCATTACCAAAGGGATGTCGTCCCTGTTGGGTGCACTGTTTTTTTTGGGCTATTTCTTCTTCCAGATCCCCGGCACGATTTACGCCGAACGCCGCAGTGTTAAGAAACTGATTTTCTGGTGTTTATTGCTTTGGGGGGGATTCGCCTCTTTAACCGGCGTGGTAACCAACATTCCGATGCTGGCAGTGATCCGCTTCGCCCTCGGCGTGGTGGAAGCTGCCGTGATGCCCGCCATGCTGGTGTATATCAGCAACTGGTTCACCAAATCCGAGCGTTCCCGTGCTAACACCTTTCTGATCCTCGGCAATCCGGTGACGGTGTTGTGGATGTCGGTGCTTTCCGGCTATCTGATCAAATCCTTTGGCTGGCGCGAGATGTTTATCTTCGAAGGCATTCCGGCGGTTATCTGGGCGGTTATCTGGTGGTTTACCGTCAAGGATAAACCTGAACAAGTCAGTTGGCTGAGCGACCAGGAAAAACAGGCGCTGGCCGCACAGCTGGAAAAAGAGCAGGAAACCATTCAGGCGGTCGGCGGTTACCGCGAAGCCTTCCGCTCACGCAATGTGGTGCTGCTTTGCCTGCAATATTTCTTCTGGAGCATTGGCGTGTATGGCTTTGTGCTCTGGCTGCCGTCGATTTTGCGCGACGGCAAATCAATGGGCATGGTCGAAGCGGGCTGGTTATCTTCCGCCCCTTATCTGGCCGCCACTATCGCCATGATCCTGGTGTCCTGGGCATCGGACAAAATGCAAAACCGTAAGTTGTTTGTCTGGCCGTTATTACTGGTGGCCGCACTGGCGTTCTTTGGTTCATGGGCCGCTGGCACAAACAATTTCTGGCTTTCGTACAGTTTACTGGTGGTTGCCGCTGCGGCAATGTATGCCCCGTACGGGCCGTTCTTCGCCATTATTCCTGAAATGCTGCCCAAAAATGTGTCCGGTGGCGCGATGGCTTTGATTAACAGCCTCGGCGCACTGGGCTCATTCTTTGGCTCCTGGTTTGTCGGCTATCTCAACGGCAATACGGGCAGTCCGGCAGCCTCATTTATTTTCATGGCCGTGTCGTTACTGGTTTCCGCAGGTTTAACCCTGCTGGTGAGACCGCGAAAGGCCAACATTCAGCCGAAAGAAGTTTCCTTAACCCAAGGGAGTAAGTCATGAAGCCGTCTATCGTTTTATATAAAAAATTACCCGCCGACCTGCATCAGCGTCTTGAAGAGCATTTCACCATCACTGAATTTGATGGCATTACGGATAAGAACCGTGCTCAGGTGTTTGATGCGCTGCAAAACGCCGAAGGGTTACTGGGTTCCGGCGGGAAAATTGATAAAGAACTTTTCGACCATGCACCGCGCCTGCGTGCGGTTTCTACCATTTCCGTCGGTTATGATAATTTCGATGTGGCAGAACTGACCCGCCGCGAAATCCCGATGATGCATACTCCGACGGCGCTGACCGATACCGTCGCTGACACGGTGATGGCACTGGTGCTCTCTACCGCCCGCCGCGTGGTAAATGTCGCCGAGCGCGTAAAAGCCGGTGAATGGAATGAAAACATTGGCGAAGACTGGTTCGGCATTGATGTTCACCATAAAACCATGGGTATTGTCGGCATGGGCCGTATCGGTCTGGCGCTGGCGCAACGTGCGCATTTCGGTTTCGACATGCCGATTTTGTACAATGCACGCAGCCAGCATAAAGAAGCGGAAGAGAAGTTTGGCGCGCGTAAATGCGAGCTGGATGAGCTGCTGAAAGAGTCTGATTTCGTCTGTATCTTGCTGCCAATGACCGAACAAACCTTCCATCTGATCGGTAAGGATGAGCTGGCGAAAATGAAATCCAGCGCGATTCTGGTCAGCGCAGGTCGCGGGCCGGTTATCGATGAACCAGCCCTGATCGAAGCCCTGAAAGCCGGTACGATTTATGGTGCCGGTATGGACGTGTTCGAGACTGAGCCGCTGCCAAAAGATTCTCCGCTGCTGAGCCTGCCAAACGTGGTGGCACTGCCGCATATCGGTTCCGCAACGCATGAAACCCGCTACGATATGGCGGCCTGCGCAGTGGATAACCTGATCGCCGCACTCAAGGGTGACGTGAAACAGTTCTGCGTGAACCCGGAAGTTCTGAAGAAGTAAGATAAAGAATGGGCGAGACCGGTCCGGGCGCAATCCTGCGGCCGGTCTCCCGATTATTTTCGAAGGGTCAGAGGTATTTCATTAATATCTCTCTGATTTTTCCGTCAGCTTTTCTTGCATATATTTCCTTGTTAAACGCATGAAGACTGCTTTTCAGCGCCAGCGTCGGGGCATCGTCGGGTGCCAGAAGCTTAAAGGAAAGGCTGCCAGTAAAGGCTTTTCTTCCGGCGACCATCGACTTAAATTTGTTGAGCAATTCTTCGCCCCCCAGTTCACGGGCACGGGTCTTCAATCCTTTAATAAGAGGGTCTTTCCAGGTTTGCTTGTCGTAATAAGGTAACCGCTTTTTCAGTGACAAATAATCGGAAAGGCTTTGATCGCCCGACATCATGCCAGTCTTGCTGATACTGGTCAGATTTTTAAACGTCGTGCCGGGAATGGTTTGGGTAATAAAGATATGTACTTTTTTCTTTCCCGTACCGCGGGAGAAGCCGTGGCACTGGAATATATTTTCGTCTTGCATGGTTGAATAGTGACATTCAGAAAACAAATCATTATAAATTGACCCTGATAAGGACTCTTTGAGGTTTTTCAGTAATCGTTCAATACTCCCTTTTTCCCTGCACACCAGGACATAAGCTGAATTATTCAGCAAGCCACTGTCTTCTATCAATGAATTAATAATAAAAATCTGAGCACAGGTTGTCACGGTATCAGAACTTAAATAGGCAAGATATAAGCTACAATTTGCCGGCATCGATAAGTTATAACCGTCCAGTAATTTAATGATTTCCTGTTTTGCTGATTTTTGTATATTGATAATTTCCTGCTCAGGTATGGGTAAATAACCCATCGATTTCTTAGCGAATCCAAGGCTCTGGACAATGATATTTTCGAAGCACAGACCCAACAGGGCAGCTTTATAATCATGATCAGATGAAGCCGCACCTCGGGTGACATCCATTTCATCGATCAGAATAACGGTATTGCACGTTATTATGTCCAGCTGGTAGAGAAAATCAGCCAGCACTGTCGATAATACATCGGGAGACAGGAGACTGTAGGGCGTCACAATAATTACCGGATCATCATAATTCAATTTTTTACCCGGATTGAACACTTCCTTTCCCTGCATATTAATATGTCTTGTTTTGGCATTCACCGTAATTAATGCCCCCTCAGCCTGAGTGCTCCGCGCGATGTCTTTTATTTTCTTTCCCAGCGCGTGATCCCCTCCACCTGCCGTGAAAATATTCAGTATAAGTATACTTCTTTTCATTTTATCAACCTGATATATATATTCTTAAACATAATTATGCCAAGAAAGAAAAAATATCATAAGCCGTCTTTTATTACTCTGTCATTAAGCATAAAGGGTTCCGTTCAGGGATATTCGAAAAATACATTGAATGATTTTCCGTATTCATCTTTTTTAATACTTCTCCACGCCAAAACCCGCTGGTCCGATTGCACTGCCTTGCTGCAGGCGTTATGGTGGGTATCACATTTCGATAACATACAAAGCTTTCTATGACGTTTTCTGCTTTCGGTGACAAATTTACCCGTTTTTCAGGCATCACACGCCTGATGGGCGACATGAATGACGGTTTACGCACGCCCGGCGCGGTGATGCTGGGCGGCGGTAATCCGGCGCAAATTCCTGAGATGCAGGATTATTTCCAGACGCTGCTGTCGGAAATGCTTGCCGCAGGCAAGCTGACCGAAGCGCTGTGCAATTACGACGGGCCGCAGGGCAAAGATGTGTTACGCCATGCGCTGGCAGACATGTTACAGAAAGAACTCGGCTGGCAGCTTGACGCGCAAAACATCGCACTGACCAACGGCAGCCAGAGCGCCTTCTTCTATTTGTTCAACCTGTTCGCCGGACGCCGTGCCGACGGTAGTATGTCAAAAGTGTTGTTCCCGCTGGCACCGGAATATCTCGGTTATGCCGATGCCGGTCTGGATGAAAATCTGTTTGTGTCGGCCAAGCCGAACATCGAATTGCTGCCGGAAGGCCAGTTCAAATATCACGTCGATTTCGATCATCTGAATATCACCGATGATATCGGCCTGATCTGCGTGTCACGCCCGACCAACCCGACCGGTAACGTCATTACTGACGAAGAACTGATCCGCCTCGATGCGCTGGCACAGCAGAAAGATATTCCGTTATTAATCGATAACGCCTATGGCGTGCCGTTCCCGGGCATCGTATTCACTGACGCCACGCCGCTGTGGAATCCGAATATTATCCTGTGCATGAGCCTGTCGAAACTCGGCCTGCCGGGTTCACGCTGTGGCATCGTGATTGCTGATGAAAAAATCATCAAAGCGATCAGTAATATGAACGGGATTATCAGTCTGTCGCCGGGCAGTGTCGGCCCAGCGATTGCCCATGAAATGATTGTCCGTGGCGATTTGCTGCGCCTTTCCGAAGAAGTGATCAAACCGTTCTATTTCCAGCGCGTGCAGGAAACTATCGCCACGCTGCGCCGTTATCTGCCGGAAGAACGTTGCCTGATCCACAAACCGGAAGGGGCGATTTTCCTGTGGCTGTGGTTCAAGGATTTACCGATCACCACCGAAGTGCTGTATCAGCGCCTGAAACAACGTGGGGTACTTATGGTACCGGGCGATTACTTCTTCCCGGGTCTCGAGCATCCGTGGCCACACACCCATCAGTGTATGCGGATGAATTACGTGCCTGATGCGGAACAGATCGAGCGCGGCGTGAAAATTCTGGCAGAAGAAGTAGAAAAAGCCCACGCTGAAGGCTGATTTTTCACCATAAAGTGACCAGGAGGAATGATATTCTTTCGGGTCACTTTATCAATCTAAGGACTCTTACTCATGAGTAGAAAACAATCTTATTCTCAATGACATCATAAAGTTATTTATATCTCCCTCAACGCATCCAGATACACATTCATTCAAAAAAATCAATTCATTTTATATATAGATAGACATCACTTTATATTTTTTACAGTTAAACAAAAAAAATAACATTATTTATCAAAGAAATAAAAACCCAGTCAAGAGTTTGAGTATTTTACATAATCAATTAAATGGGAATTTTATTATCACTGGCGTATTTTTATGCAATATGTATTTTTTGATTTAAAAAATAGGTGAGAAAATGATTAACAGATTACGTCAATATATTAATAAAACAAACGGTACATACAGTTTTTTTAATCAGGTGACGTACATACAGCAAAACAAATGGGTAGCTAACAACCCCCGAAATCTTGGTGGAGCATGGTTAGGAAGTCATAGAGACTCAGAAAGTAAACAAATTCAGTACGGATTACGTGGAGCCTGTTATGGCCTCTCTGCGGCATATTTAATTACTGGTAGAGATTGGAGTAGTTTCAAATGTTTCATCAATACCTCTGCATCGCATCGATTGATATTAGGAATAATGAATATTCAGGAACAGAACTCTGCGTTGGCATATAAACAAGCTAAATTAAAAGCACAAAAAAGTTTATTTGATAATTTTCACCGCAAAGGGCATTCCCCCAACGTAAACTACATGCGTACTGAAGACGCATACCATCTGATAATGAAGAATGAGGGGAGGTTGATCTGCTTAAAAACGTCAACTCTGCCGCAGGCCAGTACTACCGCTGCAAGAATCGAAGGGCTGGTAAAATCGTTAAGGCAAGACAGCTTATATGAAATAGGTATTTATAAGGGTTGCAAGGGAGGCCATTCCATCGCTATCAGAACAGATGGGAACATGATTAAACTCTTTGATGCAAATATAGGTGAAATATCTTACAACTACAACACAAAACAGATCATGCATTTTGTGGAAGCACTTTGTATAGTATTTGATGGGTGTTACAAGAACTACAACCGAATCACAGTAGACGAATATTATCGTTAAGTTACATCACTCTAAATACATGCTTACCTCATCACTAAGAGCTTCAATTACGGAAAACACTTTGAAAGACTTGAACAAAATAAATACACCTCGTTTTACTTACTGATTAAGATAATATATTCCTCATCACATCCCGTTTTATGTTCCCCCTCATCGGGGGAACATAAACAGATCACGTTTATTCAGACTGATTTTCCAGCGCCGGTTTTTCAGTACCAATCGCAATTTTTTGCGGTTGCAATGCTTCCGGTACATCACGAACCAGATTGATATGCAGCAGGCCATTCGTAAATTCAGCCGCCGAGACGTGCATATGCTCTGCCAGCGTGAAGCTCAGGGTGAAAGGCTTAATCACCAGCCCCTGATGCAAATATTCCACTTTAGTTTCCAGCTGAGCCGGTGTACCGCTGACCGTTAATCGCGGCCCTTCGACTTCAATATTCAGTTCGCTTTGCTGGAAACCGGCCAGCGCCAGTGAAATGCGGTAATGGTTGTCATCAGACTTTTCAATATTGTAAGGAGGAAAAGCCTGATCGGCGCCTTGCATTGAACTGGCTAATTTATCGAAACCAATCCACTGACGCAGTAATGGGGAAATATCATAATTACGCATAATGTAACTCCTTCTTTGAAGCGAGATGATTAATGTCGTCATCCTTTTTGGATGTGACAGTACAGCTCCCTGACGGCGAGCCTAAAATTTTTCATTTTGTGGTGGTCAACAACGATGATGGTCGCTGAATTAACGGATCTCGATACGCCGTGGTTTGGACGACTCAGGAACGACGCGTTCCAGATCGATATACAGCAAACCGTTCGACAAATTGGCCGCTTTTATCTGAATATGTTCAGCCAGCTGGAATTTGCGCTCGAAATTACGTTCTGCGATGCCCTGATATAAATAGGTTCGCTCAGTGTCGCCAGGTGCATGCGCGCCTTTGACCAGCAGCATGTTGTCATGCGCAGTGATGTCCAGCTCAGATTCGGCAAAACCTGCGACCGCGATAGCAATCCGGTAATGATTTTCGTCAACCAACTCGACATTATAAGGGGGGTAGCCGCCGCCCTGATTCTGACCCGATTCGATAAGATTAAATAAGCGGTCAAAACCAATGGCAGAACGGTATAGCGGGGATAAATCAAAATTACGCATTGCTACTTCTCCTGATATTCAGCGAGTTTTTTTAAATAGCCTTCCAGGCGGACAGACCAGCGTCACAGTGATGACAGAAGAACCCTTCCGGCGTTTCTCCTCCTGCGTCGTACAGTTAAAATGGAGACAAAAGGGCATATTTCAAGCCTGAAAAAACAAAAAATTTGGCTGTTGTTTATATGATGACAGCCAAAATACATGACGGGACAGGGCTACAATCCAGGGAGAGCAGGCGAATTCCTGCAAGATTTCAAATAGTAATTACACTTAATGGGATCGCAGCCACAGAGCTACAGCTTGCTTTGTTAATTTTTTGGGCTGAGTGGTATAAGTCACATTGACGTATAAGCTCAGCCTGACAGCATAAGATGAGTTCTAACATGACGAAATTTGCATTAACGCCGCTGATGACAGGATGTGTTTTTTTAGCGACGAGCGGTTGCTCCAGCGTAATGAGCCATACAGGTGGTGACACCGGATATTATTCAGGCGCACGTGCTGATGTGAATATGATAAAAAGCGATGACACCAGTTGGGCGATGACGCCGCTGCTGTTGATTGATTTGCCGTTCAGCGCCGTGCTGGATACGGTATTGCTGCCTTATGATTATTTTCGCAGCGGAAAAGTGACGACGCGCGATCGCGTCAAAGCCAGTGAAGAACACAATATTGCGCTGAGTAACGGTGTGGATATCGATCACATCCCGCCCATGACGACCACGCCGCGTCAGCAAAAATCGTCGACACATAAGAAGTAGTCACAATAAAACCGGCCTGTTCTGACCGGTTTACATCGTTCGCTAATCGCTATCGACCACGCAAATCTGCGCATAGCCGTTACACTGGCGCATAAACGCCACTTTGCTGCCATCCGGAGAATACACTACGGCATCGGCACAGGGTGCGATTTCTGATCGTTGCGTTAACCGCTGCATCTTTCCGCTTTCCATGTCCAGCCGCATCACGCTGTTATCGCATACCAGCGCCAGAGATTTTCCGTCCTGGCTCCAGCTGAAGGCTGATTGAATTCCGCTTTCAGAATGGCTGATTTGCGCCGGCGCGCCGCCGTTAGGTGACACCGTCCAGACCTGAACCACGCCGGTTTCATCTTGCATCAGAAACGCAATCTTTGCGCCATCCGGCGATACGCGCAACCAGTGACGCGGTTGCAGGGCAATACCATTTTCAGTAAAAGTAATCCGTCTCTGTTTCACGCCCGCGGGTGGCGCAGGCAGCATTTCCGGCGTGCCCTGCAAAGGTTTATCACCCGCCTGACGGTAATCCTCATCATTGCGCGGCAAATCCACCACGAAGATTTCCGGGTGCTTTTCGCCACGAGCGGAAAGCGTGTCGCCGATAAAAGCCAGCGCCCACCGCTGACGGCTGCCATCCGGTTTCAGATAGCCTTCACGGCCAATCCAGCCTTCTTCGTAAGCCCGGTTGATTTCATCGCTGCCGGGGTGAGGACAGGGCGTGGTTTCGCTGACCAGCATGCTGAAATGGCTTCCATCGTATTCACGGGGATGATGCTTTGGCGGAATAACGGGATATCCTGAAATCGCCACGCCAACGTTGCGCAAATCGAGCGCCGGATCGCGTTCATGCAACACATGGTCGTTATAGGTAAAGCTCAGACGCGAACCGTCCGGGCTGAAGACGTGAACATGTGTGCCACCGCGCAGGGCTCCGGCGGTAAAGGGGGCGGTGATGTCCATCGCATCCAGCGTGACGGCCTTTTCGCGCGCGGGCTCAGTGACAATAACTCCGCGACGGTGATGAAAATCATACTGCCAGCTGGCATCAGGATTTTCAGGGCCATGAATAAACGCATAACGGACAGGAAAATCCGGGCTGACGGTCACCACTCCCACATGCGCGCCGTCTTTTGCCTGATAAAGGACTTCCGTCTCACCGGTTTCGACATTCACGCGCTCAATGGTTGAACCGCTAAAAGAACCGCCATGCGGACGGACGTCATACACCAGCCACTGGCTGTCCGGCGTCCAGACATTAATGTTGGTGAGCTGATGCCCGCGGGCATCAGAAGTTAATTGTTTTTCCATGGCTGCAAGGTTCCTTCGGTGCAAGCTCAGACGTTCAGAACGAATTTCTCGACCGCAAACGCCACGCCGTCTTCCGTGTTTGTTTTGGTAACGAACTGGCTGACGGCTTTTACGCTGTCCAGCGCATTCCCCATCGCGACACCAATTCCGGCGTATTCCAGCATCGCAATGTCGTTCTCCTGATCACCGAGCGTCATCACGCTCTCCCGCGCGATACCCAGTTTTTCCGCCAGTACTTTCACGCCTTCACCTTTATTCACCCGCTTATCGAGGATTTCGAGGAAATACGGTGAGCTTTTCATGATGGTGTAGCGTTCTTTTGCTTCAGCAGGAAGCTGACTGATGGCGCGATCCAGCAAGTCCGGATCGTCAATCATCATGACTTTCGGGAAGGTCAGTGCCGGATCCATTTCCTCTGCCGGGCAGAATTGCAACGGAATGCCGGTGGTGAAGGATTCATGTACGCTGTATTTGCTGATATGGCGGTTGGCGGTAAACAGGTCGGTTTTGGTCAGTGCATGGAAATGCACACCAAGGTCACGCGCCAGCTGTTCAAAGTAGTGATAATCTTCAATTTTGAGGGCTACTTCGGCAATTACGCTACCATCTTTCGCATTGTGCACAAGCGCGCCATTGTTGGTGATGCAGTAACAACCGTCCTGCTGCAAATCCAGTTCCATCAGATAACGCTGCACACCGACGAACGGACGGCCGGTCGCCAGAACGATTTGCACACCTTTCGCCCGTGCTTCTGACAACGCTTTTTTAACGGCAGGGGTCACTTCATGCTGCGGATTGAGCAATGTCCCGTCCATATCAATTGCAATTAATTCAATAGCCATAGCATCCTCAGAGTTTAAGAAATCTTGCGCAATGCTAACGCGATTACCCGCTGTAAAGCCAGCCGGAATGCGGGTTGCGTCAGACGAAAAAAAAGTCCGAAGCGGTTTCCCGGTTCGGACTCTTTATCAGCTCTCGCCATTATCAGATATCGATATTGGCCGCTTTCAGGGCATTCTCTTCGATGAAGGCGCGACGCGGTTCAACCGCATCGCCCATCAGCGTAGTGAACAACTGGTCAGCAGCGATGGCATCTTTCACGGTCACACGTAACATGCGACGTTGTTCAGGATCCATGGTGGTTTCCCACAGCTGATCAGGGTTCATTTCGCCCAGACCTTTGTATCGCTGAATCGACAGACCACGACGGGACTCTTTCACCAGCCATTCCAGCGCCTGCTCGAAGCTGGTCACTGGCTGACGGCGTTCGCCACGTTCGATGAAGGCATCTTCTTCGATCAGGCCGCGCAGCTGTTCGCCCAGCGCACAGATTTTGCGGTATTCGCCACCCTGAATGAAGTCTGCATCGAGATCGTAATCCGTATCAACACCGTGTGTACGGATACGCAGAACCGGTTCGAAAAGCTGATGTTCACGGTTTTCACGCACGATCGCGCTGTAAGAACTGCCGTGCTGCTCTTTCTCATTGAGACGCGCGACCAGCGATTCTATCCAGGTCTGAACTTTCGCCTGATCGGTCAGATCTGACCCCGGCAGGGTCGGCTGATAGATCAGGTTATTCAGCAGCGCACGCGGATAACGACGTTCCATGCGGCCAATCATTTTCTGCACGCTGTGATGTTCAGCCACCAGTTTCTCCAGCGGTTCACCCGCCAGGGCTGGTGCATGGGCGTTGGCGTGTAACGTTGCCCCGTCCATCGCAATGGAAATCTGATACTGATCCATCGCTTCATCATCTTTAATGTACTGTTCCTGCTTACCTTTTTTGACTTTGTACAATGGAGGCTGTGCGATAAACACGTGGCCACGCTCGACAATTTCAGGCATCTGACGGTAGAAGAACGTCAGCAACAGGGTACGGATGTGTGAACCATCGACGTCGGCATCGGTCATGATGATGATGCTGTGATAGCGCAGTTTGTCCGGGTTGTACTCGTCACGGCCAATGCCGCAACCGAGCGCAGTAATCAGTGTTGCCACTTCCTGAGAAGAGAGCATTTTGTCGAAGCGCGCTTTTTCTACGTTGAGGATTTTACCTTTCAACGGCAGAATCGCCTGGTTCTTACGGTTACGGCCTTGTTTTGCTGAGCCGCCCGCTGAGTCCCCTTCCACTAAGTACAGTTCGGAATGAGCCGGGTCACGTTCCTGACAGTCCGCCAGTTTGCCTGGCAAGCCAGCCAGGTCCAGCGCACCTTTACGGCGGGTCATTTCACGGGCTTTACGGGCTGCTTCACGGGCGCGCGCAGCGTCGATGATTTTCCCCACAACGATTTTGGCGTCTGACGGATTTTCCATCAGGTAATCCACCAGCTTCTCGTTCATCAGCGTTTCAACGGCCGTTTTCACTTCAGAAGAAACCAGTTTGTCTTTGGTTTGTGAAGAGAACTTAGGATCCGGTACCTTCACAGACACCACAGCAATCAAACCTTCACGGGCATCGTCACCGGTGGCGCTGATTTTGGATTTCTTGCTGTAACCTTCTTTATCCATGTAAGCGTTCAGGGTACGGGTCATTGCCGAACGGAAACCGGCTAAGTGAGTCCCGCCATCGCGCTGTGGAATATTGTTGGTGAAGCAGTAAATGTTTTCCTGGAAACCATCATTCCACTGCAACGCAACCTCAACGCCAATATCGTCCTTCATCGTAGAGAAATAGAATACGGTCGGATGGATTGGGGTTTTGTTTTTGTTCAGGTATTCCACGAAGGCTTTGATACCGCCTTCATAATGGAAGTGATCATTCTTACCATCACGTTTATCCAGCAGACGAATTGCCACGCCGGAGTTCAGGAATGACAGTTCACGCAGGCGTTTCGCCAGAATCTCATACTCGAATTCTGTGTGATTGGTGAAGGTGTTGAAGCTCGGCCAGAAACGTACCGTGGTACCGGTTACGTCAGTATCGCCGATCACTTTCAGCGGATCCTGCGGCTCGCCGTGCACGTAAGTCTGAGTGTGCACTTTGCCTTCACGGCGGATAACCAGTTCCAGTTTTTCCGACAAGGCATTAACGACGGAAACACCTACGCCATGCAGACCGCCGGAGACTTTATACGAGTTATCGTCGAATTTACCACCAGCATGAAGAACGGTCATAATGACCTGAGCAGCAGAAACGCCCTCTTCTTCATGAATGCCGGTCGGAATACCACGGCCATCATCCTGTACGGAAACAGAGTTATCCGCATGGATCGTGACCTGAATCTCTTTACAGTGGCCCGCGAGGGCTTCGTCGATAGCGTTGTCCACAACCTCGAATACCATGTGGTGCAGACCAGTGCCGTCATCGGTATCGCCGATATACATGCCGGGGCGCTTACGCACCGCGTCCAGCCCTTTTAATACCTTGATACTTGAGGAGTCATAAGAATTCGACATCAACGTTTCTCGCTCATTTTTAGTCCTGTGATAGAACGGCTATTTTACCTTGTTCCACGCGGAACATCTTGCCCTTTTCACCCATCATATCGGTCACTTGCTCAGCGCTTATCGCACTGACAAAAACCTGTGCCTGGGTGGCTTTCAGGCGATCAGCCAGCAACCGACGTCGGTCGGTGTCCAGCTCAGAGGCAAAATCGTCAAGAAGATACAGGCAACGCCGCCCGCTCTGTCGGGTGAGAAACTCACCCTGCGCCAGTCTCAGCGCACACATCAGTAACTTCAACTGCCCACGGGACAGTAAATCTTCCACCGGCGTGCCGTCGGCACGAATGCGGAAATCCGCTTTATGCGGGCCTGATGCGGTATAGGTTAAGGCTCTGTCGCGTTCAAAATTACGCTCCAGCAACTCGCCGTACTCCGTCTCCTTATCCCATCCACGCTGGAAAGAAAAACTGAGGGCGAATTCGGGCAGGAATTGCGCGCAGGTCGCGCTGATATCAGCCGCGATCGCGTCGCTGTAAGCTGCCCGCCATTCGCTAATGCGCCCGGCTAACGGGATCAGTTCCTGATCCCAGGCACGAATTTGCGCATAACGACTCACCTGTCGCAGCGCGGCGTTGCGCTGCTTGAGTAACCGTCGCAGGTTGCTCCAGGCGATAAAAAAACCGGGGTCGTGATGAAAACAACCCCAGTCAATAAATGCCCGCCGGTACTTCGGCCCGCCGTTGAGCAGGGTGAAGCCTTCGGGTGTGATCAGTTGCATCGGCAGCATCTGTGCCAGTTCAGACACTTTGTGACCATCACTGCCATCAATGCGTACTTTACTGTCGCCCTGACGGCTTTTGCTCAGACCAATCGACAATTCACGATCACCGCCGTCATCCACACGCGCATGGAGAACAAACTCCGGCTGATCGTGACGAATCACGCGCCCGGCCTGCAAACTGCGAAAAGCGCGGCCATGCCCCAGCGTATAGACCGCTTCGAGCACACTGGTTTTACCGCTACCATTGGGACCGACCAGAAAGTTAAAACCGGGCGACGGATCTAAATCTGCCGCCTCGATGTTGCGGAAATCTTTTATCAGTAAGCGCGTTAAGGCCATCTACTATCCATTCCAGGGCATCATCGTCGCAGTCAGTTTGCGTGCAGCTACAGTAAGCGGAGCATACTCAGGTGCGTGGGCATTGCGAACACTGCCCCATCGCAAAATGACAAGTCAGATAGCCCGATTACAGCCGCATTGGCATAACGACATACGCCGCCGACTGACTGGCTGCGTCTTCGATCTGCACGCTGGAAACAGAGTCCGTCAGCAACAGATTAACGTCTTCGCACTTGAGTGCATTGAGCACATCCAGTACGTAACTGACGTTGAAACCGATTTCCATTTCGGTGCCTTCGTAACCGACATCCAGAATTTCTTCTGCTTCTTCCTGTTCCGGGTTATTCGCGGTGATTTTCAGCTGGTTATGGCTGACATACAAACGCACGCCGCGGAATTTTTCATTGGACAGGATCGCGGCACGGGCAAACGCCTGCTTGAGCAAATCGCAGCCTGCCTGCAGCGTTTTGTCCGGATTTTTCGGCAATACGCGGCGATAGTCAGGGAAACGACCGTCAACCAGTTTAGAGGTAAAGATGAAGTCGCCGACGTGAGCACGGATATTGTTGCTGCCGATTTGCAGCTGCAATGTGGTGTCACCGCCATCAAGCAGACGCACCAGTTCCATCACGCCTTTACGCGGCACGATCACCGAATGCGACGGCAGAGACTGGCCGATTGGCATAGAACATACCGCCAGGCGGTGACCGTCGGTCGCGACAGTACGCAGTTCTTCACCTTCGGTTTCGAACAGCATGCCGTTTAAATAATAACGAACGTCCTGATGGGCCATAGAAAACTGCGTGGCTTCGATCAGACGTTTCAACGTGGCCTGCGGCAGGGTGAATTCTACTTCGCTTTGCCAGTCGTCGAGATTAGGGAAATCTGTCGCCGGTAAGGTCGACAGCGAGAAACGGCTGCGGCCTGATTTTACCAGCATGCGGTCGCCGTCGAGCGCGACGGAAATTTCCGCGCCTTCCGGCAATCCACGGCAGATATCAAAGAATTTACGCGCCGGCACCGTGGTGGCACCCGCTTCATGTGGCTGAGACAGCGCAACTTTCGCCACCATCTCCATTTCCAAATCCGTCCCGGTCAGCGACAGCGCGCCATCCGTCACCTGTAATAACAGGTTACCCAGAATAGGCAACGTTGGTCGTCCACCCAGCGGACTACTGACCTGTTGCAGTGGTTTCAGCAAATGCTCACGTTCAACAATAAATTTCATAGCGCTAGGAAGATAATGTTCTGATTAAGTTGGAGAAATCTTCTTTGATGTCGTGACTTTCTTCACGCAACTGCTCGATTTTACGGCAGGCGTGCAACACCGTGGTATGGTCCCGACCACCGAACGCATCGCCGATTTCTGGCAGGCTGTGGTTGGTCAGCTCTTTCGCCAGCGCCATCGCCATCTGGCGTGGGCGGGCTACCGAACGGGAGCGCCGTTTGGAAAGCAGGTCAGCGACCTTGATTTTATAATATTCGGCCACTGTTTTCTGAATATTATCGATAGTGACCAGCTTCTCCTGAAGCGCTAATAAATCGCGCAACGCTTCACGAACGAAGTCGATAGTGATCGCACGGCCGGTAAAGTTGGCGTTGGCAATCACACGGTTCAGTGCGCCTTCAAGCTCACGCACATTCGATCGCAGACGTTTAGCAATAAAGAAGGCAACTTCGCCCGGCAGACGAATATCGTTTTCGTCCGCCTTTTTCATCAGGATCGCCACGCGGGTTTCTAATTCAGGCGGCTCGATAGCCACCGTCAGACCCCAGCCGAAACGCGATTTCAGACGATCTTCAACACCGTTGATCTCTTTTGGATAACGATCCGAGGTCAGGATGATCTGCTGATTACCTTCCAGCAGGGCATTAAAGGTGTGGAAGAACTCTTCCTGCGAACGTTCTTTATTAGCAAAGAATTGAATGTCATCGATGAGCAACGCATCAACAGAACGGTAGTAACGTTTGAACTCTTCGATGGCGTTGTTTTGCAGGGCTTTGACCATGTCCTGTACAAAACGCTCGGAGTGCATGTACACCACTTTGGCATTGGCTTTACGCGCCATGATACCGTTACCGACGGCGTGCAATAAGTGGGTTTTACCCAGACCGGTGCCACCATAAAGGAAAAGCGGGTTGTACGCGCCACCCGGATTATCCGCCACCTGACGCGCCGCCGCGCGAGCCAGTTGGTTAGATTTACCTTCTACGAAGTTATCAAAGGTATGTTTCGGGTTGACGTTAGAGCGATAAGACAGCTCAGGCTGAGCCGGTGAGCTGTCCCAGCTTGGACGGGAAGGCGCCAGACGCGGAATGGCAGGCGCAGCCTGTGAACTGACGCTGGCCGCAACAGGCTGGCTGACGCGTTGGATCACCGGCTTGCTGCCGACTTCAAAACGCAGCAACGGTGCATCCGTGCCACAGAAATCGTTAAGCAAGCCGTTAATATTATTTAGGTATTTGTCACGAACCCAATCCAGAACAAAACGATTCGGGGCATACAGCGCCAGCGTATTGTCGTTGAGTTCCGCCTGCAGGGGGCGTATCCACATACTGAATTCTGTGGCAGGTAGTTCATCCTGCAAACGGGCAAGACATTGCTGCCAAAGCGAAAGTGACACGGCGGACTCCACTCGAACAAGTATCAAAAAAGAAAAGGATCAGGATATTTTTTAAATCATGATTTTTGGCACACGTTCCGCCCGCTAATGGGGGAAAATTTCTCTCACCACCCTGTCAGTGGCGTAAAGTCACGTGCGAACCGCTTTTTGCGGTTTTTGTCGACAGCATCCCAGCCGGGATCGCGATCGGAATGGCGGATCATAACGCAATCCGGCCCAGAGATCCTCCCCTTCCTGACAGATTAGATCCTTTTTATCCACAGGCAGCAATCGGCAAGTGGGTAAGCTTAGCCGATCCTTTTAAAATTAGGCGATGTAATCATCACTCTGGTGAAAAAATAGGAGTCCGCTGAGTTAAATTTCATCATACTGCGAGAAAGATCGCACGCCTGTGGATAAGGATCAGGCGAGGATCCTTGCGATTTGCGGCAGAGTCCGTATAATCTTCAGCCCTACGTGTGAAGCCTGTGTTCCTGATGGTCATAACCAGATGGATATTGCGGTGTGACCACGGGCAATTCTGGTAAACACTTGAACCATTTCTGGCAATGTAAATTGACTCAGGACTGTACAGTTATTACAATCCCGCTTCTTTATATGTTGCGACAAAGGCACCGGTCGTTTTTTCGCCGAAATGTCTTCGCGTTTACTGATCAGTAATAATTTAAGTTTAGGTAGAAATCGCCATGAAACGCACTTTCCAACCGTCCGTATTGAAGCGCAACCGTAGCCACGGCTTCCGTGCTCGTATGGCCACCAAAAATGGTCGTCAGGTTCTGGCTCGCCGTCGTGCGAAAGGCCGTACCCGTCTGTCAGCTTCTAAGTAATAAAAGCTAACCTATTTAGTGGTTAAGCTCGCTTTTCCCAGGGAGTTACGTTTGTTAACTCCCCGTCATTTCACTTTCGTCTTCCAGCAGCCACAACGGGCTGGCACGCCGCAAATCACTATACTCGGCCGCCTGAACGAGCTGGGGCATCCCCGCATCGGTCTCACCGTCGCAAAAAAACACGTCAAACGCGCACATGAACGCAATCGGATCAAACGCCTTACCCGCGAAAGTTTCCGGTTGAATCAGCATACGCTGCCGTCGATGGATTTTGTGGTAGTAGCCAAAAAGGGTGTCGCCGATTTAGATAATCGCGCGCTGACGGAAGCGTTGGAGAAATTATGGCGTCGACATTGCCGACAGGCTCCCGCATCCTGATAAAGCTGATACGTGGTTATCAGCTATTCATCAGTCCGTTGCTCGGGCCGCATTGCCGCTTTCGACCAACCTGCTCTCAATACAGTATTGAAGCAATTGGTCGTTTTGGCATGTTAAAAGGCAGTTGGTTGACTTTGAAACGCGTATTAAAATGCCATCCTTTGAACCCAGGTGGTGATGACCCCGTACCGCCGAAAACCGACAATAACAGAGAACACTAACGATGGATTCGCAACGCAATCTTTTCCTCATCGCTCTGCTGTTCGTGTCTTTCATGATCTGGCAGGCATGGCAAACGGACCACGCTCCGCAACCGGCCAACCAGACCACGCAACAGACTGCGAACACTGCAAACGGTGATGCTACTAATCAGGCTGTTCCTGATAGCGGACAGGGCAAATTAATTACAGTTAACAGTGATGTGCTGTCATTAACGATCAACACCCGTGGTGGCGACATTGAGCAGGCTCTGCTGAAGGCTTACCCAACGACTTTGGGCTCTGACCAGCCTTTCCAGTTACTGGAAACTACTCCTAATTTCCTCTATCAGGCACAAAGTGGTCTGACAGGTAAAAACGGTCCAGACAATCCGGCTAACGGTGAACGCCCTCTGTTCAAGGCGAGCTCCGATACCTTCACAATGGCTGAAGGCCAGTCTGAACTGCGCATTCCAATGACTTACACGGCGGCGAACGGTGCGATTTACACCAAAACCTTCGTGATCAAACGTGGTTCTTACGCGGTAAACGTTGAATACAACATCAACAACACCACGCCTGCCCCGCTTGAACTGACTATGTTCGGTCAGCTGAAACAAACCACCGAATTACCTAAGCACCGTGATACCGGCAGCAATAACTTTGCTCTGCACACGTTCCGCGGCGCGGCATATTCCTCAAGTGATGACAAATATCAGAAGTATGCGTTCGATAAGAGCGAAGCACTGAATGTCACGACTCAGGGTGGTTGGGTTGCGATGTTGCAGCAGTACTTTGCAACGGCGTGGATCCCATCAGCGAAAGACACCAACACCTTCTTCACCACCACCAATAACGGTATTTCAACGATTGGCTTTAAAGGCACACCGTTTACCGTTGCACCGGGTGCACAGCAACAAGTTGCTTCTATCCTGTGGGTTGGTCCGGAAATTCAGGACAAGATGGCAGCTATCGCGCCACACCTTGACCTGACGGTTGACTACGGTTGGTTATGGTTCATCTCTCAGCCACTGTTCAAACTATTGAAATTCATTCAAGGGTTTGTCGGTAACTGGGGCTTCTCGATCATCGTTATCACCTTTATTGTTCGCGGTATCATGTATCCACTGACCCGCGCACAGTACACGTCGATGGCGAAAATGCGTATGTTGCAGCCGAAACTGGCCGCCATGCGTGAACGTATCGGTGATGACAAACAGCGCATGAGTCAGGAAATGATGGCGCTGTATAAGTCTGAGAAAGTGAACCCGCTGGGTGGCTGTCTGCCGCTGGTTATTCAGATGCCAATCTTCCTGGCACTGTATTACATGCTGTCTGGTTCCATTGAACTGCGCCACGCGCCATTCATCCTGTGGATCCATGACTTGTCAGCACAAGACCCGTACTACATTCTGCCGGTTCTGATGGGTATCACGATGTTCTTCATCCAGAAGATGTCGCCGACCACCGTCACTGACCCGATGCAGCAGAAGATCATGACCTTCATGCCGGTCATCTTCACCGTGTTCTTCCTGTGGTTCCCGTCTGGCCTGGTGGTGTACTACATCGTCAGTAACCTGGTCACCATTCTCCAGCAGCAGCTGATTTATCGCGGGCTGGAAAAACGTGGCCTGCACAGCCGCGACAAGAAAAAGTCATAAGTGAATGTCAGGACGACTTTCGTCCTGACCGCTAAACTTGATGATAAAAAAGAAAGGCGATCATTTGATCGCCTTTTGCATATCCGTAAAAAGACCAACAGAGATCATTGCTATGAGCACCTCAGATACCATTATTGCCCAGGCAACCCCACCCGGCCGCGGTGGTGTGGGCATTTTGCGCATTTCCGGCCGTGCGGCGCGTGATGTGGCACAGGCTGTCTTAGGTAAACTGCCCAAGCCGCGTTATGCCGATTATCTGCCGTTTCAGGATGCTGATGGCAGCACGCTGGATCAGGGCATCGCGTTGTGGTTCCCCGGTCCGAACTCCTTTACCGGCGAAGACGTGCTTGAGCTGCAAGGCCACGGCGGGCCGGTGATCCTGGATTTGCTGCTTAAACGCATTATTGCGCTGGAAAACGTGCGAATTGCGCGTCCGGGCGAATTCTCTGAACGGGCTTTCCTCAACGATAAACTCGACCTGGCGCAGGCTGAAGCGATTGCTGATCTTATCGACGCCAGCTCCGAGCAGGCCGCACGTTCAGCAGTTAACTCCTTACAGGGCGCTTTCTCGAACCGTATTCATCATCTGGTGGAAGCACTCACTCACCTGCGGATCTTTGTCGAAGCGGCTATCGACTTCCCCGATGAGGAAATCGACTTCCTGTCCGACGGTAAAATCGAAGCCAAACTCAATACGGTGATGGGTGATCTCGATGCCGTGCGGGCCGAAGCACGTCAGGGCAGCCTGCTGCGTGAAGGGATGAAAGTGGTGATTGCCGGGCGTCCGAACGCCGGTAAATCCAGCCTGCTGAACGCGCTGGCCGGTCGTGAAGCGGCGATCGTGACCGATATCGCGGGCACTACGCGTGACGTTTTACGTGAACACATCCACCTCGACGGCATGCCGTTGCACATCATTGACACCGCCGGGTTACGTGAAGCCAGCGACGAAGTTGAGCGCATTGGTATCGAACGTGCCTGGAATGAGATTGAACAGGCGGACTTAGTGCTGTTTATGGTCGACGGTACAACAACGGAAGCAACCGAGCCTGCGGACATCTGGCCCGAATTTATGGCCCGCCTGCCCGCGAGTTTACCTATTGTCGTTGTACGCAATAAAGCGGATATCACCGGCGAAGCGCTGGGACAAACGGAAGTGAATGGTCACTCACTTATTCGCCTTTCTGCCCGCACCGGCGATGGCGTTGATCTGCTGCGCGATCATCTGAAACAGGTGATGGGCTTCAATCACAATATGGAAGGCGGATTCCTTGCCCGTCGCCGTCACCTGCAGGCGCTGGAACAGGCCGCACAGCATCTGGTTCAGGGTAAAGATCAACTGCTTGGCGCATGGGCGGGTGAACTGCTGGCGGAAGAACTGCGTCTGGCCCAGCAATCGCTGAGCGAAATCACCGGTGAATTTACATCGGATGATTTACTGGGGCGTATCTTCTCGAGTTTCTGTATCGGTAAATAAGCCGCTCTTCGCAGCAAACAAAACCCACATTGGAAAATGTGGGTTTTTTATTTTATTCAAAGAATTACGCCTTACCAGACTTTATAAACGCGTCCGGTCTGCGCCCCTTCCACGCTGCGACGATACGCTTTCGCCACGCGCGCGGCCGGTGCAGCCTCAAAGCCCGGGAAGAACGGGCCGTAAGCTTTCAGCGACTCTTCTACTACGGTCGGGCTGACCACATTGATGCGAATACCCCGTGACAGTTCAATCGCCGCGCCCCGGACAAAGCCTTCGACGGCGGCATTTACCGTGGTGGCGTTTGCCCCCTGACGGATCGGTTCATCAGCAATGATCCCGCTGGTCAGCGTGATGGAACCGCCATCGTTAAGGAATGACTGACCGATCAGCGCAATGCGCACCTGGCCAAGCAGTTTATTCTGCAAACCAATATTGAACTGTGCTGCGGTCATCTCCACCAGCGGGCCAAAGTGCAGGCTGCCGGTAGTAGCAATAATCGCATCAACTTTTCCCGTACTCTGGAAAAGCGCTTTTACGCTGTTTTCATCGGTAATATCGACCTGAAAATCGCCGCGGGTTTTGCCTGCGGTGATGATTTCATGGTCTGCGCCAAACTCCCGAATCACCGCCTGACCTAATGTGCCTGTACCGCCAATCACTAAAATTTTCATCACAGATCCCTCAACGTTGGTTTGTCAGATCATCTTTCACCAAACTCAGGGTTAGATATAGACTCATATTCTTCGTTCTGTTCTAACTCAGGGTTTGTAATGTGGATAAGTTGCGGAATATCGAAGTCTTTGTCAGCGTAGTCGAAACCGGAAATTTCAGTGCTGCGGCAGAAAAACTGGGGATCTCGGCGGTGATGGTCGGTAAACACATTCAGCAACTGGAAAAGCATCTGAATGCCCGCCTGTTGCAACGCACCACACGCAAGCAAAGCCTGACGGATGCCGGTGAAGTGTTTTACGAGAACGGAAAACGGGTGCTGGAGCAGATGAAATTCACCGAAAGCGCGATGGAAAGCCTGCAAAGCGTGCCGACCGGACTGCTGCGGGTCAGCGCACCCGTATCCCTCGGCTCCAGCGTGGTGGCGCCGATGCTGGCCCGCTATCTGCAAAAACACCCGAAAGTAAACGTGGAACTGATACTGAGCAACGCCAGGGTGGATTTGATCGCGGAGGGTTTTGACGCCGCGATCCGCATCGGTGAAATTGGCGATGACCGGCTGGTCGCCAAACCGCTGAACCCTTATGAAATGGTGATCTGCGCTTCTGCAGATTATTTACAGCGTTTCGGCACGCCCGCGACGCCGGAAGATCTGAAAACGCACCCGTGCTTGGTGCATACCGTCTGGAATCAGAGCGAAGGCTGGCATCTGGCGAATGCAGAGCGCACCACGTCAGCGTGGCCGGTTAACAGCCGCTATGTGTCCAACGACGGTCATGCGCTGCGCGCCGCCGCACTGGAAGGTGCCGGTTTGTTGCTGCAACCCAAAGTGTTACTGGCCGAAGATATCGCCAGCGGAAAACTGATCCCGGTACTTGAGTCTTTTATCCCGAAACCCCGGGCAGTGCATCTGGTTTATCTGCCCGATTTCAGGCCGCGCGCCAAACTGACCAGCCTGATTAACTTCATGACTGAACACGCCTTTTACTGAGCATTACGCAAAATAAAAAACGGTAAGTGATCGCTCACTTACCGCCAAGTTTCAACGCTATAAATCAAACGGGTTCAGAGCTTAAAGCTTGCTACCACGGTTTCCAGTTGAACGGTCTGATCCTGCATCGCCTGCGCAGCGGCAGAAACCTGTTCCACCAGCGCGGCGTTCTGCTGCGTGGCGTTATCCAGCTGCGTGATAGCCACATTTACCTGCTCGATGCCCAGACTTTGCTCCTGACTGGAAGACATGATTTCGTTCATCAGCGTCGCCACGTTGTTCACGCCACCCATGACTTCGTCCATCGTCGTTCCGGCGGTCGCCACCAGTTCGCTGCCGGTGGCGATATCCGCCACAGAATCCTCGATCAGCTTTTTGATTTCACGCGCGGAAGTGGCTGAGCGCTGTGCCAGACTGCGCACTTCGGATGCCACAACGGCGAAACCGCGTCCCTGTTCACCGGCACGCGCCGCTTCAACCGCCGCATTCAGCGCCAGAATGTTGGTCTGGAAAGCGATGCCGTCGATCACGCTGATGATATCGACGATTTTATGTGAAGAGCGGGTGATCGAGCCCATGGTCTCAACCACCTGTTTCACCACGTCCGAGCCCCTCCCGGCAACAGCCGAGGCATCACGGGCCAACTGGTTAGCCCCTTCCGCATTGGCAGCGTTCTGTTTCACGGTACTGGTCAGCTGTTCCATTGAGGCTGCCGTTTCGACAATCGAGCTGGCCTGTTCTTCGGTTCGTGCTGACAAGTCCAGGTTACCGCTGGCAATCTGGCGCGAAGCCGAAGTGATAGCCAGACTGCTGTCGCCAACCTGACGCAGAATGGATTGCAGGAAAGACAGGAAACCGTTGAAGTTCTGGTTGATCTGATTGAACTCAGGGCTGCGGCTTTCCGGTAAGCGCCGGGTTAAGTCGGCACCGCCCGCAGAAAGCTGGGCGATATTTTTATTCAGTGCCGCCAGCTGGCGCATGAAAATTTTAATCGCGGCGATCAGAACGATCAGCAACAGCAAGACCATCGGGATTTGCACCAGTCCGAGGCTCGTCAGAATGCTGTGGCTGCGCGCCAGTAACTGGCTGGTCGGCATGTCGGTGGCGATAAACCACGGCCCCTGAATGTTGCTCATAAACATGGTGTGCGATGTGCCGTCATTATCGTAGTCAGCCACCAGATTCGCCTGCCCGTTGATCTGATCCAGACTTTTGCGGATCTGCATCGCCAGCGGAGAAGTTTCGCCCAGTGAGGCCAGTTTCGGCAGTTTTTCATCCGTGGAATGACTGGTACCGACGATGGTGCCGTCTTTTTCCACGATATAAATCCTGGCGTGAACCTTTTTCTCCATCTCTGTCACCAGCTGGTTAAAGAACCCCAGTGTGACGTCAATGGTGGCGACGCCCCATTGCTTATCATCTTTGTAAATCGGCATCGCACAGTTAGTCCGCGGCTGGGTGCTGGCGTCATCGAAATAAGCAGGCGCCCAGACACACTGACCCTTTTCACCTTTTGATGCCGCCAGATACCACGACTGATCGAAATAGTTTGGGGATTCGGCGCTGTTCCAGAAAGTATTGACCGTCAGTTGATTATTATTATTACGGGCAAAGAAGGTGCTGAATTTGATTTTGGCCGGATCGCGTTGGTTCGGCAGCGGCCAGATCCCGCCACCAAACACGGCAGAGTCACCGTACTGATCAACCAGTGCCGGAAGTAAACGATCGATACTGTCGCTGTCCATTTGTGCAACAGTCTGGGTAATGGTGCGAACCTGTGACTCAACCTTATTCAGGCGGTCATTAATTGCCACCGCGACATCATCCACCTGATTAGCAACCAGATTACTTTCTGTCTGTTTCAGCTGGGGAGCGATATACACCTGGATCACGATAAGCGTAACGATGATCAGCACAATAAAAAACAAGCTGATCAATGCGATAAAGCGGGATTGCGTCGTTTTTAACATTTTTGGGTACTCGCAGGCAAAGCAGCGAGATCGCTGCTTAATTAGTAACGGCATTTTCTGGCGTTTCTTTATGTTGCTGTAGTAGATATATCTGGTGTAAGAATCTTATGAGTAAAAATCCAGAACATCATTCCAGTGAGATTCTTTCCCAATAAGAGATTAAGGCTGTGATTACTTTCACTTTATGTTTATGAAAAACTGTATGAAAAGGGAAGAATGTGTGTGGCACTGCGGGGTTTAAGCGGTTTTTAATGATTTCTCTTAATGTTATTATTTAGAACAATTGAGAAACTGCGGTCGAACCATTAATCATGGAGTGAACAATGGCGTGCCATTTTGCAAGATGGGCAATGACGGATGCAGAACCGGATACACACCGGTTGCCGCAAGAGATCGTATTATTTGCAAAACACCTTTCCGAAAAACAGCGCAAGCGTTTCTTAAACGGCCGCGTTCTGCTGGCAGAAATGATTTTCTATCTCTATGGAATCGCTGAACTTCCCAGCGTCATCACGTTACCCAGCGGTCGTCCGAGTTTTGAATCCCCTGATTTGCCTGATTTCAGTCTGGCGTATGCAGGAAGTACCGTCGGTGTTTTAATCAGCAGCGAAGGGAAAGTCGGCCTCGATCTCGAAATCATTCATGCCCGCAGTGCGCTGGTGAATCAGCAACAGCAATTACAGCTTTCTGCGGTAGAGAAAACCTGGATTGCTATGCAATCCGATCCGGTGGAATCCTCTCTGCAACTGTGGTGTATCCGCCAGAGCATGCTGAAAATGTCCGGCCTGAACGATCAGAGTCCGCTTACGCTCAGCCTGAATCCCGCTTCTGGTCGTTTACGGTCTACCGTAACGCCCGAGGCGCAGGTGATGAGCGACATTGAAGGTTCCATTATCTGGTCATGTGCGCAGTCACCCTCGATTATCCGTTTGCAGTGCTGGCGTTACGAACCTGAAAACGGCTTCACCCGCACACAAACCCTGGCCACAGACCAGCAATCTGAATCACCACACTTCATGAAATTCATCAGCCTGCCACCCGCTAAATAAAACTTCACTTTTGTTTACGCCCGTCGTGCCGTTTTTCGTTTATGGTTACAGGCAGTTCCTTTCGCAAAGTCATCCATAACAGGAGTTACCCATGTCAGCTCAACCACTGAAGTTTGTCACACTGTTAGGCAGTCTTCGTAAAGCGTCTTACAACGGAATGGTCGCCCGCACATTGCCAAAAGTGGCACCAGAGGGCATCAGCATTGAGGCGTTGCCTTCCATCGGTACACTGCCGCTCTATGATGCAGATATTCAGCAGGAAGAAGGCTTTCCGGCGGATGTTGAAGCGATTGCGGAACAAATCCGTCAGGCGGATGGCGTCATTATCGTCACGCCGGAATATAACTATTCCGTACCGGGTGGCCTGAAAAATGCGATCGACTGGATTTCCCGCCTGCCAAACCAGCCACTGGCCGGTAAGCCCGTGCTGATCCAAACCAGTTCAATGGGGCCGGTCGGTGGCGCACGTTGTCAGTATCATCTGCGTCAGATTCTGGTGTTCCTGGATGCGATGGTGATGAATAAACCCGAATTTATGGGGGGTGTGATCCAGAATAAAGTGGATGAGCAAATCGGCGAAGTCATCGACCAGGGGACGCTCGATTTCCTGCGCGGCCAGCTGACGGCATTTGCCGACTATACGCGCCGCGTCAGCCAATAATCCTGCTGCTCAGAAATGCAAACAGCCCGCAATGCGGGCTGTTTTTTTACAGGCGTTAAGCAGACGTCAGCGGATTAATGCCCGTCTACGAACGCGATTTTCAGCACGAACAGCAGGGCTACGACCACCACACACGGGCTGATTTCTTTCCAGCGGCCGGTGCCCAGTTTCATCACCACGTAAGAGATGAAGCCCAGCGCGATACCTTCAGTGATCGAGAAGCTGAACGGCATCATCACCGCCGTCACGAACGCCGGAACGGCTTCGGTCAGGTCATCCCATGAAACGCGCGCGAGGCTGGACGTCATCAGCACACCGACATAAATCAGCGCACCGGCTGCCGCGTATTCCGGCACCATGCCCGCCAGCGGAGAAATGAAGATCACCAGCAGGAACAGTAAACCGGTCACCACCGCCGTCAGACCGGTACGGCCGCCGACAGATACGCCGGAGGTGCTTTCAATGTAAGCGCCAACGGAAGAGGTGCCGATAAAAGCGCCTGCGACAGACGAGATGCTGTCTACGTACAGCGCCTGTTTCATCTGCGGAAATTTACCCTGCGCATCCGCCAGACCGGCTTTGTCGGTCACACCAATGAGCGTGCCGGAGGAGTCAAACAGATTCACCAGCATGAAGGAGAAGATGACGCCCGCCAGCCCGATATTCAGCGCGCCTTTCAGATCCACCTGACCGACAACCGTGGTGATGCTCGGCGGCATCGACCAGAAACCGGTGTAATGCACATCACCAATCATCAGGCCAATCACAGTGGTGACAATAATCGACACCAGCACCGAGGCGTGGAAATTGCGCGACGCCAGCACGGCAATAATGAAGAACCCCAGCACACCGAGCAGCACGTTGTGCGAGGTCAGATTACCGATGGTCACGATGGTGTCAGGGTTCGGCACAATAATACCGGCGTTTTTCAGCCCCATCATACCAATAAACAGCCCGATACCGGCGGTAATGCCCACACGTAAACTGACCGGAATATTGGCAATCATCCAGTAGCGGATGCGGAAAATAGTCAGCAGCAGCAAACCGACCGCGCCCCAGAAAATCGCGCCCATACCGACCTG
Source organism: Rahnella sp. CJA17(1/100) (assembly GCF_963881615.1). Lineage (NCBI taxonomy): Bacteria > Pseudomonadati > Pseudomonadota > Gammaproteobacteria > Enterobacterales > Yersiniaceae > Rahnella > Rahnella sp. CJA17(1/100). The sequence goes on along the minus strand of NZ_CAWOJA010000001.1, from coordinate 36,356 downwards.
CCAGGAAACGCCCATTGCGCCGACGACCACAAACGCGAAGAACGCATTCAGGCCCATCGCCGGTGCCAGTGCGACCGGCAGGTTGGCGATCACGCCCATCAGGATGCTGCCGAACGCGGCAATCAGACAGGTGGTCACGAACACGGCCTGTTTATCCATCCCCGCAACACCCAGGATCTGCGGGTTCACGAAAACGATATAGACCATGGTCAGGAAGGTGGTTAAACCGGCGATAGTTTCGGTGCGTACGGTGGTGCCGTGCTGCGTCAGTTTAAACAGACGTTCAGCCAGACCTTTACCCGCAGTCGCATTGCTCTGTGGTGTGCTCATTGGTGAGTTCCAAAATGGGGGAAAAACAATCGGGGGGTATCCTAAGGATTTTAGCCCTAAAGCGCCAGCACTGGATGTATGGGATTAAATCTATCGTTCGGGTAGAGTGCCATAATGCACGCCAATAGATGAAATGCTCACAGGGAGAAAGTATGTCACAGGTTGAATGTGTCTTTTTTGATTGCGACGGTACGCTGGTGGACAGTGAATTGTTGTGCTGCGAGGCCTATGTCGAGATGTTCGCGCATTTTGGCGTGACGGTTTCTTTCGACGAAATGTATAAGAAATACAAAGGCGTCAAACTTTACGAAATCGTCGCGATCATCAATAAAGAGCACGGTATCGACGTACCGAAAGAAGAAATGGAAGTCGTGTTTCGCCAGCATGTTGCCCGTCTTTTCGACAGCAAACTTGAACCTATTGACGGCGCACGCGAGTTACTGGAACAAATCACCGTGCCGATGTGTGTCGTCTCAAACGGACCGGTCACCAAAATGCAGCACTCTCTCGGCCTGACCGGATTGCTGCCTTTTATGGGGGATAAGTTATTCAGCGGCTATGATTTACAGCGCTGGAAACCCGATCCTGCCGTCTTGTACAAAGCAGCCGACGTCATGAACGTGCCGGTGGAAAACTGCATTCTGGTAGAAGATTCCGTGGCAGGCGCACAGGCCGGGATCACCGCAGGCATCCCGGTGTTTTACTACTGCGCCGACCCGCATAACCCTGCGCTCAATCACCCGCTGGTGACCACTTTCCACGACATGCGTGAACTGCCGGGGATCTGGCGTCAGATGGGGTATCAGGTCACTCGCTGAGTGATTTTTCGTACGCCTGCATCCGCTTTTCCAGCTCCGTCAGAGATCGCAGGCCATCCGCCAGTGGCAGGGTTTTATCATTGAAGATTTCCAGTGACCAGGGGCCGGTGAAACCTTTACGGTTCAGCGTGCTGACAAAATCCACCAGCGGTAAATCCCCCTGCCCCGGATAACAGCGGTAACTACGGCTCCACTGCTGCACGTTCATGTCTTTGAACGGTACATCGGCCAGTTGCAGGAAACTGATTTTTTCCAGCGGCACTTCATCCAGACGGTCAAGATTGTCGCCCACGGCGAGAATATGAAAGCTGTCGAGCACAATGCCCAGCGCCGGACTGTTCACCTCGCGTACGCGATCCCACGCCTGGCGGTAACGGTTGACGTGTTTACCCCATGCCAGCGCTTCATAGCCGATACGAATGTCATACAGCTCCGCCATTTCCGCCAGCGCGGCGAGATCGGCAATCTGTACCTCCCGCTCCGGTGAGCTTTCCGGATCGGTGTTGCTGCACACCAGTAAATGATCGCAGCCCAGCTCGCTCATCAGGTCGAACTGGCGGCGTGCACTGGCGAGTTTTTCAACCCGCTTCTCTGCCGGAACCCCTTCGAAATCACGGAAAGGTTGCAGCAGGAAAATGCGCAGGCCGAGAGAATCGGCGAGGTTACGGATAGCCGCCGGTTTGACCGGACTTTTAAGCAAATCGTCTTCGAATATTTCCACACCATCAAATCCCGCAGCCGCAATGGCGGTAAGTTTTTCAGGCAAGGTTCCTGGTACTGAAACTGTCGCAATAGAATGTAACCGGGTGGTTGCAGGCAAAATAGTGTCCTTTTAGTCAGGCTTCGATACTTACAGTAGTGGACCCTCACGCCACATTCGTCAAGTGCGGCGAAGTTGTATGAACGCACAGATTGTAACTGGGCTAAGCAATGGTTAATCTCTGTGGCGAGAATGTGGTTAATGAAGAGGATAAGACGCTGAGCAGCCAAAGTTCCCCGGCGCCGGGACGTAAAAATGATCCGATAGGACTCAGGCAGCGCATTTTCGACAGCGCTCTGGCTGAATTCGCTGAATCCGGTCTGATGGGCGCGCGCATGGAAAATATCGCCTCCAATGCCAGCACCACGAAACGTATGGTGGTCTACCACTATAAGACCAAAGAAGCCCTGTACATGTTGGTTCTGGAACACGTTTATCGCGGTATTCGCCAGCACGAGCTGGAGCTGGACTTATCTTCGTTGCCACCTGCAGAAGCGATCGTCAAACTGGTAGAAGCCAGCTTCGATTTCCATGTCTCACACCCGGAATTTATCCGTATTGTATCGACAGAAAACATGCTGCGCGGCCGCTTTATCCGCCAGTCCACCAGCATCCGTGAGATCAACAAAACGGCATTAACGCTGCTGGAAGATATCCTTGAACGCGGCAAACAAAGCCATCTGTTTAAGGAAGATGCGCAGGCGCGCGACGTTCACCGCCTCATCAGCAGCCTGTGTGTGCACCAGGTCGCCAACCAATATACGTTCGGCGCTTTGTTTGAAAATCCGGATGAGGTGGATTTACAGACCGCCCATTACCGGCAGTTGGCCGTACAGGTCGCGCTGCGCTATGTGATGAAATAATTGCGCTGACCGGACGCGGGTATAGATCGGAAAGCAAAAAGGCCTCGTCAGAGGCCTTTTCTGTGGAGCGATGTCAGTAAACCCTTATTCTTTCGGCACATCTTTACCGTCTGTCAGCAATTTATCCAGCGCATCGCCGCCCACATGACGGAAATCCTGACCTTTCACAAAGTAGAAAATGAATTCGCAAATGTTCTGGCAACGGTCACCGATACGTTCGATAGAACGGGCGCAGAACAGTGCGGTCAGCACGCTTGGAATCGTGCGTGGATCTTCCATCATGTAGGTCATCAGCTGGCGCACAATGCCTTCATATTCCTGATCCACTTTTTTATCTTCACGGTAAATACGCACCGCTTCGTCAAGATCCATACGCGCAAATGCATCCAGCACATCATGCAGCATCTCTACGGTATGGCGGCCCAGCGATTCCAGGCTGACCAGCAACGGCTGATGCAAATGTGAGAATTTTTCCAGCGCCGTGCGGCAGATTTTATCTGCCACGTCACCGATGCGCTCGAGTTCAGAAATGGTTTTGATAATCGCCATCACCAAACGTAAATCGCTGGCGGTTGGCTGGCGCTTGGCAATGATGCGCACACAAGCTTCGTCGATCGCCACTTCCATCAGGTTAACTTTGTCATCACCTTTGATGACGCGTTGCGCCAGTTCGGCATCCTGATTGTGCATCGCCGTGATGGCGTCAGTCAGTTGTTGCTCAACCAGGCCGCCCATCGCCAGAACCTGCGTACGGATATGTTCAAGCTCAGCATTGAACTGGCCAGAAATGTGTTTGTTTAAGTTCAGGTTGTCCATTCTTTGTACCTCAACCGTAGCGGCCAGTAATGTAATCTTCAGTCTGTTTGCGCGCTGGTGAAGTGAACAGCGAGTCAGTGTCGCTGTATTCGATCAGTTCGCCCAGATACATAAACGCAGTGCGATCTGAACAACGCGCAGCCTGCTGCATGTTGTGGGTCACGATCACCACGGTGTAATCAGATTTTAACTCGGTGATCAGCTCTTCGATACGGCCGGTAGAAATCGGATCGAGCGCCGAGCAAGGTTCATCGAGCAGCAGAACGTCAGGACGGATCGCAATACCACGTGCAATACACAAACGCTGTTGCTGGCCGCCGGACAGGCTGTAACCACTCTGGTGCAACTTGTCTTTAGATTCATTCCACAATGCAGCTTTGGTCAGCGCCCATTGCACACGCTCGTCCATATCCGTGCGGGACAGCTTTTCAAACAGACGGACACCAAACGCGATGTTGTCGTAAATCGACATCGGGAATGGCGTCGGTTTCTGGAAGACCATGCCGACTTTGGCGCGCAGCAGCGCGATGTCCTGCTTATCAACCAGAATGTTTTCGCCATCAAGCAGGATTTCACCCTCAGCGTGCTGTTCCGGATACAGCTGGTACATTTTGTTAAACGTACGCAGCAGCGTGGATTTACCACAGCCTGACGGGCCGATGAATGCCGTGACTTCGTTCTTAGCAATATCCAGGGAAATATTTTTCAGCGCGTGGAATTTGCCGTAATAAAAGTTCAGATCGCGAACCTGAATTTTGCTGTTGGATGCGTCAGTCATTCTCAGACATCTCTCTTATTCGCGCGCCGCATGGCGACGCCGGGTAAACAGTGATGGCAGCCGCTATCACCTGCCATCGATAATAAATTCGCTTATTGCTTTTTCGGGGCGAAAATCACACGCGCCAGAATGTTCAGCAGCAGCACACACACGGTAATCAGCAGTACACCCGCCCACGCCAGTTGTTGCCACTCGCCAAACGGGCTCATCGCAAACTTAAAGATGGTGACCGGCAGGTTAGCAATCGGCTGCATCATGTCGGTGCTCCAGAACTGGTTGGAGAGCGACGTAAACAACAGCGGCGCGGTTTCACCGGCAATACGGGCAATCGCCAGCAGGATCCCGGTGATAATGCCGGAAACTGAGGCTTTCAGTGTGATGGCCGAAATCATTTTCCACTTCGGCGTACCCAGTGCATAAGCCGCTTCACGCAGGCTGTCCGGCACCAGTTTCAGCATGTTTTCCGTGGTACGGATAACAATCGGGATCTGTAACAATGCCAGTGCAAGCACGCCCGCCCAGCCGGAGAAGTGCCCCATTTTTGCCACCATAATGGTGTACACAAACAAGCCCACAACGATGGATGGTGCGGAAAGCAGAATGTCGTTAATGAAACGAATGAATTCAGCCAGCCAGGATTTACGTCCATATTCGGCCAGATAAATCCCCGCCATCACGCCCAGGGGCGTACCGATGACCGTTGCCCACAAAATCAATAATCCGCTGCCTGCAATGGCGTTAGCCAGACCGCCGCCTGCCGTATTCGGAGGCGGGGTATTTTCTGTGAACAGCGCCAGCGACATCCCGTCAACACCTTTAACGATCGTGGTGAACAAGATCCACACCAGCCAGAACAGACCAAACGCCATGGTCAGCATGGAGACCATCAGCGCCAGACGGTTCTTCTGACGGCGCCACGCCTGACGTTTGCGACGCGATTCCAGTAATGCAGTATTACTTTGCATTTCAAGTGTCGTCATCTTAACGGCCCTCTTTCTTAGCCAGACGCAGGATCATCATTTTCGACAGCGCCAAAACAATAAAGGTGATGACAAACAGGATCAGACCCAGTTCCATCAGTGCAGACGTATGCAGCCCGGCTTCCGCTTCGGCGAATTCGTTCGCCAGTGCAGAGGTAATGCTGTTGCCCGGCGCGTACAGCGATGCGCTATCGAGCTGGTAGGTGTTACCGATAATGAAGGTCACCGCCATGGTTTCGCCAAGTGCGCGCCCCAGACCTAACATCACGCCGCCGATCACACCATTTTTGGTGAACGGCAGCACGATACGCCAGATCACTTCCCACGTAGTGCAACCAATGCCGTAAGCAGATTCTTTCATCATCACCGGCGTTTGCTCGAACACGTCACGCATGACGGAAGCTATGTACGGGATGATCATAATGGCGAGGATGACGCCTGCTGCCAGAATACCGATACCAAAACCCGGACCGGCGAACAGGGCACCAACAATCGGGATACCGGAAAGTACATCGCCCAACGGCGTCTGAAAATACTGCGCAAACAGCGGGGCGAAAACGAACAAACCCCACATGCCATAAACAATACTGGGGATCGCCGCCAGCAGTTCAATAGCAATCCCCAGCGGGCGTTTCATCCAGTTCGGCGCCAGCTCGGTAAGGAATAATGCGATACCAAAGCTGACGGGAACAGCAATCAGCAGGGCAATAATGGAGGTCACGACCGTGCCGTAAATCGGCACCAGTGCGCCAAATTGCTGGTTCGGTGCATCCCAGGTTTTCGTCCACAGGAAGGACAATCCGAACTTTTCAATGCTCGGCAGGGAAGCAATAAACAGCGAGACGATAATGCCGCCCAACATAAATAGCACAATCAGCGCTGCCAGTTTAACCAGCGCGCCGAAGATGATGTCACCGTTTTTGCTGGGTGCCTTGATAGCCGGCTTGTATTCAGCCATACCACTCTCTTTTAATTCAGATTTAATTCCCTCCCCGGCCGGAGAGGGAATGAAGCAGAAGACTTGTACTCTATATCAGACCCGATGTCAGATCCTAGTAAAGTGCTTTACCGCTGCTGTCTTTGATGTTGGTTTTCCAGGCTGCGCGGATCTGTTCTACAACAGAAGCTGGCAGTGCGGCGTAATCCAAATCAGTCGTCAGTTTGTTACCGTTTTTGTAAGCCCAGTCGAAGAACTTCAGCACTTCGGTGCCCTTCGCTGCATCTTGCTGGTCTTTGTAAATCAGGATGAAGGTGGTGGAGCTGATTGGCCACGCATTATCACCTTTCTGATTGGTCAGGTCCTGAGCGAAGGTTTTGCTCCAGTCTGCGCCTTTAGCGGCTGCACTGAAGGATTCTTCTGTCGGGCTGATGGCTTTGCCATCTGCATCTACCAGTTTGGTGTAAGCCAGGTTGTTTTGCTTGGCATAAGCATATTCTACGTAACCGATTGAACCAGGCAGACGCTGAACGAAGGCTGCGACGCCGTCGTTGCCCTTGCCGCCGAGACCCGTTGGCCAGTTAACAGTAGAACCAGAACCGATTTTGTCTTTCCACTCGCTGTTCACTTTCGCCAGGTAGCTGGTGAATACGAAGGAAGTACCGGAACCGTCAGCACGGCGAACCACCGCGATGTTAGTGTCTGGCAGTTTCACGCCCGGGTTCAGCTTGGTGATCGCCGTATCGTTCCACTTTTTGATTTTACCGAGGTAAATATCACCCAGCGTTGCGCCATCCAGAGTCAACTGACCGGATTTGATGCCCGGGATGTTAACAGCCAGTACCACGCCGCCGATTACAGTAGGAAACTGGAACAGACCGTTTTTATTCAGATCTTCTTCTTTCATCGGTGCATCAGATGCCCCGAAATCAACGGTTTTAGCGATGATTTGTTTCACGCCACCGGAAGAACCGATGCCCTGATAGTTAACCTGAGTACCGGTTGCTTTCTGGTATGCATCAGCCCACTTAGCATAGACAGGTGCTGGGAAGGTACCGCCAGCGCCAGTCAGGTTAGCGGCAGCGAAAGCAGACATTGCTGTGAGGGAGAAAGTCGCTGCTACAAGACCGGCGACGGTGTTACGCATCAATTTCATGTTCCACTCCTGGTGGTTTTAAACTTCCCGACTGATGTCGACGTTAATTAAAGTGTTTGGCACAGGAGGAAAATAGGACAGTTTAGTGACAGTAAAATGTACGTTATATGACAGTTTTATGACACCGGTCACAATTCGAACCATACGGGCAAAATGCGGGAGTTTTAGGCAGAAAAAGCCGGTTATTACACCGGCGGATAATGAAAAGCGGGTAAATTAACGCCCCTTCTTCTTACGGCCAGGCTGGGCAAAACGCTTGCGGGATGCGGAATTCACTTCAGGTTTTTCACTGTTTTTCGTTTTAGTGACAGCCGGTTTTTTAGCCTGAGCAGGTTTTGATGGCACTTTTTTCGCCGGTTTGTCTTCAGACGAAGAGTTTTCAATCAGCTTAAACAATTCGATCAGTTCATCATCGGTCAGATCACGCCATTCGCCCAGCGGTAATCCTTTCAGATTGATGTTCATAATCCGCACACGTTCAAGCTTAGTGACGTCGAAACCAAAATGCTTAGTCATGCGGCGGATCTGTCGGTTAAGTCCCTGCACCAGCGTAATGCGAAACACCATCGGTGCTTCTTTCTTCACTTTGCATTTCTTGGTCACGGTACCGAGCATCGGCACACCCGCGCCCATACCGGCAATAAACTCGTCCGTGATCGGTTTATTGACGGTCACGATATATTCTTTTTCGTGGTCGTTACCGGCACGCAGGATTTTATTGACCAGATCGCCGTGATTGGTCAGTAAAATCAGGCCCTGCGAATCTTTGTCCAGACGGCCAATCGGGAAGACGCGTTTGCTGTGGTTAACGAAATCGCGGATGTTGTCCCGCTCCCCCTCTTCCATCGTGGTGATAATGCCTACGGGCTTGTTCAGCGCAATAAGCACCAGATCTTCTTCATCACGCGGCTCAATAATCTGACCATTCACTTTCACCACATCGCCGGCAAACACCTGAGCACCCACCGCAGCACGCCTGCCGTTGATAAAAACATTTCCCTGTTCGATGTAACGATCAGCATCGCGGCGCGAGCAGATGCCGCTCTCGCTAATGTATTTGTTGAGACGAATGGAGGAGTTGGTCAGCATTCAGCGGGGTACCTTCAGAAAAACGCGAACTATACCTTATCCGGGGCGGGTTACGAAGCCTGAGAGAAGAGAATCGTGACCGGCTGCTGACAAAGAGAGAGCCGGAGAACAACATTCTGGAAAGAGAAAAGCGCCCCGGGAGGCGCTTAGAGATAACATGGCTGAAACCGGACAGTCTTATTCGACAGTCACAGACTTCGCCAGATTACGTGGCTGGTCAACATCGGTGCCTTTAATCAGCGCAACGTAGTAGGACAGCAACTGGAGCGGTACGGTGTAGAAAATCGGAGCGACGATTTCTTCAACGTGAGGCAGCTGAATAATCTTCATACCGTCACTGTCGACAAAACCCGCGTCCTGATCGGCGAAGACATACAGTAAACCGCCACGTGCACGCACTTCTTCGATATTCGACTTCAGTTTTTCCAGCAATTCGTTATTGGGCGCAACCACGATCACCGGCATATCCGCATCAATCAGCGCCAGCGGGCCATGTTTCAGCTCGCCTGCCGCATAGGCTTCAGCGTGGATATACGAAATCTCTTTCAGCTTCAGCGCACCTTCCATCGCAATCGGATATTGATCGCCACGGCCAAGGAACAGGGCGTGATGTTTATCAGAGAAACCTTCAGCCAGTGTTTCGATAGTCTTATCCAGCGACAGCATTTGTTCGATGCGCGCAGGCAACGCCTGAAGCGCGTGAACAATGTCGTGCTCAACTTGCGGACTCATCCCTTTCAGGCGGCCCATACGCGCCACCAGCATCAGCAGAACGGTCAGCTGCGTGGTGAAAGCTTTGGTTGAGGCCACACCGATTTCGGTGCCCGCTTTGGTCATCAGCGCCAGATCGGATTCACGCACCAGAGAAGAACCAGCCACGTTGCATACTGCCAGCGAACCAAGATAACCCAGCTCTTTCGACAGACGCAGCGCTGCCAGCGTATCAGCCGTTTCACCCGACTGAGACAGCGTGATGATCAGGCTGCCCGGACGAACAGCAGATTTGCGATAGCGGAATTCCGAAGCGATCTCGACATCACAAGGCATGCCAGCCAGTGACTCAAACCAGTAACGCGCCACCATCCCGGAGTTATATGACGTACCGCAGGCGATAATCTGCACGTGCTGAACACGGGACAGAATTTCGTCCGCTTTTTCGCCCAGCTCGCTCAGATTCACTTCGCCGTGGCTGAAACGGCCTTCCAGGGTGTTTTTAATGGCCAGCGGCTGTTCGTAGATTTCTTTTTGCATGTAGTGGCGGTAAACGCCTTTATCACCGGCGTCGTACTGCACTTTGGATTCGATTTCTTCACGCTCAACGGCATGACCATTTTTGTCATATACGCTGACGGAACGGCGCTTAACTTCAGCAACATCACCTTCTTCCAGGAACAGGAAGCGGCGGGTCACAGGTAACAGCGCCAGCTGATCGGAGGCAATGAAGTTTTCACCCACACCACGACCAATCACCAGCGGGCTGCCGGAACGGGCCGCGACCAGAACAGACGGATCGCGGCGATCCATCACCACCGTGCCGTAGGCACCACGCAGTTGCGGGATAACGCGCTGGACCACTTCGAGCAGCGTACCGCCCTGGAGTTGTTCCCAATGCACCAGATGCGCGATCACTTCGGTATCTGTTTCAGAATCAAAACGGTAGCCGCGTTCAATCAACAATTCACGCAGAGGTTCGTGGTTTTCGATAATGCCGTTATGCACCACAGCAATGTAATCAGACACATGCGGGTGAGCATTCGCTTCAGAAGGTTCGCCATGGGTTGCCCATCGCGTGTGAGCAATACCGGTGCCACCATGCAAAGGATGTTCATCGAGTGCATCAGCCAGCATCTGGACTTTACCCAGACGACGCAAGCGCCCCATTTTCCCGTCAGCATCAATGACAGCCAGACCGGCTGAGTCATAACCGCGGTATTCGAGACGGCGTAAACCTTCCAACAGAATTTCAGCAATATCGCGTTGCGCTACTGCGCCTACAATTCCACACATCAGTTTTATTCCTATTGAAGGTCTTTTCGGGACCTTTTTTGATGCCTGACCTGATTTATCCGCAAGCCCCGTTTTCCGGTGTACTTGCGGTTCCCCGAGCCTTGTAGAGAGTTGGGGATTATTATGAACAGCTTATTTTTTCTTCACCGGTTTCTGCCAGTCAGGTTTATGCACCTGCGGCACCCGGCTTAACAGTAAACCATTGTCCGGCACGTCGCGCGTGACCGTTGTACCGGCGGCGATCGTCACGTTATTACCCACAGTGACTGGCGCTACCAGCTGAGAATCTGACCCCACAAAGACATCGTTACCGATGATGGTCTTATGCTTGTTTACGCCGTCGTAGTTGCAGGTGATGGTACCCGCGCCGATGTTAACGTTATCCCCAATATCAGCATCACCAAGGTAGGAGAGATGGCCAGCTTTAGAGCCTTTGCCGAGACGCGCTTTTTTGATTTCGACGAAATTGCCGACATGCGCGCCTTCAGCCAGTTCAGCGCCGGGGCGCAGACGGGCGAAAGGCCCGACCGTACAACCGCTTTGCAGCACCGCATCTTCGAACACGCTGTAAGGACTGACTTCACAGTCATCGCCAATCACGCAATTTTTCAGCACGCAGCCCGCACCGATTTTGACGCGGTCACCCAGTTTCACGTGACCTTCGATAATGACATTGGTGTCAATCAGTACATCGATGCCGTGAGACAGTTCACCGCGCAGATCAAACCGCGCTGGATCCATCAGCATCACGCCTTCGAGCAACAGACGCTCTGCCTGTTCACTCTGATATACGCGCTCAAGACGGGAAAGTTGCAGGCGGTTATTCACACCATCCACTTCGCTGTTTCGCGCCGGATGAACGGTGGCGATCAGATGTCCTTCCGCATGCGCCATCGCAATAATATCGGTGATGTAGTATTCACCCTGCGCGTTGTTGTTATTCAGCTGACCGAGCCAGCGTTTGAATGACGCGCCGTTAGCGACCAGGATACCGGTGTTAATTTCCTGAATTTTCAGCTGTTCTTCGCTGGCATCTTTCTGCTCAATAATGCCGGTAACAATGCCATTCTCACGAACGATACGGCCATAACCGGTCGGGTCATCCAGCACGACGGTCAGTAAACCAATGCCGCCATCGGGCTTGGCTTTGAGTAATTCGTTCAGGGTGTCGACGGAAATCAGCGGAACATCGCCGTACAGCATCAGCACATCTTCATCATCGGCAAAGAACGGCGCCGCCTGCTGCATCGCATGACCGGTCCCCAGTTGCTCTGCCTGCAATACCCAGTTCAGATCACTGCCTGCCAGATTTTTCTTCAGTAAATCGCCACCATGGCCATAGACCAGATGCACGTTCCGGGCACCCACTTGCGTGGCCGCATCAATGACGTGCTGAACCATTGGCTTGCCAGCCAATGGGTGAAGAACTTTCGGAAGGTTGGAGTACATGCGTGTCCCCTTGCCCGCGGCAAGGATCACCACACTCAGTGCGCTGTTCGACATAGGTAACCTGACAAATCCAATTTGAGTGACAAAAGTAACCCGTTCAGTGCGCGGATTACTACATATTTCGCTTCAAAAACCGCCCGCAGGCCGCAGCCTGCAAGGGTTGTATGCTGTATAGACTACACCAAAAAAACTGAGGGTAAAGTGTCGGTTAATCACCCAAGTATTCCATTAAAAGCGAAAATTAGCCTTGGGAAAAACACTGAAAATGCACTTTATTAAAAGCAAAAAAAAAGCGACCCGAAGGTCGCTTTTCTAACTGATGTTGTTACATCGCTTTTCTGGTCAGTTCGATAACGCGAAGTTTCGCGATCGCCTTAGCCAGTTCCGCTGACGCCTGAGCGTAATCAACGTCGCCGTGAGAACCACTAATGTGTTCTTCCGCTTTGCGCTTAGCTTCAAGCGCGCGCGCTTCGTCGAGGTCTTGCCCACGGATTGCAGTATCAGCCAACACGGTCGTTGCATTCGGTTGCACCTCAAGGATGCCGCCGGAAAGATAGATATACTCTTCTTCACCGTGTTCTTTAACAATGCGCACCATGCCAGGCTTGATGGCGGTGAGCAGCGGAGCATGCCCCGGGAAAATACCCAGTTCGCCTTCGCTACCCGTCACCTGGATTTTTTGTACCATGCCGGTAAACATACGTTTTTCCGCACTAACAACATCCAGATGGTAAGCTTTTTCAGCCATGTCATCCTCTCTCACAACAAGCTAGCGTTACAGTTTCTTGGCTTTTTCCACTGCTTCATCAATGGTGCCAACCATGTAGAACGCTTGTTCCGGCAGGTGATCGTAGTCGCCGTCCATAATGCCTTTGAAACCACGAATGGTATCTTTCAGCGATACGAACTTGCCCGGAGAACCGGTGAAGACTTCGGCCACGAAGAATGGCTGGGACAGGAAGCGCTGAATTTTACGCGCACGGGATACAACCAGTTTGTCATCTTCTGACAACTCGTCCATACCCAGGATCGCGATGATGTCTTTCAGTTCCTGGTAACGTTGCAGAATAGACTGCACGCCACGAGCCACATCGTAGTGCTCCTGACCAACAACCAGTGGATCCAGCTGACGGCTGGTGGAATCCAGTGGGTCAACCGCCGGGTAAATACCCAGTGACGCGATCTGACGGCTCAGAACCACGGTCGCATCTAAGTGAGCGAAGGTGGTAGCTGGAGATGGGTCAGTCAAGTCATCCGCAGGAACGTAAACGGCCTGTACGGAGGTGATTGAACCACTTTTGGTCGAGGTGATACGTTCTTGCAGAGCGCCCATCTCTTCCGCCAGCGTTGGCTGATAACCTACCGCTGATGGCATACGGCCCAGAAGTGCGGACACTTCGGTACCGGCCAGGGTGTAACGGTAAATGTTGTCAACGAACAGCAGTACGTCACGACCTTCGTCACGGAATTTCTCCGCCATGGTCAGACCGGTCAGTGCAACGCGCAGACGGTTACCTGGTGGCTCATTCATCTGACCATACACCAGGGAAACTTTGTCGATAACGTTGGAGTCGGTCATTTCGTGATAGAAGTCGTTACCCTCACGAGTACGTTCACCCACACCTGCAAACACAGAATAACCGGAGTGCTCGATCGCGATGTTACGGATCAGTTCCATCATGTTTACAGTCTTACCAACACCCGCACCACCGAACAGACCGACTTTACCGCCCTTAGCGAACGGACACATCAGGTCCATAACTTTGATACCGGTTTCCAGCAGTTCCTGGGAGTTTGCCAGCTCTTCATAAGAAGGCGCAGCGCGGTGGATCGCACGACGTTCTTCTTCGCCGATCGCACCTTTCATGTCGATTGGTTCACCCAATACGTTCATGATACGACCCAGAGTCGCTTTACCCACCGGTACTTCAATTGGGTGTTCCAGGTTGTTCACTTTCAGACCGCGACGCAGGCCGTCTGAGGTACCCATTGCGATACAACGAACAACGCCGCCGCCTAACTGTTGCTGTACTTCCAGCACCAGTTTGGAGGTACCGTTTTCTACCTCAAGAGCATTGTACACGTTCGGTACTGCATCCTGAGGGAACTCGACGTCCACCACGGCGCCGATTACCTGGATAATCTTTCCAGTAGCCATCTTGAATCCTCTACGTAATTCGTAAACCTAGCTTAAACCGCGGAGGCTCCCCCGACGATCTCGGTGAGTTCCTGAGTGATGCTGGCCTGACGAGCTTTGTTGTATACCAACTGCAGCTCTTTGATCAGGCTGCCGCCGTTATCGGTTGCGGCTTTCATCGCTACCATTCGCGCGGCCTGTTCGCTGGCCAGGTTTTCTACGACGCCCTGATAAACCTGGGACTCCACATAGCGACGCAGGAGAGTATCCAACAGTGCTTTAGGGTCCGGCTCATACAGGTAATCCCAGGATTTTTTCGCCAGTTCGCCGTCTTCTGCTGGTGGCAGAGGCAACAACTGAACGATACGTGGTTCCTGAGACATGGTATTGACGAATTTATTGCTAACAACGCATAACTTGTCTAAGCGACCTTCGTCGAAAGCCTGCAACATCACTTTCACCGGCCCGATCAGTTCTGACAGGGAAGGGTTATCCCCCATGCCAGTCACCTGAGCAACAACGTTGCCCCCAACGGAGCCGAAGAAAGAGGCTGCTTTGGAACCGATCAGTGCGAGATCAACTTCAACACCTTTTTCGGACCAGCCTTTCATCTCTGACAGCAGTTTTTTGAACAGGTTAATGTTCAGACCACCACAAAGACCACGGTCGGTAGACACCACCAGATACCCAACACGCTTAATTTCACGCTCATCCAGGTACGGGTGCTTGTATTCCAGATTACCAAGCGCAAGGTGACCAATCACTTCACGAATGGTTTCTGCATAAGGACGGCTGGCCGCCATGCGATCCTGCGTTTTACGCATTTTGGAGGCGGCGACCATTTCCATCGCTTTAGTGATCTTTTGCGTGTTTTGCACGCTGCTGATCTTACTACGTATCTCTTTTCCGCCGGCCATCTCTGCTTCTCCTCATTACCAAACGGCCTGCTGCTTATCTGCCAGAGGCAGGGCAGCAAGGCCGCGAGGTGTTACCAGGACTGGGTTGCTTTGAAGGTATCGAGGATATTTTTGAATTTACCCTCGATCTCATCGTTATACGCACCAGTTTGGTTGATTTGCTGCAGAAGCTCGCCGTGCTCACGGTCGGCGTAAGCCAACAGTGCCGCTTCGAAGCTACCGACTTTAGACAACTCAACGTCTTCCAGATAACCACGTTCTGCTGCGAAGATGATCAGAGACTGCGCAACGATTGACATCGGAGCGTATTGTTTCTGTTTCAGCAGCTCAGTCACTTTCTGACCGTGGTTCAGCTGTTTACGGGTTGCCTCATCCAGATCAGAAGCGAACTGCGAGAACGCAGCCAGCTCACGATACTGTGCCAGAGCGGTACGAATACCACCGGACAGTTTCTTCATGATCTTAGTCTGAGCAGCACCACCAACACGGGATACCGAAATACCCGGGTTAACCGCAGGACGAATACCGGCGTTGAACAGGTTGGATTCCAGGAAGATCTGACCATCGGTAATCGAGATTACGTTGGTCGGAACGAACGCGGAAACGTCACCCGCTTGCGTTTCGATGATCGGAAGCGCAGTCAGGGAACCGGTTTTGCCTTTCACTTCACCCTTGGTGAATGCTTCAACATACTCGGCGTTAACACGCGCAGCACGTTCCAGCAGACGGGAGTGGAGATAGAAAACGTCGCCTGGGTAAGCTTCACGACCTGGTGGACGACGAAGCAGCAGGGAAATCTGACGGTAAGCAACAGCCTGTTTAGACAGGTCATCATAAACGATCAGTGCGTCTTCACCGCGGTCACGGAAGTATTCACCCATTGCGCAACCGGAATACGGTGCCAGGTATTGCAGTGCAGCAGATTCTGATGCAGTTGCAACAACAACGATGGTGTTTGCCAGTGCGCCGTGCTCTTCCAGTTTACGAACCACGTTAGAAATGGTGGACGCTTTCTGGCCGATAGCCACATAGATACATTTGATGCCGGAATCGCGCTGGTTGATGATCGCATCGATCGCCAGAGCTGTTTTACCGGTTTGACGGTCGCCGATGACCAGTTCACGTTGACCACGACCAATTGGGATCATGGCATCAACGGACTTATAACCTGTCTGCACAGGTTCATCTACCGACTGACGTTCGATAACGCCAGGTGCGATTGCTTCAACAGCTGAGAAGCCGTCGTGCTCTACCGGACCTTTACCATCAATTGGCGCACCCAGGGTGTTAACCACGCGGCCCAGCAGGCCACGGCCAACTGGAACTTCCAGGATACGGCCAGTACATTTTACTTTCATACCTTCGGCGAGGTCAGCGTAAGGGCCCATTACAACGGCACCTACAGAGTCACGCTCCAGGTTCAGGGCGATAGCGTAGCGGTTACCCGGCAGCGCAATCATTTCGCCTTGCATGACATCGGCTAAGCCGTGCACACGGATGATCCCGTCACTGACGGAAACGATAGTACCTTCATTGTGAGCTTCGCTCACCACATTGAACTGAGCAATGCGCTGCTTGATCAGTTCGCTGATTTCGGTGGAATTCAGTTGCATGCTCCAGTCCCCTTAAGACTGCAAGACGTCTGCCAGGCGTTCTAGACGACTGCGAACGCTGCCATCAATCACCATATCACCTGCACGGATTACGACACCGGCAAGAACAGACTTGTCAATTTTGCAATTCAGCTTAACTTTGCGAGACAGACGTTTTTCCATCGCAGCAGCAATTTTTGCCTGCTGTTCTTCCGAAAGCGGATTTGCTGAGGTCACTTCAACTTCAGCAACAGCCTCGAGAGAGGCGCGCAGTTCAATAAACTGCTCCAGCACTTGCGGAAGAACGCGTAAACGTCCATTTTCAGCCATTACCTTAATCAGGTTTTGGCCTGCGTCGTCGAGTTCGTCACCACATACGGCAATAAACGTTTTAGACAAAGTTTCAGGCGCGCTAGCACCGGAAAGCAGTTCTTCAATTTGTTCATTGCGCGTGACTTCAGCCGTGAACGCTAACATGGACTGCCAGCGGTCTAAGCTTTGGTGCTCAACGGCAAAGTCAAAAGCTGCTTTGGCGTAGGGGCGAGCTACAGTTACAAATTCAGACATCAGCCCCTCCCTCCTTACAGTTCAGCGACCAGTTTATCAACGATGTCGCTGTTAGCAGCTTCATCCACGGAACGTTCGATAATCTTCTCGGCGCCAGCAATGGCCAAAATTCCGACTTGCTTACGCAACTCTTCACGGGCGCGTTGGCGTTCGGCGTCGATCTCTGCCTTGGCTTGCGACACGATCTTGTTACGTTCCTGCTCGGCTTCAGCTTTTGCTTCGTCGACGATTTGAGCTTTACGCTTGTTCGCCTGATCGATGATTACCTGAGCTTCAGCTTTGGCTTTCTTCAGTTGGTCGGTCGCATCGGCTTGCGCTAAGTCCAGCTCTTTTTTGGCACGTTCTGCGGAAGATAAACCTTCAGAAATTTCTTTCTGGCGTTTTTCGATGGCAGCCATAATTGGCGGCCATACGTACTTCATGCAGAACCAGACAAACAGGACGAACGCGATAGCCTGGCCGAGGATTGTTGCGTTAAGATTCACAGCACAATGCCTCTTTCAAAGTGAATTATTTGATGTAGTTCGATTAACAGTGAGCAAGCTCAGTGTTAGGCGACAGCAAACATCACGTACAGACCCAGACCAACCGCAATCATTGGGATTGCATCGACCAGACCCATAACGATAAAGAACTGTGTACGCAACAGAGGGATCAGGTCAGGCTGACGTGCAGCACCTTCCAAGAATTTACCACCCAAGATGCCGATACCGATTGCAGCACCGATTGCCGCCAGGCCCATCATCACAGCGGCAGCCATGTACAGCAGATCCATACTCAGGTTTTCCATGACAGTCTCCAGTTTGTTTCAGTTAAAACGCAGTAGTGTTGAAAGAAAATCAGTGTTTTTCAGATGCCATCGAGAGATAGACAATCGTCAGAACCATGAAAATAAAGGCTTGCAGCGTAATGATCAGGATGTGGAAAATGGCCCAAGGCACATTTAGAATCCACTGTGACCACCACGGCAACAGGCCAGCAATAAGGATGAAGATCAACTCACCCGCATACATATTGCCAAACAGTCGCAGACCCAGTGAAACTGGTTTAGACAGCAGGCTGACACCTTCAAGAATCAGGTTAATCGGAATGAAAACCGGATGATTGAATGGCTGCATTGTCAGTTCTTTAATGAAACCGCCAAAGCCTTTCATCTTAATGCTATAGAAAAGAATCAGAATGAATACGCCAAGTGCCATTGACAACGTGATGTTCACGTCAGCCGTAGGAACCACACGCAACGCTGGCAGACCAAAGATGTGCTCGCCGATGAATGGCAGCAAATCGATTGGCAGCAAATCCATCAGGTTCATCATAAATACCCAGACGAAGACGGTCAGCGCGAGAGGTGCAATCACTTTGCTTTTGCCGTGATACATGTCACGCACGCTGCTGTCGACGAAACCAACGACCAGTTCAACTGCGGTTTGCAGTTTACCCGGCACACCGCTGGTGGCGTTTTTGGCTACGCGATGGAAAATAACCAGAAAGAGTACTCCGAGGAACACGGAGAAAAACATCGAATCGATGTTAATCGACCAGAATCCCGTCCCAATCTGAAGCTGAGTCAGATGGTGACCGATATACTCTTGTGGAGTAGAGATTTCTCCTGATGCAGACATGATGCCTCTTACCCTTTAGTAGTTAAGTACGGTAACTGTTAATGACGGCCGGTGCCAAAATCTGAGTCATCAACACCGATAAATAGGCCAACCCCAACGGAGCAAAAGCCGCCTTAAACAGGCCAAGTGCGATAACCATTAAGATCACCGTAACCAGCACCTTCAGCGCTTCTCCGATTGCAAAGGACCAGGCAACCCGTCCAGAGACCGTTGTTTGCGCCTGATGGCGCCATGCAAACAGCATGAACAGTACATTTGGCACCCAGGCGGCCAACCCACCCATAAGAGCCGATGTGGTCCATTCCAGGCTTTTAAAACCAAATACTGCACTGAGCAGAACAAAGGTCAATAACTGCAGTATCAACAGCTTTCTGGCAACCTTCACACTATTTGTACTGTGTAAAATACCGGATACAGACATGACGTTTGTTCTCTCCGTATCAAGTACCTAGCTGGAGGTAGACTGAATGCCGTATATCACTGCCTTTACTGTTTTGAGTCAAGCAGCAAAAACCGAGCAAATTATACGGGGCACAGGGACGAATTCAATGGATAAGTAGCGAAAAGGTGAACAATTATTTAAATTTTCCCCTTCACGACTATTTTGACAACCAAACTATAGCTGAATTTGCCCTTTTTGGTTTGATACGGTTATTTCATCACCCGACAAAGAAGCGTGCACTGGATCACATAATTAACTCAGGACACTTTATATACCCTGCACTGTTTGAATGTCTTTAGCTAATCAGGCCTTTTAAAATCTTTATAAATCAATTTGTTAATAAAACACTGTTCGTTAAACAATCTTCTTTAAAAATAACCACGATTTATTGACACAACAACCCAACAAATAACAACATTTTCATTACAAGTTCAATATCAGCCGGTTGATGACCGTTCAATTTCAAAAGTGACTATTACAGTCCGGATTAAAATAAAAACATCTCTGAAATGCTATCAGTCTGTAAAAAAGCGGTGATTGAGTGTTTGTCACCGCTATATAATTAGCCTGCTCATTTTAACTGCAATAACTCATGCGCTTTTTAAATATTTTTTGATAAAACGCAACTTTAGTTTGAGCGAAGAATGACGAGATGCCGTTCCCCGTCAAGTTCTGGTACCTGCAGTTTTATGACCGATTCCAGAGTGATACCTTCCGGCAATACCGCCATTTCATCATCAGGGCTCACCCCTTTTAAGGCGTAAAAACGCCCCTGCCCTTTTTGTGGCAGGTGATGGCACCAGGAAAGCATATCCTGCAGGGACGCAAAAGCACGGCTGATCACCCCATCAAACAACGGGTCTGGCTCAAACTCTTCCACACGACTTTGTACCGGTTCGATATTTTTCAGCCCCAGTTCATGCTGAACCTGACGCAGGAAGCGTACGCGCTTACCCAGGCTGTCCAGCAGCGTAAAGTGTGAATCAGGGCGAACGATGGCGAGAGGAATTCCCGGTAAACCAGGGCCTGTGCCTACGTCGATGAAACGGCTGCCCTGCAGATGCTCATTTACTACGATGCTGTCCATGATATGGCGTACCAGCATCTGCATCGGGTCACGGACAGACGTCAGGTTATAGGCTTTGTTCCACTTATGCAGCAGTTCCACATAGCCAATCAGTTGCTGTTTTTGCTGATCGGGTAACGCTATTCCTGCCGCAGCAAGCAGCGAGTCCAGTTTCTTTTGCACAGTGAATCCTCAGAAAGAGTCGATATTCCGGGAACAGCCCGGTTGAGAAATGATAAAACACTCAGAAAGATGGGAAAAGTAAGAACTGACCGCCGCTTTGTTTTCAAAGGGCGGTCATAAGAGAGGTGAGTTATGCGCTACGGCGCAGTAAGCCTTGTTTTTTAAGCCAGATCAGCAAGATCGAGATAGCTGCCGGCGTAATACCTGAGATCCGCGATGCCTGACCAATGGAGGTCGGCTTGTGATCGTTAAGCTTGGCGATCACTTCATTGGAAAGACCATTAACCTGGCGGTAATCAAGATCAACCGGCAACACAGTGTTTTCATTACGCTGCTGTTTTTCGATCTCTTCCTGCTGACGGGCGATATAGCCTTCATATTTGATCTGAATTTCAACCTGTTCTGCTGCCTGCACATCCGGGACAGAAGGTGCGAACGGAGAAAGACGGGTAATCAGCTCATAGGTCATTTCAGGACGACGAAGCAGTTCTTCTGCGCTGGCTTCTTTAGAAAGTGGAGCAGAAAGATGTGCATTAATCTCTTCAACCTGCGCGTGATGAGGGTTCACCCAGATACCACGCAGACGCTGACGTTCCTGTTCGATCATTTCCAGTTTTTCGTTGAACCGCGCCCAGCGGGCATCGTCAACCAGACCTAATTCACGGCCTTTTTCTGTCAGGCGTAAATCGGCATTGTCTTCGCGCAGCATCAGTCGATATTCAGCGCGTGATGTAAACATCCGGTACGGTTCTTTGGTGCCCAGCGTACACAGGTCATCAACCAGCACACCGAGATAAGCTTGATCGCGACGTGGCGCCCAGCCCTCTTCTTCGCTGGCACTACGGGCAGCATTCATGCCGGCGAGTAAGCCCTGTGCAGCGGCTTCTTCGTAACCCGTCGTACCGTTGATTTGTCCGGCAAAGAACAGACCGGCGATAAATTTACTTTCCAGCGTCGGTTTCAAATCACGCGGATCGAAGAAATCGTATTCAATTGCATAACCCGGACGAACGATAACGGCATTTTCCATCCCCTGCATAGACCGGACGATCTGCATCTGCACATCGAATGGCAGGCTGGTGGAAATTCCGTTTGGATAAACTTCATTGCTGGTCAGGCCTTCCGGTTCAAGGAAGATCTGATGAGAATTGCGATCGGCAAAACGCATGACTTTATCTTCGATCGACGGGCAGTAACGCGGGCCGATCCCTTCGATGATCCCGGCATACATCGGGCTGCGATCCAGATTATTGCGGATCACGTCATGGGTTTTTTCGTTGGTATAGGTCATGTAACACGGGATCTGGCGCGGATGTTGCGACACGTTGCCCATGAACGAGAATACCGGTGCCGGATTATCACCATGCTGTTGTGCCAGAACACTGAAATCAATGGTCCGGGCATCAATACGCGGAGGTGTACCGGTTTTAAGACGGTTAACGCGTAAAGGCAATTCACGCAAACGCTGAGACAAAGAGATCGCCGGAGGATCCCCTGCACGGCCACCGCTGTAGTTTTCCAGACCGATGTGGATCTTTCCGTCCAGGAAGGTGCCGACAGTCAGTACTACCGCTTTAGCGCGGAATTTCAGCCCCATTTTGGTCACAGCACCGACCACACGATCGTTTTCGACGATCAGGTCTTCAACAGGTTGCTGGAAGATCATCAGGTTTGGCTGGTTTTCCAGGGCGGTACGGACGGCCTGACGGTACAGAACGCGGTCAGCTTGAGCACGTGTTGCCCTGACTGCCGGGCCTTTGCTTGCGTTTAGTATCCTAAACTGAATACCCGCATGATCGATAGCCGTAGCCATCAGTCCGCCCAATGCGTCCACTTCTTTTACCAGATGTCCTTTCCCGATCCCGCCAATTGCCGGGTTACACGACATCTGTCCCAGCGTGTCGATATTGTGGGTTAATAATAAGGTCTGACGTCCCATGCGTGCAGAAGCCATTGCGGCTTCAGTACCTGCATGACCACCACCTATGATGATGACGTCAAATTGATCCGGATAAAACATGCGACTGCACCTCGGCGTTCAAGCGAACTTTCTTTGTATGGCGTTGGGAGGAGGGATTCTACTCAAGTTTTGAGCTTCCACAAGTCCCCGGGGATCTTCACTAATTAAAAGAAGATCTTTTTTATTTAAAGATCTCTTATTAATACTTCTATTAGGATCGCGATCCTCTGTGCATAAGTCTTTTTTGTTTATGAAGATCAGTATGCTAAGAAGGATCGAATGCTGTGAATGATCGGTGATCCTGGACAGTATAAGCTGGGATCAGAAGTGAGAGTTATGCACAGCATGAAAAACGTACAGGAGTTGTTAGAGGGATAACTACGGGTTTTACCCTGCTTTTAAGCATAGTTATCCACATCTGATCGCCTGAAATTTACACTTATTTGATCAAATTAATCCAGTTGATCACCCAAACCTCGGCCGGATCCTCAGGAATTTCGTGTTGAGTGACGTCGATCTCAAGACGATCACCGATCCGTTTTGCCCCTAATGACGTCAGTTTTTGATCCAGAGAACTGATCGCGCCACAGAAGGTGTCATATTCACTGCTGCCTAAACCTAATGCGCCAAAGCGTACTTTTGACAGATCGGGTTGCTGATCTTCCAGCTGCTCCATAAAAGGTTGCAGGTTATCAGGCAGCTCACCAGCACCGTGTGTCGAGCACACGATCAGCCAGATACCTTCCTGCGGAACTTCGTACAGTTCCGGACCATGGAACATCTGAGTGGAAAAACCGGCTTCTTCCAGTTTCTCAGCCACGTGTTCTGCTACATATTCGGCACTGCCAAGCGTACTGCCACTGATCAGGGTAATGTCAGACATGATGCTCTCACCCGGGAAAAGGAGGCTATTGTACGCTGTGAATGAGCTGGGATCTACCTGTGGATAATAGGGGTATAGAAATCAGTGCTCAGGGCTGGATGGTACGTGTGATGGGGTTCTGCAGGGAGATCAGCGTCTCGGTCGACTGGATCTCGTCAATTGTCTGGATCTTGTTGATAAGTACGTGCTGAAGGGAATCAATCGAGCGGCACATGATCTTAATGAAAATGCTGTAATGCCCGGTGGTGTAATAGGCTTCGACCACTTCTTCTATACTTTCGAGCTTTTTCAGTGCCGACGGATAATCCTTGGCACTTTTCAAAATGATGCCAATAAAACAGCATACGTCGTAACCCAGCTGTTTAGGATTGACGGTAATATGCGCGCCGGTAATGATGCCCGCTTGTTTCATTTTTTCTACGCGGACGTGGATCGTCCCCGGGCTGACGGTGAACACTTTTGCCAGTTCAGCATATGGTGTGCGGGCATTATCCATCAGGGCGTTCAGGATCCCGCGATCCAGCTCGTCGAGCTGATAAATTTCAGTCATGATTATCTTTCTCTTTAGGCTTAATTTCTCTGCCAGCGTCGCTGTACGCGGCTTTTCATGCCGGTATCGAAGCGCCAGATATGATCGAAAATGCGCAGGATGCCGGGCTTGCCATAGTGCGACATTGCCAGGGCATGAAAGCGGTGGTGTTTTTCCCGTTGCAACGCCCTGACCTTCTTTTGTACTTCATCTGGCAACCGCTGGGCGATAAAGTCCGAGATCACCACGGCATCAGCATCCTCCCACTGCGGAGAAGCGAGTTTATCCAGTGTGGCATTCAGACAGGCGGCCAGATCGGTACCACCACGAAAATGCTGCCCCAGAAAGCGCAGCGCCTGATCCAGGCCGCCGTTGGAGGTCAGTTCATAATGGATCACTTCACTGGCAAACAACATGATGTAACATCGGCGGTTATCAGCCAGTGCGATTTTCAGTAACGCCAGACAGAACGCTTTGGCGCACTGTTCGTTAAATCCCCCCATCGAACCGGATGTATCGACGCAGACGACAAAAGGCCCACGCGGTTGCGGTTCCTGTTGCTGATAGACCACAGGCCGTTTGACCACTTTCTCGCGCCAGACGTCCCCTTGCAGGCGATATGTCATCAGACGCTTTTCCAGCAAACGGCGGTAAAATTCGTATTCCAGCTCAGGCAGCCCCAGCGTCACCAGCTCCGTCGGCATCAGGCGCAAAATATCATCGCTCTGATGAATGCCATTCACTTCTTCCGGCACCGTTGCAGGTTCGCGCACCATCAGCCGGTGAGTTTCCATTTTTGCATCTTCATGCGGACTGGTTTTGACCGTCTGGCTGCGGCCCAGTTGTTCTGCCAGATGCATCAGCTCAGGCTGCTGCTGAAGAAAAGCGCCGAACCGCGCCAGCGACTGAATATCACCCCGCAGACGCTTCCCTTTACTCATATCCCACAACCGGCCTGCTGCCGTATCGTTCTCCGCTAATAAAGGAGAGAGCTCGCTGCTGAGCTGCAGTCTTTGCAGCAATTCTTCCTGCAACTGCTCCTGTTCTTGTTCGAGTAACTGATGATGAACGTTCACCGTTTGGAAGGTCAGGTTCAGGCGCCAGCGCTGGAGGAACAAGGTATGAAAGCTGTTGCCGGTTTTCGCCGTCCGTGAGGTTTCATTATTCTCCTTTAAGGTGCGGGCTTCCGTGGCAAAGGGAGAGCTGAGTTGCTCCAGTTCATCGATGAGGGAAGGCAGTCCGGACTGAAAAGCCGTGGCGTCGATCTGCTGGCAATGCTGATAAAGATAGAATTCTTTCGCCAGCTCTTGGGGAACCGGCGTTTCGTGGATCCTCTGGCGAAGGCGCAATTTCCATTCTGGGAGATCTTTGGTCAGGGCACGCTTGAGACGGGGAAATTTCTCGAAGAACACCGTCAGCGCAGGCGCAGCCAGCAAGCCGACGAGCAGTTCTTCAATCAGTTCGGCTTCGCTGATGGCCAGCAGAAGATCCAGTGACTCGAGACTGAACATGATCAGTGACCACTGAATGTCTGTTGCTGATGACGCAACTGTTCAGCCACCTGAAGCAGGCTGGCTTCTATTTTTGCCATCCATTCTGCCGGAACAAACAGACAGTTTTGCTGCTGGCTGAATTCATGTCTCTGCTGCGCCAGTTTTGCGGTCAGGTCACTCAGCGTATTTTTCATTTCGTCGGGAACGGCAATATGCTCATGGCCCGGCAGCGTCAGCGGCGTGCTCTGACGGCTGACATCCAGCACCAGAAGTTGTTGTTTGTCATCGATTTCCAGAACCACGGTTTGTACAAAACCAATCCCGTTGAGTTTGGCTTTCAGTACGCCTCCTTTATTTAGCCACTCTTCCAGGATGATGCGTTCGAATAACAGGTGTGTGACTTTTATTTCATGCAGGTGTAAAGGCGTTTGCAATAACAGGGTCAGGTTGGTGGTGTTAAGTGATTCAGGCAGGCTGTACTGTGGCTTGCGGCTGAAAATGCCGGCCTTCTTACTCAGTTTGATTGACTGACGCGAACTCTGTTGCTGCTGATGTTGCATCCATTGCTGATTCAGCTGCTGAATTTTCATCAGCAGTGTCTGCTGCTGATAAGCCTGTTCGGTGATCAGTTGCTCAATCTGGGTTTGCAGCAGGTTATAAGTATTAAGGTCATGCCATAAACAGTCTTTCAGCAGGATCAGATCCACCTGCGTGATCGCTTTTCTGCCACTGAAAAATGCGCAGGCCTGCAACAGGCGCAGGGCTTTTTTCCAGCGACGGTCAGAGACATAAGGTGCCGTATCCAGGGCATCAAGGCGCTGGCGCAGCTGGAAGATCAGTTCAAAGCAGCTGTCTGAAAGATTGACTTTGTCGATCTCCGGCTGCCATTGTTGGTATTCTTCATCGCTGATACTCAGGGACTCTGCCACCGGATTGGCGTTTTCATTGTTCCGGCTGGTCAGCAGTGAGCGAAAATTTTGCTTATCCTGCACTTTATCCAACCACAGACGGATCAGCATGCGGTCGTACAGCGCTTCGAGGCCACCATCGGCTTCGGGTAATTCGTTGGACGCACTGACCAGCAGACGCATCGGAATAGGTTCTTCTCGTTCGCCATTACGGAAGCGGCGTTCGTTGATGGCGGTGAGCAATGTATTGAGGATGGCCGGGCCTGCTTTCCAGATTTCATCAAGGAAGACAATTTCAGCTTCCGGCAAGTAACCTTCGGTAAGACGCAGATAGCGGCCTTCATCTTTCAGGGCCTGAATCGAGAGCGGACCAAAGACTTCTTCCGGCGTGGAAAAGCGCGTCATAAGATATTCAAAAGCGCGCGCATGGCGGAACGCAAATTTCAGGCGCCGGGCAATCAGGCTTTTTGCAATACCTGGCGGGCCGAGCAGAAAAACGCTTTCGCCGCACAGGGCTGCCAGCAGGCAAAGTCTTATGGCATCCTGCCGCTCGTACAGGCCATGTTCTAATGCGTTAGCAAGACGGGCGATCCGTTCTGCCAGAAGGGGAGATTGCGCCATACTGTCTCTTCCGGTTTCCATTGAGTTGTTGAATAGTGTACTGGCTAATAGCGATATGCCACGTTTATTTTTGTCGTTATAGCTTGTTGATTACTAAAAATTTTCTATTATCAGAAATGTGACCCCGTTCATATGAACGCCGGTTTAGCTGCACATTTAAGGGTAGGCAATCCAATTTATTCGTGCATACTGTGCGCCTTTTAGTGGGCATCATAAGATCGAGCGCACTCATCGCTTACGGATGTTCGAGCAAAAAAGAAACGAAATATGAGCACTGAACATAAACGGTCACTCCCAGCAGTAACCCTGGCCGCCATTGGTGTGGTCTATGGCGACATTGGTACCAGTCCTCTCTACACCTTAAGAGAGTGTTTTTCTGGTCACTATGGTTTCAACGTTGAACCCAGCGTCGTTTTTGGTTTTCTCTCTCTGATTTTCTGGATGTTAATCCTCATTGTTTCGCTCAAGTACCTCACTTACGTGATGCGGGCGGACAACGCAGGCGAAGGCGGTATTCTGACGCTGATGTCTCTGGCGGGCAGAAACACCTCGGCACGCACCACTGCCGTTTTGGTCATTCTCGGCCTGATCGGCGGAAGTTTCTT
This sequence comes from Rahnella sp. CJA17(1/100), assembly GCF_963881615.1. NCBI lineage: Bacteria > Pseudomonadati > Pseudomonadota > Gammaproteobacteria > Enterobacterales > Yersiniaceae > Rahnella > Rahnella sp. CJA17(1/100). The sequence goes on along the minus strand of NZ_CAWOJA010000001.1, from coordinate 8,848 downwards.
CTATGGTGAAGTGGTGATCACTCCGGCTATTTCTGTTCTTTCCGCGATGGAAGGTTTGGAAATCGCAGCACCTTCACTCGATCCTTATATCGTCCCCTTATCTATTACTGTCCTGACGCTGCTTTTCATTATTCAGAAACACGGCACCGGCATTGTTGGCAAACTGTTTGCGCCGGTGATGTTGTTGTGGTTCCTGACGCTGGCTGTTCTCGGCGTGAACAGCATCATGCAGAACCCTGAAGTACTTCGCGCCATGAACCCGATGTGGGCGGTTAACTTCTTTATCGAGCATAAGTCGTTTTCCTTCCTGGCACTTGGCGCGGTCGTTCTGTCGATTACCGGCGTGGAAGCGCTGTATGCGGATATGGGCCACTTCGGGAAATTCCCGATCCGTCTGGCCTGGTTCACCGTGGTGCTGCCTTCTCTGGTGCTGAACTACTTCGGTCAGGGCGCATTGCTGCTCAAAGATCCGGAGTCGATTAAGAACCCGTTCTTTCTGCTGGCGCCTGACTGGGCTTTGATCCCGTTACTGGTGCTGGCAACACTCGCGACCATTATTGCCTCTCAGGCGGTGATTTCCGGCGTGTTTTCCCTGACGCGTCAGGCTGTGCGTTTAGGCTATCTACCGCCAATGCGCATCATCCACACTTCAGAAATGGAAGCGGGCCAGATTTACATCCCGGCCATTAACTGGTTGCTTTACTTTGCGGTGGTTATCGTTATCGCCAGCTTCGAGCATTCGAGCAATCTGGCAGCGGCATACGGTATCGCAGTGACCGGTACGATGGTGCTGACCAGTATTCTTTCCTGTACGGTGGCACTCAAAAACTGGCACTGGAAACCTTTCCTGGTCGGGCTTTTGCTGATCGGTCTGCTGTTTATGGATATCCCGCTGTTCGCGGCGAACGCTACTAAACTGTTCTCCGGCGGTTGGTTGCCGCTGACGCTGGGTTTGGGCATGTTTATCGTTATGACGACCTGGAAAAGCGAGCGCTTCCGCCTTATGCGCCGCATGAACGAGCATGGGAATTCCCTGGAAGCGATGATCGCCTCTCTGGAGAAATCCCCGCCGGTGCGTGTTCCGGGTACGGCTGTGTATATGTCGCGCGCCATCAACGTCATTCCGTTTGCGTTGCTGCACAATCTCAAACACAACAAAGTGTTGCATGAGCGTGTGGTACTGCTGACGTTACGCACCGAAGATGCGCCTTATGTACATAACGTCCGGCGCGTCACCATCGAACAGCTTTCGCCGACGTTCTGGCGTGTGGTCGCCAGCTACGGATTTAAAGAAACGCCGAACGTGGAGGAAGTGTTCCACCGTTGCGGTCTGGAAGGATTGCCGTGCCGGATGATGGAAACGTCATTCTTTATGTCGCACGAATCACTGATCCTGACCAAGCGCCCCTGGTATCTCTACTTCCGTGGCAAACTCTTTATGGCGCTCAGCCGCAACGCCTTACGCGCGCCGGATCAGTTTGAAATTCCGCCGAACCGCGTAATCGAACTTGGTACGCAGGTAGAAATCTGATCCTCCTTTCTACTGCTCGCAGGGCACCTTCGGGTGCCCTGTTTTATTTTCGCTTTCTCCTTTCTGAAACGACTAACTCAAATTTTCCTGCGGTTTCTTAATTATTCAGCGAAACGTTTCGACGCTGATCACAATTCCATCATAACTCCGTTGCGATGGCCGGGGATCTTTATAAACTCATTGGTGAGCGAAACGTTTCGCTGTAGGAGTTCACAATGAAGAAGTCACCGCTGTTAAATGCCGAAATCTCACATGTTATTGCCCGGTTAGGTCACACCGATCAGCTGGTTATTGGCGATGCCGGACTTCCGGTGCCAGCAGCTTGCCAACGCATCGATCTGGCCCTGACCCAGGGAGTTCCCACCTTTTTACAAGTCTTAGAGGTAGTGACACATGAGATGCAGGTTGAGCGGGCTATCCTCGCCGAGGAAATCCTCACTAAAAATCCTCAACTCCATGAAGCGTTGCTCGCCCAATTGACACAACTCGAACAACACCAGGGAAACACCATTGCTTTGGATTACGTCAGTCATGAGTCATTCAAAGCACAAAGCGAAAAAAGTCGGGCTGTGATCCGCAGCGGGGAATGTTCGCCTTATGCGAACGTTATTCTGTGTGCCGGCGTAACCTTCTGAGGCCTTTATGCAACCTTTGCTGCAACTGACAGGCATTGATAAAGCCTTTCCCGGCGTAAAAGCACTTTCCGGCGCGGCGCTCAGCGTCTATCCGGGACGTGTAATGGCGCTGGTGGGAGAAAACGGCGCGGGCAAGTCCACCATGATGAAAGTGCTGACCGGCATCTATCAGAAAGATGCCGGCTCAGTGCATTTTCTTGGCAAGGAAGCGGTTTTCAGTGGCCCTAAAGCCTCTCAGGAAGCCGGGATTGGTATCATTCATCAGGAATTGAACCTGATCCCCCAACTGACGATTGCTGAAAATATCTTCCTGGGTCGTGAGTTTGTGAACGGTTTTGGCCGCATCAACTGGAAAAAGATGTATGCCGAGGCCGATAAACTGCTGGCGCGCCTGAATCTGCGTTACAAAAGCGACCGGCTGGTAGGCGATTTATCCATCGGCGACCAGCAGATGGTCGAAATTGCCAAAGTGCTGAGCTTTGAATCCAAAGTCATCATTATGGATGAACCGACGGATGCCCTGACCGATACCGAAACCGCTTCTTTATTTAACGTGATCCGGGAACTGAAAGCCGCCGGTTGCGGTGTGGTGTATATCTCCCACCGCATGAAAGAAATTTTCGAAATCTGCGACGACGTGACGGTGTTCCGTGACGGGCAGTTCATCGCCGAGCGGCCGGTCAGTTCGCTTGAAGAAGACACGCTGATTGAAATGATGGTGGGCCGTCGCCTCGAAGAGCAATACCCGCGCATTAATCATGAACGCGGTGCGCTGCGTTTGCAGGTACGCGATGTCAGCGGGCCGGGCGTGGATAACGTCAGCTTTGATCTGTACAGCGGCGAAATTCTGGGGATTTCCGGTCTGATGGGCGCAGGCCGTACCGAACTGATGAAAATTCTCTACGGAGCCTTACCGCGTAAAAGTGGTTATGTGGCGCTTGATGGTCGCGAAGTGGTGACACACTCACCGCAGGACGGGCTGGCAAACGGCATTGTTTATATCTCTGAAGACCGCAAGCGCGATGGCTTAGTTCTGGGCATGTCAGTGAAAGAAAACATGTCGCTGACGGCGCTGCGTTATTTCAGCCACGCTGGCGGACGTCTTAAACATGCGGAAGAACAGCAGGCTGTCGGCGATTTCATCCGTCTCTTCAATATCAAAACGCCGTCGATGATGCAGACCATCGGCCTGCTTTCCGGCGGTAATCAGCAAAAAGTGGCAATTGCCCGTGGATTAATGACGCGGCCGAAAGTCCTGATCCTCGATGAACCGACGCGCGGCGTTGACGTTGGTGCCAAGAAAGAGATTTACCAGCTTATAAACCAGTTCAAGCGCGAAGGGCTGAGTATCATTTTGGTTTCCTCAGAAATGCCGGAAGTGATCGGTATGAGTGACCGGGTTTTGGTGATGCATGAAGGCCATTTAAGCGGTGAATTCCCGATAGAACAGGCTACGCAGGAAGTGTTGATGGCTGCCGCTGTCGGCAAGCAATACGGCGTGACGCAGGAGTAATCAGATATGAGTTCTCAGACATTGCCAGCCAAAAAGCGCTGGATCAGTAAAGAGTGGTTGTTGGAGCAAAAGTCTCTGATTGCGCTGCTGGTGTTGATTGCCGTGGTCTCTTCCATGAGCCCGAATTTCTTTACGGTCAATAACCTGTTTAACATCCTTCAGCAAACGTCCGTTAACGCCATTATGGCCGTCGGCATGACACTGGTGATCCTGACGTCCGGGATCGATTTATCCGTCGGCTCTTTGCTGGCGCTGACCGGCGCCGTTGCCGCCTCGATTGTCGGGCTGGAAGTGAATGCGTTTGTTGCCGTTGGCGCCGCGCTGGCGTTAGGTGCGGCTGTGGGTGGCGTCACCGGAATGATTGTGGCCAAAGGGAAAGTCCAGGCGTTTATCGCTACGCTGGTCATGATGTTGCTGCTGCGCGGTATTACGATGGTGTACACCAACGGCAGCCCGATCAGTACCGGCTTTAATGATGTCGCTGATGTTTTTGGCTGGTTTGGTATCGGTCGCCCGCTGGGTATCCCGACACCCGTCTGGCTGATGGCTGTGGTGTTTATTGCGGCATGGTACATGCTGCATCACACCCGGCTGGGGCGTTATATCTACGCGCTGGGCGGTAACGAATCCGCTACGCGTCTGTCAGGTATCAGCGTCGATAAAGTCAAAATTATCGTCTACTCCCTGTGTGGTTTGTTAGCCGCTCTGGCCAGTATCATCGAAGTGGCGCGCTTATCTTCTGCGCAGCCCAACGCAGGTACGGGTTATGAGCTGGATGCGATTGCCGCAGTGGTATTAGGGGGAACCAGCCTGTCCGGGGGTAAAGGACGCATTGTTGGAACGCTGATCGGTGCATTGATCCTTGGCTTCCTGAATAACGGTTTGAACTTATTAGGTGTTTCTTCCTACTACCAGATGATCGTAAAAGCAGTTGTCATCCTGCTGGCGGTTCTGGTGGATAACAAAAGCAACAAATAAACTCTCCTACAGGACTTATGACCATGAATATGAAAAAACTGGCTGTCTGGGTTTCCGCCGCAGCGATCACCGCTTCTTTCAGTGCTAACGTTCTGGCGAAAGACACCATTGCGCTGGTCGTTTCCACGCTGAACAATCCGTTCTTCGTCTCCATGAAAGACGGCGCGCAAAAAGAAGCGGACAAACTGGGTTATAACCTGGTGGTTCTTGATTCTCAAAACAACCCGGCGAAAGAGCTGGCAAACGTACAGGACCTGACGGTTCGTGGCACCAAACTGATGCTGATCAACCCGACGGATTCTGATGCGGTAGGCAATGCCGTTGCGATGGCAAACCAGGCGAAAATCCCGGTGATCACTCTTGACCGTCAGGCTACTAAGGGTGTTGTCGCCAGCCACGTCGCGTCTGATAACGCCTTCGGGGGGAAAATGGCCGGTGATTACATCGCCAAAAAACTGGGCGAAAACGCTAAAGTCATTGAACTCGAAGGTATCGCCGGGACGTCTGTTGCCCGTGAACGCGGTAAAGGTTTCGCTCAGGCCGCTGAAAAACACCATTTCCAGATCCTCGCCAGCCAGCCTGCTGACTTCGACCGCACCAAGGGCCTGAACGTCATGCAGAATCTGCTGACTGCGCATCAGGACGTGCAGGCCGTGTTCGCTCAGAATGACGAAATGGCGCTCGGTGCATTGCGCGCCCTGCAGACTGCCGGTAAAACGGATGTGCTGGTCGTTGGCTTTGATGGCACCGACGACGGTATCAAAGCCGTTAACAGCGGCAAAATGGGCGCGACTGTGGCACAGCGTCCTGAACAAATCGGTGTGATCGGCGTTCAGACTGCAGATAAAGTACTCAAAGGCGAGAAAGTGCCGGCTGTTATCCCTGTTGATTTGAAACTGGTTGCTCAGCCGTAATACTCTTTTTATCGATGCTGTAACTGCGCCTCCTGATGGAGGCGCTATTTGACTCAGGGATCTCCACATGAAAACCGGCAAACTGGTGGTACTCGGCAGTATCAACGCTGACCACATTCTGAATATCAACCACTTCCCGCAACCGGGCGAAACGGTTATCGGTAAGCAATACACCGTAGCCTTTGGCGGTAAAGGGGCGAATCAGGCTGTTGCAGCCGGTCGCAGTGGCGCTGATATTTCTTTTATTGCCTGTGTGGGAGATGACGATATTGGCGAACGAGTTCGCAAACAGCTGGCCAGTGACCATATTGATACGCACCCCATCGAAGCTATTAAAGACACCACCACTGGCGTAGCGCTGATTTTCGTGAATGCGGAAGGTGAGAATGTTATTGGCATAGATGCGGGGGCAAATAAAGCCGTCACGCCTGAATATCTTGATCGCTATAAACAGCAGGTCATTGGTGCTTCTGCTTTATTAATGCAACTTGAATCTCCGCTTGAAACGGTGATCGCGGCATCGAAGATCGCTAAAGACAACGGTACGCAGGTGATCCTTAATCCGGCTCCGGCCTGTGAATTGCCCGATGAATTGCTGGCACGGGTGGATATAATCACCCCGAACGAAACTGAAGCTGAAAAGCTGACGGGAATTAAAGTCGACAGTAATGAAGATGCCGCTCGCGCCGCAAACGCTTTGCATGACAAAGGCATCACGACTGTCATCATTACGCTGGGCAGTAAAGGCGTCTGGCTTAGCCAGAACGGAGACGGAAAGTTAGTGGCGGGGTTCCGTGTAAAAGCCGTCGATACGATAGCAGCAGGTGATACCTTTAACGGCGCGTTAGTCACAGCCCTGCTGGAAGGCAAACCGATGGACAGCGCAGTACGATTCGCACACGCCGCAGCAGCGATTGCCGTGACGCGTCCTGGCGCACAACCTTCCGTCCCGTGGCGCAAAGAAATAGACGATTTCCTCGCACAACAGGAGGCCTGATTGGCCACCATGAAAGATGTCGCCCGCCTCGCGGGCGTTTCAACCTCTACAGTTTCCCATGTGATCAACAAGAATCGTTTTGTCAGTGAATCCATCGCTGAGAAAGTGAATGCTGCCGTTGAACAACTCAATTACGCGCCTTCCGCCTTGGCCCGCAGCCTTAAGCTGAATCAGACACGCACCCTCGGCATGTTACTGACCGCCAGCAGTAACCCTTTCTATTCGGAAGTGGTGCGTGGGGTGGAGCGTAGTTGTTATGAACGCGGCTACAGCCTCATTTTATGTAATACCGATAATGACGCCGAACGTATGAACCGCAGCCTGGAAACGCTGTTGCAAAAGCGGGTCGACGGACTGCTGATCATGTGCACCGAAAACCACCGACCCTCGAAAGACGTTATCAGCCGTTATCCGTCACTGCCGATTGTGATGATGGACTGGTCACCGTTTGATGGCGCTATAGATATTATTCAGGATAACGCACTGCTGGGCGGCGAAATGGCGACGGAGTTTTTAATCCGTCAGGGATATCATCGCATCGCCTGCATTACCGGCCCGTTGGATAAAACCACCGCACAGGAACGGCTGAGTGGATATCGTCAGGCCATGGAAAAAGCCGGTTTGAAGATTTTACCTGGTTATGAGGTGTGTAGTGATTTTGAATTTGAAGGCGGATTAGCCGCAATGCAGCAGTTGCTGGCGCTGCCCGAACCGCCGCATGCGGTTTTCGCCAGTAACGATGCGATGGCTGTTGGCGTATATCAGGCACTTTATCAGCGTGGATTGCGTGTTCCCGATGATGTAGCCGTGATGGGGTACGATGATATCCAGCTGGCGCAATATATGATGCCGCCGCTGACAACAATCCATCAGCCTAAAGACTCACTGGGAGAACTGGCGGTTGATGCATTACTGCATCGGTTGCAAGACCCGGCTTCAGAGCCTCAGATTTTAGTGCTCACCCCAGAGCTGGTAGTCCGTCAGTCTGTGGGATCATTCATCAGCAAGTAACAGGCTCTGGCATTCCAGAAGTGCGGCATTGGCATCACCGGCCAGAATGGCATCCGTCAGCCGCTGGTGATGTTCCAGTTTAATCACTTCATTGCCTGTAATTGCCCGAAAATAGCTCTGATACACTGAACTGAATAAATTTGCAAAAGAGGTCAGAAAAGGATTTTTCCCCGCTTCATAGATTAGCTGGTGAAACTGCGTATCTACCGTTATCCAGTGTTCCCGATCAAAGCTGTTATGCAACTGGCGCATTTCATACATATATAGAGAGAGCTGATGCTTTTGCTCTTTACTGGCAGCGAGTGCGGCTAACGCACAAGCCTGAGGTTCGAGTGCTTTGCGTAAAACAATAAAATGCGCCATCACCTGATCGAAGTTTTCACGGGTCATCCACCAGGTCAGCAATTCCTGATCGAGAAAGTTCCAGCTCGATTGTGGCATTACCCGGGTACCAATACGCGGACGGGGTAAAAGCATTCCCTTAGCCGCCAGCGTTTTTACTGCTTCACGCACGGCCGTCCGGCTGACACCAAAAATCTCTCCTAACTCATTCTCGCCAGGAAGAATAGCCCCTTCCGGATACTCCCCAGACAAAACGCGTTGTGCAATTTTCTCCGCCAGCAGGTAAGAAAGGTTACGTTGAGCTGCCTGTTGATGTGCATTAAGTAGCATGTAAGGTATTCCTGAATGTCTTTCTCTTAATTATGAAGGAGAGTCTACTCCAGCCTCTGGCTTGAAACTGGTGTGTTTTTAGCGAAAAACGACCGGTATTTGTCCATTTTGGACGAAATTGACGGATTAATGAACGGTTGGTAAAAAAAGTGAAATTAGGGGTTGCGGCCTTCTGAGAACTCCCTATAATGCGCCTCCACTGACTGGGAACAACGACTGACAAGTCGCCCGGACGGGAAGAGAAAAAGAAGAATGTTCGAATGAATAATCTCTTGACTCTTCAGCGGGAAAACGTAATATACGCCTCCCGCGCCGCATAAGATTCCTTGCGAACCGCGGCATGCTCTTTAACAATTTATCAGACAATCTGTGTGGGCACTCACAAGACGATATCAGCCACCTCGGTGGCAAAAAATATCAAGTCTTAGAGTGACCAAGCAGTAATTCATTTAGTTGAATTATTACGAAGTAATCTCTGAGCACCGCTTCACTTGTTGAAGCAAATCGAACTTTTAATTGAAGAGTTTGATCATGGCTCAGATTGAACGCTGGCGGCAGGCCTAACACATGCAAGTCGAGCGGCAGCGGAAAGTAGCT